>NZ_JBFTIN010000045.1:0-37679 GCF_056394785.1 Rhizobium sp. 10N414 | reverse complement strand
GCTGGCTGCTGCGCGTAGGCAGTCGGTAGCTCTGTCGGAATGACGAGCCAGGACACCGCCGCCAGCCAAGTTGCACACCAAGCAAGAAACCTTGTCATGATCGCACCTTTTCTTTCTTTGGTGGAAGACGGATCATCGTCTCCACCGGACGTCTGGGCAACCTCGCTTGCAACCGCAGAAAATGCAGCCGCCGGTCGAGCGAAAAATACTTGTTGATGCGGAGGCCCCGCGCAACGCCATGAAGACAGGCTAGCAGCAATCAGATCCGGCTGCATGTACGTTACGGTAAATTACAGAAACTGATCTGGTTCTTGCCATGGAATTGTCCGACACGCGATGAAGTGATGGGCCCGTCGACCTGAGGCCCTCCCGTTCAAAGTCGTGCAACCAACAAGCATAATCGCGAGGGCGGAGCTTGGCTTCGCAGGTTGATTGTCCGAGCGCTTATAATGGTAGCATTACCTCGCTCACTTATTAAGTGAGAGATCCTGTCCGGTGACTTATCGGACCATTTCTATGGCAAGACGGTATATTCGTCTTCGTGGCTGAGGTGGCTCGCCCTGCACGGGTCTTCCAAGGGTTGCGCGTAGGCCGAGCCGATCGTCACAAACTGAAGAATGCGATTACGTCGTTGAATCCGGGCGGACCGCCTGGAGGAAGCTGCGCCTCTATTCATATCTCCTACGCAAGCTCACGTTCACCGGGTCTAGGCCTCACCTAAATTCCAATGGCATAGTGCGTCGTCTATCTCTGCGCCGTCGTCTATTGGTTCATTCGTTGCGTGCCTTCATGGTGATCACGATAGAGACGGCTAATAGAGGCGGTCGAGGAGGCCCTTGCCCGGTATGGCAAGCCCGACATATTCAATACCGACCAAGGATCGTATTTCACGTCCATCGACTTCACGGCGGTGTTGAAGAAGGGTGGGTTGGATGGATGGGAGGGGGCGTATGGCGGGACGACGTCCTTGTCGAGCGGCTCTGGTTGTCGATCATAGGAGGAGGTTTATCTTCGGGCCTTCAAAATTGTGTCCGAGGCCCGCGCCGGGATCGGCCGTTATTGGACCTTTTACATACCCACTGACGCGCATGAAGGCGGCCGCATAATCGAGGCGTAACCACTTAACGAAACGCCGCGAAACTGTTCAGACAAAGCGAGCCAGCTCTGTGATGGGGGTACTCTTCCACGAGCCGTTTGGCTCTGGTTCAAGCGCGCCAGACCTTGACCAGCTCGCCATCCAGGACGCGGAGACTATTCTGCGCGAATGAGGATATCCAAACCCAAATGACCTGATCAAATCGACCCTGCAGCACAGACCAAAACCAACGAGAAGTCGACTTAGCCGCGGAGATGAATGAAGTCATGAAGCGCATTCTAATTATCGTCGTTTTTCTCGCGATCCTCACAGGAGGCGGGGCGTATTGGTATCTCCATGACCGCAACGGCTCCGGGGGAGTTGTTCTCTATGGAAACATCGATTTCAGGCAGGTCGATCTCGCCTTCAACGGGAGCGAGCGGGTCGCGGAGGTGCTCGTCGAGGAGGGGGATCGGGTAAAAAAGGATCAGGTGCTCGGGAGGCTGGATACCAGCAGGCTCGCTCCCCAAGCGGCGCAAGCGGAGGCGCAAGCGGCAAGCCAGCGCGCCAACCTTGCCCGGCTAAAGAACGGCAGTCGCCCGGAGGACATCGCCCAGGCGCGCGCCAATCTCGGATCGGCGAAGGTTGAGGCGGCGAACGCGAGGGCGCAGTATGAGCGCCAAGGCTCCCTTGCTCTGCGAGCCGTCGCCAGCCAGCGCTCGCTTGAGATGGCGGAATCGGAATCGAAGCAGGCCGATGCCAAGGTGGAGGTTAATCAGAAGGCATTGGATCTGCTTGTGATCGGTCCCCGGATCGAGGACATCGAGGAAGCAGAGGCGCAGCTTCGCGCGGCGGATGCCAATGTTGCCCTGCTGCATCAGCAGCTCGCGGAAGCCAATTTGGTAGCCCCAGTCGAAGCGATCGTGCGATCCCGGCTAATCGAGCCGGGGGAAATGGCTTCGCCGACGCGGACAGCGTTCTCGCTCGCCACAGTCAATCCTAAATGGGTTCGCGCCTATGTCTCCGAGACGCAAATCGGGCTACTGCGCCCTGGGATGAAGGCAACCATCAGCGTCGATTCCTTTCCGGGACGGCCGATACCGGGATGGATCGGTTTCATCTCCTCGGTCTCCGAGTTCACACCGAAGACAGTACAGACGGAGGAGCTCCGAAGCAGCCTGGTCTACGAGGTGCGAGTCTTTGTCGAGGATCCAGATAACGTCCTAAGGCTTGGAATGCCGGCAACCGTGAGACCGGATCTCGGTAGCGACGTCGCAGCGACCGCGCAGAAATAGGGTAAAAGCCATGAACGCCCAACAGACAGCCCTGGTCGCCAAGGACGTTCGCAAGACCTTCAAGCGCGACGCCGGTAAGCCCGTCAATGCCCTTGCTGGCATCTCGCTTGAAGTGGCTCGCGGAACGCTGACGGCCCTGGTCGGCCCGGATGGCGCCGGCAAGACCACGCTGTTGCGACTGGCCGCCGGCCTGGTCGCACCAGACGCCGGCAGCATCGAAGTCATCGGTATCGACGTCGCCCGTTCGCCGCAACAGGTCCAGGACAGGATTAGCTACATGCCTCAGCGCTTCGGTCTTTACGAGGACTTGAGCGTCCAGGAAAACCTCGATCTCTATGCCGATCTGCACGGGATAGAACAGGAGCAGAGGAACAACATCTACCCGCGGCTGTTCGAGATGACACAGCTCGGGCGGTTCAAGGAAAGGCCGGCGGGCAAGCTTTCGGGAGGCATGAAGCAGAAGCTCGGGCTTGCCTGTACGCTCGTCCGCTCGCCACAACTGCTGCTCCTCGACGAACCGACCGTCGGCGTCGATCCGCTCTCCCGCCGCGAGCTTTGGGAGATCGTCCACAAGCTCATCGAGGAAGACGAGCTGTCTGTGATCGTGTCGACATCCTATCTGGACGAGGCTGAGCGCTGCGAACACGCCGTGCTGATGCATGCGGGACAAGTTCTCGCCAAGGGGCGGCCGGCGGACATTACTGAGAAGGCAAAAGGATGTTGCTTTTTGATGAGGGACGCAAAGGGCATGGCGGCGCGATCCCTCCAGGCCCGGCTGTTTTCACTTCCCGGCGTCGTTGATGCAGTTCCGGAAGCTGGACGCGTCCGCGTGGTGCGCAAATCTGCAGAGGATGAACGACCGCTCGAGGTGGAGGGTACAAAGCTTGAGATCGAGGCGGTAAAACCTCGCTTCGAGGACGCCTTCATGATGCTCTTCAATGAGGCCACTGGCGACGAACGACGCGAGAGCCGGACAGAAGGTTCGAGCCAACATCCGGCCTCTGCTGAGACAATCGTAGAGGTGCGGGACCTTGTCCGCACCTTTGGCGACTTTACCGCTGTGGACCATGTCAGCTTCGGCGTGAAGCGTGGCGAGGTCTACGGCCTACTGGGACCGAACGGGGCCGGCAAGAGCACGACATTCAAGATGCTCTGCGGCCTTTTGCCGGCAAGCAGCGGCACGCTGCAGGTAGCAGGGGCGAACCTATTGACTGCGGGGGCAAAAGCTCGCCAGCGGCTCGGCTATGTTGCACAGAAGTTCTCCCTCTACGCCCAACTCACTGTCGATGAGAACCTGGAATTCTTTTCCAGCGCGTATGGGCTGCGGGGACGCGCCAAGCGCGACAGGATCAATACCCTGAAGGAGCGGTTCGAACTTGGACAATTCTCTGGCCTTCCGAGCGGACAGTTGCCCGGCGGTTTCAAGCAGCGGCTCGCACTTGCGGCAGCACTGTTGCACGAACCCGACATCCTGTTCCTCGACGAGGCGACTAGCGGGGCCGACCCGCTGGCGAGGCGGCAGTTCTGGGGGCGGATCACCGCACTCTCAGAACAGGGCGTCACGGTCATCGTGACGACCCATTTCATGGAAGAGGCGGAGTACTGCGATCGGATCATCATTCTGGACGCAGGCAAGAACCTTGCAGAAGGCACCCCCCTCGAAATCAGGACACATGCAAAGAGCACGGAAAACGACGCCCCGACGATGGAGCAAGCATTTATCGCGATCGTTGAGAAAGAGCGGCAGAAGTCCAAGGAGAGCACCTCATGAGCGATCAGGGACGAAGTGGCCTGACCTCGGCACTCAGGCGTATACGCGCGCTGGTGCGCAAGGAAGCCTGGCAGCTCCTGCGTGACCCTAGCAGCATCGCAATCGGCATCATCATGCCGGTCGCTCTTCTCGTGCTTTTCGGCTACGGCATCAACCTGGACATCAAGAACGTCCCCGTGGCCATCGTCATCGAAGACGATTCTGGCGCGGCGCGCGGCATGGCATCAAGTTTCGAGCTCTCGGATTATTTCTCCGCCCGAAGAGTCAAGACCATGGTGGAGGCCGAGCAAATGCTGATGTCAGACGATATCAGAGCGATCGTCCGCATTCCCAGGGATTTCGCGCGATCGATCCAGCTCAGCACTGCGGAAGTCCAGTTAATCGTCAACGGGGCGGATTCCAATACGGCGCGGATCTCGCTCGGTTATGCGCAGGGTGCGGTTGGGGTCTGGGCAGCGAAGGAGGCAGCCCGAAACGGTGGCAAGGTTTCAGGCATCACGATTGTTAGCCGGCTCTGGTTCAACGAAGCCAACGACAGCACCTATTTCCTCGTACCAGGTCTCATCGTGCTGGTGATGACGCTGATCGGCGCGCTGCTTACCGCTCTTGTCATGGCGCGGGAGTGGGAGCGCGGGACCTTCGAAGCACTGTTCGTCACCCCGGTTCGTTCAGTGGAAATCCTGCTCGGAAAGACGATCCCCTATTTCCTGCTTGGACTGGCGGGGCTCGCGCTCTGCGTCGTCGGCAGCAAGCTTTTGTTCGGGGTCCCGTTTCGTGGCTCGCTGGTCATCCTCACTATCGTATCGATGCTCTATCTTCTCGTCGCGCTCGGCCTCGGGCTGGTCATCTCATCGGCGACCAAGAGCCAATTCGTCGCGAGCCAGGTCACCCTGTTCGCGACCTTTCTTCCAGCCATGATGTTATCGGGCTTCATGTACGATCCCCGCAGTATGCCGTTCGCTGTCCAGATCATCACCTACCTATTCCCCGCACGCTACTTCGTGACGCTCCTCCAGACGTTGTTCCTCGCCGGCAACATCTGGAGGGTCATCCTGCCAAACGCCGCCGTACTCGCCGCCATGGCGGCAGTGCTGCTTGGGCTCTCGGTGAGGCTTACCCGAAAGAGGATCGCATGATGCTGGCGTCGTTGTTTCGAATCCTGACAATTATCCGTAAGGAACTCCTTGTCATGCTGAAGGATCCGAAGAGCCGCGCAAGCGTGCTGCTGCCGCCAATCCTCCAGTGCCTCATCTTCGGTTATGCCGCTAGCTACGATCTCAATACCGTCCCCTATGCGCTGGTCGATCAGGATCACAGCGCGACCTCGAGGGCCCTTGTCGCCAAACTGGAAGGTTCCGGAGTGTTCCAGCGGCAAGCGACGCTGACCCAGACAGCCCAGGCGGCCGCGTTGCTGGACACGAAGCAGGTGGTCCTCATCGTCGTCATCGGACAGGACTTCGAACGAAAGCTTGAGAGCGACGCCTCGTCGGTCGTCCAAGTGGTTGCCGACGGACGTAACTCGAACACAAGCGGTGTCGCCCAGGGGTATGCAAATACGATCATAGGAGACTTCTCAAGCAACTGGCTTGCCCAAAGGCGTTCTCCAGGCGCGATCCAAGTCACGACCCGAGCGTGGTTCAACCCGCAACTCGAAACCCGGTGGACGATGGTACCGTCGCTCATCGGAACCATAACTATGATGATGACGATGTTGCTGACGGCGATGTCGGTCGCGCGCGAGCGTGAGGAGGGAACCTTCGACCAGCTCCTCGTTGCTCCCTTTACACCGACCGAGATCATGATCGGCAAGGCCGTGCCTTCGATGATTGTCGGCATCGTCCAGGCCTCTGTGATCCTGTTGGTCGCGCTGTTCTGGTTTCGGATTCCCTTCGCGGGATCGTTCGCTACCCTCTACCTGGGACTTGCGCTATTTCTGGCGGCCGCCATCGGATTTGGACTGTTCCTGTCGTCGTTGGCGGGAAACATGCAGCAGGCGATGGTTTTGTGTTTCATCTTCCTCATGCCGTTCATGCTGCTCTCGGGATTGATGTCGCCGACGGACAACATGCCAGAGGTTTTGCAATACGCGACCGTGATAAATCCCTTGAAATACGCGATATCGATCACCCGACGCGTCTACCTCGAGGGCGCGCATGTCAGGGAGATGATGCCCGACATGTTAGCGCTCGTTGCCATCGCCGCCGTCACCATGCCTGTCTCGGCATGGATGTTCAGGCGCCGATTGAACTAGGGTCTGATGCGTCTGATGGCCGTGTGGCGACGTCGCAGCCGTAATCAGCTTTGACAGCCGTCGAGGCAATTGTCACGACACCGCAGTCGCGGAAAGCTTCTTCAATCTTCTGAAGCGCGAACGGACATGCCGGAGGCTCTACCTTTCACGCGATGAGGCCCGCCAGGATGTGTTCGAATACATCGAGATGTTCTACCCTCCGAAACGCAAGCACGTCAGAAACGGGATGCTGTCGCCCGTCGAGTTTGAGAAGCAGCAGAAAATCTCTCCCGAGGGTGTCTACGAAACCCGGGGCGGGGCCAAATCACGCCGCTAAGCGCCCATGAGACGCTGCGGCCGAGATCAAATCTAAAGCAGGTCGATGTTGATTGCCTTCGGACCCTTGCCCATGCGATCGGGCTCGGTGTCGAAAGAGACCTTTTGACCCTCGCGTAGCGTTTGAATGCCGGATGCTTGTAGCGCCGAAATATGTACGAACACGTCCTTGGCGCCGCCGTCGGGGCTGATGAACCCAAAGCCTTTGTCACCATTAAAGAATTTTACTATGCCTGTAGCCATTTCTTCCCCCAACGTGAGCTTGATACAATGCAGAAAAAAGACGGTTCTGCAAGCCGGTTAGAACGCCGATGGTGAAGTGCGGCACCTGTCTGTGGATCGGAGGCTAGCACTCGTCCTCGATCTGTCGGAACGCGTCCCCGTCGGGACCGGTTGTCCAAATAACGCACGGCCTATTGTCTGCGGTCGTGGCACTTCCCGCCGGCCATGAGGTGCGCCATTTGGCGTTTATGGTACGAAATATTCCTCCGGCGCAGCTTTGGCACATTGCGATGCCGGGAGCGGAGGCCGTCCACCACATCAGGTCAGGTCTCCTAGCGCATTATACGGCGGGTGTAGAACTTGGCCCGCAACAGGCTCCTCACAAACGGAAGTTGCTGCGATTGTAGATATGCACGAAGCCCATTTTTGCTAAATTGGAGTTTGAAATGTTAGGCTTTTCGGCCGATGGCACTTCGGTCTCGACTACGAAAGTCGACACTCCATGGTCAGCGCCTTCTTGTAGGCGAGCTTGAATCAAAGCTTTCTGGGCACCGCGGTTTCGAAAGCTGGGCACGGTCGTTCCTCCGCCGAGCCAGGCATAAGATCCTGAAGCGAACATAGCTCCCGTTCCCACAGGTGTCTCCCCGTCTAACGCGTAGAAACACGACCATCCGTCTCTTCCAACGATTGCGGCCCACAAAACAGTAAGGCTTTCCGGAAAACCAAACCCGGCACACATCATGGCGCCGAATACCTCGGCTTCATCGAGTCGAACTTTTCGTGTTTTCACGGCGCTCGGCGAAAGAAGAGAGACAGTGTTGGTGGTTTGCCTCAGCTTTGCCCACCCAGGACCATAAGGAAGCAGCCCTTTCGACTGGATCCAATGTCTCAGTTCGTTAGATGCAGCGTCGACGTTAAGCTGTAAAAAACGATTCCCCGGCCTCTTTTTCATCCAGTAGTAGGCTTCATCGAGATCTTCACTTGTCGTCAGGCCGAGGATGCGGTTAAGGCCAATTGCAGGCGCGCGTGGAAGCGAAATCGTGCATCCGCCATTGATGGGAACACATTCGAACTGTTCCTCGCCCCGCAATCGGCCATGGGCGGCATCATGTAGATCAATGAAAGCCTTAGCCTCAATGGCGTCTTCTACTGTAGGGCAGGGGTGATCTAAAGAACAAGGATCCAAGGGAGCACTCCTAAGGCGGAAGCTTCGCCGAAAGCGGATAAAGGGAGTATTGGATTAGACACAGAACAATCGCGGCAGCGACTTCCCGTACATTTGTCCGAGCGGAATGTTGGTGATAGCATTTTGCGCAGATGAATACCGCCTTAAGTGATTTGTCAGTAAACCAAATGATCTTCCAATACGGCCAAGATCTGAGATGAGACGTGGTGCATGTCATCTCACCAGCATGCGGCGCAACCGTGTCTCCATAGACCTTCATAATTGGCTAGCGGTGTAACGTCTAACTTTTTCATCATACGAGGGTGTCGAACGCCGGTGGATCGCGAACTTTGTTGAAACAAACCGCTTACAAATTTGGCAATTTCCGGCTGATCCCAGAGGCCCAAGCTCTCCTGTATAACGGGCAGCCCGTCGGACTTGGCGGGCGAGGTTTTGATATTCTTACCCTGCTTGTGACGCGGGCTGGCGAGGTAGTGAGCAAAGCAGATCTGTTCGCACACGTATGGCCAGACTATATCGTTCACGACCACAATCTGAAGGTCAATGTCGGCAATCTTCGACGTTCGCTGGCCGAACTCGATCCTGCCACCGAGTACATTGCCACGATCCCGGGGCGGGGCTACAAGTTCGTTGCCGCTTTGGAAAGCGACCACCCGGCGCCAGCGCGGCAAGTCGCGCCAACCAAAAGTCACCATATCGCTCCACCCCGAGTTCGGCAGCTTCTCGGTCGCGATGACGCGATCCGACAGATTTCCCAGAAGCTCGATCAAGCCGGTTATGTGACCATCGTTGGTCCGGGCGGAGCCGGAAAAACATCACTTGCGGTCACGGTTGCTCAGCAATCCTGCCTGGCAGGCGAGGCTATTGCCTTTGCGGATCTCTCGGCGCTCAGCGACCCGCGATTTGTGGTGCCAGCGATCGCTTCCGCTCTCGGCGTCTCGCTTGGATTTGATGACCCGATCGCAGGCGTGATCGACGTCCTTCGTGGTAACACGCTGCTTCTGATCATTGACAATTGTGAGCACGTCATCGCAATGGCCGCGACGATCGTCGAGCGGATATCAGCAGACGTTCCTTCTGCCCGGATCATTGCGACCAGCCGCGAGCCGCTCCGGACGCGGCACGAGCAAATCCACTTCCTCTCCGGTCTCGCTTATCCGCACCAGACGACGGCGCTTTCCCCCATTGACGCCCTGCAGTTTCCCGCAATCCAGCTGTTCATTTCAAAGGCGTGCGGTTCCGTAGATGCTGCGCCTTCCGACGATTATGTCCGGAGCGTCGTCTCGATCTGCACACGGCTGGATGGGCTGGCACTCGCCATCGAACTGGCTGCTGGCACAGCCAGCGTTCTTGCACCCTCCGCGCTCGATGACCYCTTCAGGGATGGCTTTGATACAATGAATCGGGGAGCAAGGGATGCGCCATTGCGCCACCAATCCCTGGAGGCAACCCTCGACTGGAGCTATCGGCTTCTTCCTGACCGCGAGGCTGTCCTGCTCGGCCTGCTTTCGGTATTTTCCGGCCGTTTCAACGCTGACGATGTGGAGGCCCTGTATTCCGCCGGCGCCCTCGAGCCAATGACTGGGCGGGATGCACTGTCGCAGCTTGTGGCAAAATCGCTTGTTTCCGCGGAATATGATGGCTCCACTATGTACTATAGGCTTGCCGAAAGCACTGGCACCTATGCCGCGCGGCGTCTTTTAGGTTCTCCCTATAGAGAGAATGCAAGACGCCAATTTGCCGTTCGAACAAGGGACAAGCTGCAGATCGCCGAACGGGAATGGACTTCGCAGACGTCTCGTGAATGGCTCGGGAAATATCGGAGGCAGATCGACGATGTGCGTGCCGCGATCGGCTGGGCGTTCGATCCTGCGGGCGACGCCGCATTGGGTGTCGAACTGGTGGTCGCTGCATTGCCGCTTTGGCAAGAGCTTTCCGCGTTCAGAGAGATGCTAGAGGCCATCGATCTTGCAAGCTCGAACAGCACTGCCCTGGTAGGGCTTGCACCGTTGGGGCGAACAAAGCTGTCCACCGCACGGGCCTGGGCCATGACACTTGCGCGCCACATGCACCCGCAAACCGACGACGCTTGGCGCGAAAGCATCTTTCATGCGAACGGTTCCCGCGATGCCGAGTTTCAAATGCGCGCGGTCTGCGGACAAGCCGTCTTTCTGGCCTATTCCGGCCGCCCGCGCACGGCGCTACGCAGCATGAACGATTTTGCAGTAGCAAAGGGCTTGGACTGGGCGACCGCGCCTGACGGGCAGCGACTGTTGGCGCATATCCAGATCTACGCAGGTGAACTGAATTCGGCATCGGCCCATCTGGAAGCGTTGATGAATGATTGGGGTCACGTGAAGGAAGGTTACGGACTCTCCCGGTTCCAGGTCGACTTGCCGGCCGGCATACGCCTATCTCTGGCGCTTGTGTCCTGGTTACAGGGTGACTCTGATCGTGCCTCCGATCTAGCCAGTCGTGCCATCGATCGTGCCGTCGATCTTGATCACATGATATCCCTCGGCAATGCGGTCTCGCTGGCGGCGTTGCCGATTGCTTTCGTGGACGGCAATCTCGAAACCGCTTCGCAGCTTCAGCTGCAGCTTGCCGACGTCAGCCGCCGTGAAAGCGTCGGCATTTACGAGGGGACAGCCACGTTTTTCGCCGGTGCGATCCAGTCGGCTCGAGGTGACAAAGCAGGTTTCACCTTGATGCAGGACAGCATCACTGGCTTGCTGCGGGGAAGCTGGCGTGCTCGTGTCCCGTTCTACCGCAGCTTGTTGGCGGAGGCCTATATAGCCGCAGGCGAGATGCAACTGGCCGAAAACAGCCTGCGCGCCGTACTTGGCGAAATCGGGATACGTGAGGAACGCTGGTGGCATCCGGACCTCTGGCGCGTTGCGGGAATGATTGAAGCCGGACACGCTCGTCCACACCAGGCGATGCGCTATTTCCAGAAGTCCTTGGATAGTGCGGTTGCGATGGGTGCAGGCGCTGCGACCAAACGGACCCGCCTTGCCATGGCTGCGGTGGATGGGCGCTAACCTTGGCGCGTCAATCTTTTCTCCGCACGTCAACCCGCCCGCGAAGCGACGCATTTGCCTGCTCCAGCTGAGCAATCTTGTCGATTAGGTGCTGTGAGGCCGCGAGAAATTCGGCTTCCGTATATCGTGGCTCGATGTGCTGCGGACAATTCCAGTCGAACGCCTCAAGCTTGAGCTTGAAAATTCGTTCGGCCTTGGCTCCATAATCACGGTCGGTGATGCTCGCCGTGAACACGGGATCTACGTCGAGCGCCAGCTTTTCGGCGCGGGCATAAATCTTCAGGCGCGTACGGGCGGGATAGTCCATCAGGAACAGGCATGTCCGGTCATTCTCTGCCAGATTGCCGGTGCTGATATACTGGCGATTGCCGCGGTAATCGACGAAGGCAAGCGTGCGATCGTCAAGCACCTTAAGAAAGCCTTTAGGTCCGCCGCGATGCTGGACATAAGGCCAGCCAGTCTCCGAAACCGATGCCATGTAGAAGCTGTCGCGCTGCGCGATGAATGCGGTTTCTCTCATAGAAAATCGGTCGAATTCGCGGTGTCCCTTGAAGTCGGACCATAGACGATCCGCTCCCATTTCCGCTTGCGCCCTGCGAACTGAAGGAGTGATTGCGATATCCATAAAACCATAGGTCATATCAGTGAACCCTCATTGTATTGTCAGTTCGCAATGCGTCGGATGCATACGGTGCTAGATTGCCTCCATCGCGGCCTGCTGCGCGCGTGCATAGCTCTCTGCCACAGCAGCATAATTTGGCGCGACGAGTCCATAGAGCTTGCCGAGTTCTGCAGCTTCGGGACGTGCCCAAGTCCGGTGAAGCTCGGACAGCAATGCGTTGGTCGATGTCGGCTTGACGCCGCCCTGCACAAACCGGGCAAGTGAAATGCGCGATGCCATTTCGCTAGGATCACCCGACGCATCAAGGACCGCATAGACGTCATAGCCGGCAGCACGGGCGTCGAGCGCCGGAAACATCACGCAGACACTGGTCCAGACGCCTGCCATTATGAGAGTGTTTCGACCGGTCGCGCGAACCGTTGCGACGAAATCGTCATTGTCCCATGCGTTCACTTCCCCCTTGCGCGGCACATAGACTGCATGCGGGGCCAGTTCGTGGATCTCGGGCATCAGCGGACCATTGGTGCCGGCAGGTTCCGAGGCCGTGGTAATGACAGGGATATTCAGGAGCGTGGCGAGCCTGGAGACCATCTCCACATTCCGGCGCAGGTCAGAGATCGAGATGTCCTTAACTGTCTGGAACAGTCCTGACTGGTGATCGAGAAGCAGGATCAGGGCGTCGGAGGGATCGATGAGGGCTGCGCCGCCACCGGTCGGAAGCACGCTCGGCTTGGATTTGCTATTGTACATGGCTGTTTTCCTTCTTTGGGGTTGAGTTACTGGGGCAGATTTCGGGTGAGGAAGTCGCGTATAACGGGGATCATCTCGTCCGCCTTGTCCTCAAGGGCGAAATGTCCGGTGTCGAAGAAATGAAGTTCGGCGTCGGGAACGTCGCGGAGATAGGCGCGCGCGCCGTCGGGCAGGAAGATGGGATCGTTCTTTCCCCACAGGATCAGCGTCGGAGGCCGATGTTCGCGCACCGGGTGGCGAGCCGTAGCAAATTAGGCGCTCGGTGACGGCAACGACCCCTTTAAGCGAGGTCGTCGGGTGCTGAGCAACAAGCACTTCGAACCCGCGGCAAACAAGTTCGCTATGGACTTGTTGCCACCCGGAGCCATCAACAAAGGCGCCATGTACGAGGACAATCGAGAGGGATGGCTCCCCAGCTGCCTGGGCGCCCGAAACGGGATTGGTCATGATCTTTCCTATAGGGGGGCGCGGGGCAACTGGCCCCCCGGAATGGATTAGCTATTCGACTAGTTGCAAACCTTGCGGTCCAGGAAGTCGCGAATGAGCGGCGCCATCACGTCGAGCTTGTCCTCAAGGGCGAAATGGCCACTGTCGAGAATGTGCATCTCGGCGTTCGGAAGATCGCGAAGATAGGGATGGGCACCGGACTCAGGGAAGATCTTGTCGTTCTTGCCCCACACGATCAGCGTCGGCGGTTGGCGGTCGCGGAAGAACGCCTGGAATTGCGGATAAAGTGGTACGTTGCTGCCGTAGTCACCCAAGAGGTCTAGCTGGATATCCTTATTGCCCGGCCGATCGAGCAATGCCTGATCAACGACCCAGTTGTCGGGGCTGATATGCGCCACATCGCCCATGCCGTCGGTATACTGGAACTTTGTCGTTTCGAGCGTTACCAGGCCGGCGAGTGCTTCCCGACGCTCCGGCGTCTTCTCGGCCCAATAGGCCTTGATCGGGTCCCAGAATGCGGCGAGGCCTTCGGTATAGGCATTGCCGTTCTGCACGATCAGTGTTTCGACCCGCTCCGGATGTTTCAGCGCCAGGCGGTAGCCGATCGGTGCACCGTAATCCATGACGTACATGCTGTAGCGATCGACGCCGACCTGTTCGGTTAGCTTGTCGACAATGTTGGTCAGGTTCGCGAATGTGTAGGAGAACTTAGTGTGATCGGGTGCGTCGCTCTGGCCATAGCCGGGATAGTCCGGCGCAATCACGCGGTAGCGGTCCGCGAGCAGCGGAATAAGGTTGCGGAACATATGTGATGAGGTCGGAAATCCGTGCAGGAGAAGGAGGACCGGCGCGTCTTTGGGGCCGGCTTCGCGGTAGAAGACCTTCACACCGTCGATCGTCGTGCTCTTATATTGAATGACCGGAACAGCCTTTGCGGCGATGACCGCGTTGTTCGGCAGGCACCGAGCTTCAGCCGCCACGGGAGAGATGGCCATGAGAAGTGCGACGGTGGCGAGAAGATGTTTGTTCATAATGTTTCTCCTTTTCCAAAAAGGGTGCCGATCCACATCAGCACCTCTGGAAAAAGGATTAGCATCGCCGGTCTTCGGACCCGGGATAAATAAGGGTAAAAAGTTGAACGGTGCGGCACAGCTGACCCGCTCCAAAGCGTTTGCAGGGTATGCTCTAAACATGAGGTCGGGGCGCCACCGCACGTCCAATCATGTCTAATTTGAGTCTAGCACCTCGATGTGGATCGATTCGCTCGGAGGGTGTCGTTGTCTTCTTACTAGCGCATCAATTTTGATGTTTACTACAGAACCTCAGCGGAGCCGGGGCTCCATCGGCCTTTGAACGATGGTCGCCGGATCCATTCCCATCAAGACCGTAGGAAGCACACGGCGGACCTCGATTAATAAGGCCTAAGTCACTTTCGCAAGTGGTTGAAATTAGCGTATAAATTATCTCAGAGAGTTTGGCGAGGCGAGTCAGGGTAACAATCTCATCGTCCTCGACGTGTTGGCTATATTGAGCGATGTCTGCGGCAAAGATTGTTGTGAGCTTTCTACCCATACCCGCCCCACGTTTTGGATAACATTGGAGTTTTGGCTTTAGGCAATCCCTTCCGGCGCGGTTTCCTGCATCGAGGATGCCGAGGCGAGCATTGTCACCGGGTTGGCGGATACAAACAGAGAAGAATGCGAGTTTATAATCCTCCCCGACGCCAACTTTAGAAGAGGACCATCGATATCAACGACAGTCTCGGTGAACACAAGCTCACCCCATCCTTCTGACGTTCCCTCGATCATCACGAAGCGATAACCCGTCCCGATACCAAACATTTAGAAGTTCCCCAACATTTTCCGCAGCTTGCCATTTGGGGCAACGATGTCAAGCATCGCAGCGCCGCGTCGCTACAATGCGCGGGTGACCTGAAGCGAGCTTCCTAATCACGTCGGATGCGCCTGGAGGGCTGCATAGGCGGACGATTCCGCTTTCTTCTTCAGCTTGCGCAGAACTGGGGTTTTCTCAGCAGCGTTCTCCTCGTCATCGGGATCGTACGCGGAGCCGACCTCGTCCATCCTGTGTTTTATGGCGAGCGCGTAGATGGTATTCAGGATATTCGGATCCCTTACATGAGGATCGGTAAGCGCCAGAAGCGAGGCACGCACAATCTTCTTGCTGGTCGCTTTTGGACAACGGTTCAAAACGAAATCGTAAAGCCCCTTGCCGGAAAGACCTTCTGTGGCGCCATCCAAAAGCGCTTCATAGACTCGCTTCCGTTTTTCACCCATGTTTGCCCTCCTCTTGAACGTGATGCGACAAACTCTGTCATAAAAACGTCATATGCAATAGACTGCATCGCGCAAAACGTGAGCTCCTTGCGGTCGTTCCGATCCGGTAGGATGGGCGGCGACGGATTCCTGATCAGTCGAGCTTGATCACATCCCTGAACGCGACCGTCCTCACGATCTCTCCATCCTCGTTGGCAATTTCACGCGACCGTCAATCTCATCGGATTGCATCACCAACTCCGCCACCATCTCCCTCGCGGCCTCGTTCGCTTCGTTGATCGCGGCCGATAAGGATGGCAGTTCAACGCCGTCCTCGTCCCGCTCATAGCCATCTATATCCCTGATGTGGAAGAAAAACTTCATCTGCCGCTCCGTCTACATGAGCAACGCAGGCGAGGGCACGACGTTTCAGCGCGACAGTGAGGCTTCTGCCTTTGCGGACGTTGGGTCCTTTCGGCGTCGCGGCTGGAGTCGTCGTCATCTCAGTTCTCTTGCGGACGAGGCCCGCAGATCGCTTGGCTTCGACACGCTAGCGACGACCGAACGATTGCGTATGAGGTGGGCCAGGCGAAGGAGCTTCCGCGGTAGTTGAAAGCCATCATCCTCACAAGATGCAAAACCTTGCAGGCCTTCTTGCCAAGAGTGGTCGCGCTAGCACGCGACCATCAGATGGCACGGACGTTTTCTGCCTTCGACTTCCCAGTCTTGCGGTCTTGGCCGACCTCGTAAGAAACCTTCTGGCCTTCGCGTAGCAACGTGGATCCCTGTACGGCGCTCACGTGCACGAATACATCCTGGCCGCCACCGTCCGGCGTGATGAAGCCGAAGCCCTTGTCTTGATTGAAAAACTTTACAGTCCCGTTCGCCACAGCGGTCTCCGAAGCAGCATGTTGATTGAAGGGGATTCATAACGGCCAGTGGTTCCATCCGCAACGTGTTTTCGGACGTAAGCCAGCCGCCGGAACGGGGTCCCTATCTCCAGAAGCGCTTCGTATCGAGCACGCCTTCGACCGACATCTGGGCCTTGTCGATCAAAGCCCCCTTGTCGGCGTGTGAGACGACCGACTCCCTCGCCGGATGGTCTGCGAGGCCGTACTTTACCACGGCATTCAAATTTAACAATTCGGCCCCATATCTGCGATTCAAGCAACCGCGAGATATTCATGACCGCCACCGCGCATGCAGGCAATGACAATCAGAATTCGAAGCAGCTGGCGGTTCTTGTCCTCGGCGCGATCGGTGTCGTCTATGGCGATATCGGGACAAGTCCGCTCTACGCCTTTAGGGAAGCTCTCCGGCCATTTGCCCATGACGGCGTTGCGCCGCACGAGGTGATCGGGCTCATCTCGCTGATGATCTGGACTCTCACCATTATCGTCACCTTCAAGTACGTCCTCTTTCTCCTGAGAGCGGATAACGACGGGGAGGGCGGCACACTTTCCCTGCTGGCACTGCTCATGAAGAAGACCAGCCGGCACGCAACCATCTTTTTCTTCGCGGGCATTATCGGGGCGGCGCTCTTCATCGGCGACGCCATGATAACGCCGGCCCTGTCGGTGCTTTCGGCACTGGAGGGGCTTAAACTCGTCACGCCCATCTTTGCGCCGTATGTCCTGCCGATCGCAGTGGCGATCATGCTCCTGTTGTTCCTTATACAGTCAATCGGCACGGCAATCGTCGCCAAATTCTTTGGCCCGATCACGCTGCTGTGGTTCGTCGTCATGGGTATTGCTGGCCTTCTGCACATCGCCGACGATCCGACAATTCTCCTGGCCATCAACCCATACTATGCGTTGGTTTTCCTCACCCATGCCGGCTTCGTTGGCCTCGTCATTTTGGGTGCGGTCTTCCTGACGGTCACGGGAGCGGAAGCCCTTTACGCCGACCTCGGGCACTTCGGTCGCAAGCCGATCCAGGTAGCATGGTTCGTCGTGATCTTTCCATCGCTTGCGCTCAACTACCTCGGCCAAGGTGCTCTCGTTTTGAGCCACCCGGCTGCCGCCACCGACCCGTTTTTCCTGATGTTTCCGGAGTGGGCGTTGCTTCCCGCAGTCCTTCTCGCGACCGCTGCGACTATCATCGCGAGCCAGTCCGTGATCACCGGCGCCTTCTCGCTTGCCCGTCAGGCAATTCATCTGGGATTTTTGCCACGGCTGGAGATCTGTTTCACTTCCGCTTCCAACACGGGCCAGATCTACGTTCCCGCCGTCAACGTCGTCCTGCTGATCGGCGTGCTCGCACTGATTACTACCTTCGGATCTTCGGAAGCGCTTGCGACTGCCTACGGAATTTCCGTTACCGGCGCGATGGTCGTGACCACTGTCTTGTCGTTCCAGTTTCTTCGGGTCGTATGGGGCTGGAAGGTGCCGACGGCTCTCCTGGTCCTATTGCCGCTGCTTCTGCTCGAGAGCGTGTTCCTAGGGGCAAACCTGCTGAAAATCCACGATGGCGGCTATGTTCCAGTCATGATTGCTGGCGTGTTGATGGTCATGATGTGGACTTGGAGAAAGGGGACAAAATTCGTCCGGGCGAAGGCTGCGAACAATGACGTTCCCCTCGAGCGTTTCCTTGCGTCGCTCGAACGGAGGTCGGATCATGGGCCGGTCCAGGTTCCGGGAACCGCCGTCTTCCTATCAAGCCTGCCCGACATGACGCCCAATGTCCTGCTCCACAATCTGAAGCACAACCGGGTCCTTCACGAGCACAACGTCATTCTCAACGTGAAGACCGCACCGCGGCCGTATGTCTCAGAGGACGACAGAGTGACCCTAAGGAAGCTTTCAGACCGGTTCACCTCGATGCAGCTGCTCTACGGCTTCATGGAGGACCAGAACATATCCGCCGCCCTGCCGCTCTGCCGCAAGGCTGGCTTCGACTTCGAGATCATGTCGACATCCTTCTACGTCGGTAAGCGCAAGCTCGTCGGCGACCCGAACACAGGCATGCCGCACTGGCAGGACAAGCTGTTTATCGCCATGGCGGGCTTTGCCATCGATCCCTCAGACTACTTCCAGCTTCCGAGCAACCGCGTCGTCGAGCTCGGGGAGCAGATGGTGATCTGAGGGCCTTCAATCCACCTGCACAAGCTTGTTGCGAAGATAAGGAAGCGGTCTGACATTGTTATTGCGGTATCTCAGAGAACGGAGCCGGGATTGCGTTCCGATCAAAGTGCTCTTGTGGCGTGACATGTTCGTGTGTGGGACCGTGGTAAATCTGGTGTTCCTGGGCCTTGCGATCATAATAGTCCAACTTGGGTATCCAGACTGGCTGGCGGTCGTTGTGTTCTTTCTGCCAATGCCATTCAACATCTTCATCTGGGCCGCGGTCTGGCGCGCGGCCACTCAGATCCCCGTTATCGCCGCTTGGATCGCCCGCTCAATTGGAACTGGTTGGCTGGCGATGACGATCATCGTCTGATTTCGCCTCTGCTATTTTTTCGGGAATCTCCATTCGGCCCTTATCAGGTAAAGATGCACTCGATCTGGCCGAGCGGGCCGAAGTCAGCTGCCAGATGCTGGCCCGGCCAGACCTGGAGAATTTTCGTACACGAGCCAGTCGCGACGATCTCGTTCGGCTCGAGCTGTCGTCCCTTTGCCGCAAGCTCGGCAGCGAGCCAGGTGGCGGCATTTAGTGGGTCACCCATCACCGACGTCGCCTTCCCCGAAAAGACGGTATGCTTGAAGAGAAACGTCGTAACGTCGATCCTGGAAACTTCGCTAGGCGGGAAGCGTGGAATAGGATCGCCGCAGATCGTTGCGACATGCAGGCCGAAGTCCGCGATCGCCGCATAGTCGCCAATGAACGTCCGGCGTGTCCTGCGGCCAATGATCCCAATGGCCGGCCGACAGGTAAGAATGGCGTCGCGGGCAGTTCTAATGTCTATCACCTCTCCTGGCTCCGGGTAGGATCGGCGCATGGTGAACACGAACTCACACTGGACTCCTATCGTTTCCGGCGGAAGTCGGAACTCCTTTATTCCTTCAAGAAACGTGGACGAGGGAATTTCAGCGTAGACCGGTGTTGTCAAACCTAGCGTCCACCGCGACGCGTCGCTCGTACCGACGATTGCATAGCCTTTTCTCTCAAAGCCCAGCGCGTCCTGTGCGATCGCCTGAATGTCGTAAGCCTCCTTTTCGGAGGTGATCAGGTTCAGCGGAAGATCGCAGAGGTCCTCGCGGCGTCGGCTCTTGGCAAGGATGTCGGCAGTGGCGTCCTTAAGTTCGAAATACATCTTCGTGCTCCAATTCCTAAGATTGGCTGTTCTATGAACATGGTCGTTCCGGCGTCAGGGATCCATGCGAACGCGAGCTCGCAGAAATCAAAATCTCATAATGATGACGGCTTCGAGAGCTGCACTTATGCGGCGCTTATAAATCTTCATTTGCTCCCACATGGAATTCAAATCCATTCCAGCCCACTTTTGTCTGGTAGGAGGATTTATATATGTCCTTGAACAGCGAGCTGTCCCAATCTGCAACTGGCGCCGCGAGAACGCCTGATGTCGCCAATGATCTTGGTCTTTCAGATATGCCGCTGCTGCTCCAGTATCTCACTTCCTTGGTCCTGGCAGGGTTGGCAACGGCGGTTGCCGCCGGCTTTGATCGCTACGAAACCATTCCCAACCTTTCGCTAATCTATGTTCTGCCTGTCGTCGCCAGCAGTGTCGCATTTGGTCTTGGCCAGGCTTTGTTTTCAGCGCTTCTCGGAGCACTTGCCTACAACTTCTTCTTCACTGAGCCCCGATTCTCGCTTGCGGTAGCGGACACCGCCAATATCTGGGCGATCGTTCTGCTCTTCGTCATCGGTTGCATAACCAGCACGCTCGTGTCGTCGAACCGGCGCGACAAGTCGGAGCTCGACCGCTTCCGTTTGCACTTGGGAAAACTGAAGGCCTATACGCGGCAGATGATTGCGGCGACTTCCGTGGAGCAGGCAAAGAGCATCACGCGTACAACGCTCGCGGAGGCCTTCCACACACCGGTCGCCATCATTTACATCGGTCTCGATAGTGATGTGGAGGTCGTAAGTGATTCAAGCCTGACTGATGTGGAAATAGATGCGGCGAGAGCGGCATCCGGGTCGAACGCGTTGATCGCGGCGGATGTCTACCCCTTCGATAACTCCCGCTTTGACTTCTGGCCTGTTCCAGCGACCGTGGACCAGACAATCGTGATCGGCGTCGCCTTCGATCCGGGTCGTCGACCGGCGAATGTTGGTGCGTTGATGGAGACGGTTGCGCTGATCCTTGCAGCGACGATTGAACGCTACAAGGAGTAGCTCGGCTGCGCGGTGTGTTCTGGCGCAGTCGCGTCAATGGCTTCGAATCCGCCGTTTGCGGAACCCTCCAATTGCCAAACAGGTCATCGTTAGGGTGCCGAGCCCATGACGCCGTTCACATTATAGCTGGCGATCATCATGCAGCGCTCGGGGGTCGAGTGCGAAGCCGGATAGGGCGCGCTTGTCTGCCAATTTCGTCGGCCATTTCGGGAGGCCAGCCCGTCCCTGCGCGTGGAAGAGGCCGCGAAACGAACGGCTGCTGTCGAAAAACTCCTTGCGGCGAGGGTTGCCCTGGACCAGCATCTGGCGTCGGAATCCTCGCTGCTCACGGTGGTCGGCTTCCTGACTTCTGTGAAAGAGAAGCGCGTCGCGCGAGCGCGACTTGCCATCGGCGATCTTATGCCAGGGTTGGAGACTGCCAGACGGGTTTCAGAGATCGAGGACAGGATTCGAGCCGAGCTTCGGACTGAGGAAGAGGCGCTGCAATCCGCGGAACAGTCACTCGCAACGGCCAGAGCCCTGCGTCTTAGTTTCCAGGAGGCGGAAAGAAGCTGGGCTAGTGCGCGAGAGGTCCTGAGCGGCGCTAATGACGTTGCAGAACTGGAACGTCAGGCAGATCTGGATGTTCGGTTCTCCCTCTTCCTTCTGGCAACGCATTACTGGGAAGGTCGTTGGCTTCTGGCAATGGAGGCTGATCTCGCCGGGATCGTCACCTCCAAAGGCAAGAACGGAAAGGCGACAATCATCCCCCGCTGGCACCGCCGCATGATGTTGACGCCTTGTGCCGTGGCAACATTTGCCAGCCTGCCAGGCAAGATGACGTACACACGCCGTGACGGTGGCAAATGGGCGACCGAGTATCTCTTTAATTTCATCGACCTTTTGGTCGTCGACGAAGCCGGTCAGGTCTTGCCAGAAGTTGCCGGGGCGTCTTTCTCTTTGGCGAAGCGCGCCCTGGTGATCGGTGATACCAAACAGATCGAACCGATCTCATCGGTTCCCCGGCCCGTGGATGTGAGCAATCTTCGATACAGTGGCCTTCTTCCGAATGACGCCGGCATTGACACTCTTGTCGACCGCGGGATCTGCTCGTCCAATGGCAGCGCCATGCGCCTTGCACAGCAAGCCTGCCGTGTGTCGCCTTACCCGGATCTCGAGAAGGGTCTCTATCTGTTCGAACACCGGCGTTGCTACGACGAGATCATCAGCTTCAGCAATGCGCTGTGCTACAAGGGAAAGCTGCGACCGTTACGGGAAAGGCGCCAGCAGACGCTGGTCTTCCAGCGCTTGGATATCTGCATATAGACGGCCGTGCACATACCTCGGGGAGCAGTCGCTGCAATCCGCTCGAGGCGCAAACTATTGCTGCTTGGCTTGATGCCAATCGGGCTGGACTGGAGGCTCGCTATGGCCGGCCGTTGGAAAAGATTGTCGCCATCGTGACCCCGTTTGGCCGACAGGTTCGCGAAATTTGGGACGCATGCGTCGGCCGAAGGATTGCGGTCGAAGGGCGCGATGGCATGACCATAGGAACAGTGCACGCGCTGCAAGGCGCCGAACGACCTGTGGTGATCTTCTCGCCCGTCTACTCGAAACACGCAGACGGCGGTTTCATCGACGCCTCACCCAGCATGCTAAACGTGGCGGTCTCACGGGCACAGAACGGTTGTCTGGTATTTGGCGATATGGATGCTATGGCGACAGCGAAAGCCGGGTCGCCAAGAGCTATCCTTGCGGACTTCCTGTTCGCGTCAGAGAAGAATGCGCTTGAGTTTGCGGTCGAGCCGCGCGAGGACCTGAGGCAGGGGGACAGTCAGATTCAAATGCTGCGAGATGCAGCTGGGCATGATGCTTTCCTGCTGGATGCGCTGTCCGGTGCCGGCCGCCGCTACACCATCGTCAGCCCGTGGGTGATCGTATCAACGATGGAACGAGTCGGAATCCTTGCGGCCTTCGAAGCCGCCGTCCAGCGGGGCGCCGAAGTCGACGTGTTTGCTGATCCGCTGCTCAACCAAGGCCAGGCTCCTAATGGACTGACTCAGATGGAAGCCGTAGAGAAGGCCTTTTCACGGATTGGCGTTCGGCTGCACAAGCTTCCGAAATTGCACAGTAAGATCGTGGCGATCGACACGGATACTCTTTGCATCGGCTCCTACAACTGGCTCAGCGCCGATCGAGATGGCCAATATGCGCGCCACGAGACGTCGTTCGTTTATCGAGGACGGCATCTGGAAGAAGAGATCAGCACTATCGTTGGCAGCCATCGGCGCAGGGAAGCGTAATCGCTAGACGTGCGATTTGAGTGGGAGGCGATAGGGCTTGCCTCACCCTGCAGATTAAAGGTAACTGTTTGAAGGTCTTCCAATTGCTTCATTTTCACCTACACTCCAGCAGACCTCGAGCTTAAGGTCCGCATCGGAAAAGGTCCGCCTAACTGAGCGCCAACGCTCCGGGATAATGCCGGACGCGAGGGAAAGTGTGAGCAAACGAAGAAGGGCCGAACGATTTCGAGCCAGCCCCTCTTATCATTGATCTCGATCAGGCCGGACGGACGTTCTCGGCCTTGGACTTTCCGGTCTTACGATCTTGACCCAGGTCGTAGCTGACATTCTGGCCGTCACGCAGCGATCCACCCGGTACTGCAGAGATATGCACGAAGACATCCGGACCGCCATTGTCCGGCGTGATGAAGCCGAAGCCCTTGTCCTGATTGAAAAACTTTACAGTGCCATTCGCCACAAACTTCTCCTAGTGCCAGCTTTTGGAGGTGAAGTCATAGACCGACGAGCAATCGCAAGCAAGCAACGCACACAGCTGGCTTCCACTTTCTCGTTAGGGGTTATCACGAAATGATCTGGAGTTCGGTCCAAAGTGATCGTCTGCGGATCAACGGCGCTGCCACTCGAACCGGATGTCCGTCCCAGAACCGCTCCAGTACCAATGTTGCCTTCGACGTTCCAGCGATAGGGGCGGACACAGACCCATCACCCTCGTTCCTGACCCAGCCCGTTAGTCCGAGCTGGACCCGCTTGGTCGCGCGTCCAGGCACGAGTTCACGCCTTGAACCTTCCCGGTTATCCTGACGTGAAAAGCAAACAGATCGGGACTCATGGGGGCTCCTGATTGAACCTCGATCTCGCGTAAAATGTAGCTCGGCTTGAACATGGCAAGCGCGGGAGGAGGCTGTGGCGGGAGGTGGGCGCTCGCTGGCAGTCTGTGGAACACTTTCGATTTATTAAGCAGTTTCAAATATAACTGCATGCACAAAAGAAGAGTGCGTTTACCGTCACCCCCTTTGCGACGGATCAAATTGCAGCCCTCGTTCTCCTGCGAGGGCTTTCTTTTGAGCGGCAGGGGTTTTGCGGTGGATAGGTCGGGCCACTTTTGCGGCCGAGGACTGGTCCAAGCCACYGGCGGAGATCACGATCGCCGCCGCTACTCGGCGGCTTGCCGCAACGAGTAGCCTTCCAGCGGCTCAACGAGCGCGATGATCTCGAAATCACTTATCATGTGATGCTGATCGGAGCCGACTAACGCCAAGGTCCAGAAGTCTGGATCCTCGCCAAAAATCGTAGACACTTGCACGATCGTCGTCCGGCCACCGGTGTGCCTGTCTGATCGCGCCCAGTAAAATGCGTCTGGAACCAAACTCTTCATAACGTCTACTCCCCACACAATGCGGGCAAGATATCAGGAAATTGAAATATGACCATTGCTCGGTTCACTATCCACAAAGAGTATAAGGATGAGCGGGGAACTCGTCTGCACGAGCTGTTCTCTATCGTCAGCGACCAGACGCCGAAACATCGTTGATCGTCTTGTCGGCAGGTCAGAGCGTCAATAGCAACTGGTCTGTCGGGAGGTCATCTGCTCTCTCAAGCGAGGACAAGGTGACGCCCAGCAATCGGATCCATGATGGTCGCTTTGGTCTTGTTATGTCGGCTCGTGCTCGATTGTCGATCTTGTACCGGTGGAAGAGGTCCTTGGCGTGAACCAGGTCTGCGGCGTCAACAGCATTATCCAGCGTCATACCGTCAAGCGGGATCGGCTACCCCCCAGTAAATACATCGCACCGGTCCTGGAATGCGGAGCTAGCCTAGAGTGATCAGACGACTTGCGCTAAGTACCTGTTTCTCTGGTGTATCGGCTAGACTATCTTGCGCACCTCGACGGAGAGATCGGGAACGGCCGAGCGGAACGGTTTCGATGCGAATGCCGGACCTTGAGGATCCTTACGCAGCTCATCGGGGCATCACGCAGCGGCTTAATGCGTCGTAAACCATATATCGCTAATTTGAGGGAACGGCGCGGGCCAGGTGTGTGGCATTAACCGCGAGTGCGAAGCGAGCGCCGATGCGAACACATGACTACTTGAATGACGCATGCCGAAAAATCTTGCTGGCGACAGATCGCCCTCTGCGCCCTTCTCTTTGCTGGCTTATTCCTCGGTGCACTTTCGCTGCCGCGCGGGCCATTCGTCCTGGTGGTGACGGATCCGCGTCTGCCTCCGTCCCATATGATGGATGTTGTCGGCCAGGCAGGAGGAGCTTTTGTCCTGGCTGGTACCCGCCCTTGGCTCGCTGTCGCCTATTCGGACACAGCCGGGTTTCCGGAACGCCTGCGTAGCGCCGGCGCCATTCTCGTTCTCAATCACATTCTGGCAGTCGGCTGCCGGGCAGGAGCCTAAGATGGATGCTTTGGAAAAACTGCGCACGCGCGCCTCGTTCGGAATTGTTGGTTTGCTCTGGATCAATCTTGCCGCGCTAACCGTCAGAAATTTGGTCAGACCGGAAAGTTTCGACCTGCCTTCGGTGATCGCTGCCGCAATCATAACGATCACGGCCAGCTTCACATGGTGGCGCGACCGCTCGGGCCCTGCAACCCGAATTGTCACCTCGATGGCCATGGCCACCAGCGTAGGCTTTCTCGTCTATGGCTTCGAAGGCTCGCCGCTGCAGATCGACTTGCATATGTATTTCTTCGCGGCGTTGGCGATTTGCGCAGCGTGGGTCGATTGGCGCGCGATCGTCGCCTTTGCCGGGCTCGTGGCGTTGCATCACCTCGTTCTCTATGTCGCCGTTCCTCTCGCCGTGTTTCCTGGGGAGTCGTACTTCAATCGGGTGGTACTCCATGCCGCCGTTCTTGTGTTGCAGGCTGGCGCGCTGATCGCTCTCACGTCAGCCATGGTCTCCGCCTTCGCGATAGCGGAGCGGTCCGTTGCGCAGGCCCAGGCGGCGGGCCGCAAGGCGACAGAAATGGCGGAAATGGCTCGGCACGCTGACAATAAAGCAGCAGCGGCGCGCGAGGCCCAGGCAGAGTTGCGGGCCAAGGCACATGGTTCAGTCACCTTTGCTGTTACCTGCCTGCGCTCGGCGCTCTCCAAGCTTTCCAAGGGCGATGTGACCGTGCGTATCGCGGAAGAGCTCGAAGGCGATTTGAACGACTTGCGTCATGCCTTCAACGAATCTGTCGAACAGCTGGACGCTGTTTTGAGGCAGGTGGGCGACGTTGCAAATTCAGTGCGCAACGGATCTGCGCAGATCAACCACGCCAACTCCGATCTGTCCCAGCGGACTGAAAATCAGGCGGCCTCGCTATCCGAAACCGCCGCATCTCTTTCCCATGCGGTGGAAACGGTCCGCCAGACCTGCACACTTGCGGAAACTGTCGGTTCAATGGTGCGCAAGGCGAAAGACGGCGCCGAAGATTCGAGCGCTATCGTTGCCCACGCCGTCGACGCAATGCTCAAGATCGAAGGCTCTTCGCAGGAGATCAGCCAAATTATAGGCGTGATCGACGACATTGCATTCCAGACAAACCTTCTCGCGCTGAATGCCGGGGTAGAGGCCGCGCGCGCAGGAGAGGCTGGCAAGGGTTTTGCAGTAGTTGCCCAGGAAGTCCGCGAGTTGGCCCAGCGCTCTGCTTCCGCTGCCAAAGAAATCAAGACGCTGATCAGCGCATCTGCCGATCACGTCAAGCACGGCGTTGCATTGGTCGACAAGACAGGCCAGGCGCTTCACGGAATTGCTGGAGATGTTGCGGCCATCAGCGGGCACATTGCGGAGATTGTTGAACGTTCACGCCAGCAGTCCACTGAGCTTAACGGCATCGGCAATGCAATTTCCGATATCGACCGAAACACCCAAAAAAATGCGACAATGGTCGAAGAATCTGCGGCCGCCATTGGATTCGTTGCCGATGAGGCGAACGTCCTTGAGCAGCTCATCCGACGTTTCAAGGTTGGCGCAATCACATCCCACAATCGCATCCGGGCCGTGGCATAGCCGTGGCTGAAGCGCATTGTGTCGAGTGCAGGCGAGTGTCACCCGCCATCCAGGCGGGTGCCCATAGAAAATGACCGTGCCATTCAGAGCCGTTCCTTTGATGACTACGTCGTCTATTGCCGTCGCGCCAAATCCAAAACCGACTGCGCCAATCTTCCCGTTGCTCGCGCCGTTGGATTTCAGCCACGCCAAGGCCACCTGGGTATCGGCAGCCATATCCGACCTGGTCTCCATTCCCACAGTTTCAAGGGCGGGTCCGGCTTCGGCTGGGGTTCCACCAAAACGCGAAGCATAGTCAGGTGCCAATGTCACAAAACCCTCAAGTGCCAAGCGCCTGGTGACCTCCTCGAAGTGTGGTGTCAGACCTAACTTGTCATGAGCCACAATTACACCGGGATGAGGCTCGGTGTCGGCGTCGGGGCGGGCGAGATAGCAGTTAAGTTTGCCCCAATCCACATCGAGAGCCACTTTTTCGGTGCGCAATCGCTGATCGTCGTTGGCGATTTGCGCCGCCCTTGCATATCCCCACACTTCATCATTGGGCTCCTCGGAAAGTCGATCTTCCGTTCTTGAAGCACGCAGACCGGGACCACGCCCTATCACCTCTTCTAAAGCCTGAAAGCAGATCGGATACCGCGTCCCCTTTCGCGGAGCGGTAACGCGTGATCTTCCCGCTCGCTCAGCGGAGGGTTTGCTCTCGCCCCTATGAAGGTCATGCTTTACTTCGACCTTGGCATAGGTTTCGGTCATTCCTTTTCAGACCCTCCTTGACGTGAGGTTGAAAACATATATGCATACGCTATGCAATATTTGGAAGCCAACAAGCTCGGTGCCCTCGGCGCCATGATCCGCGACCGGACGGAAGCGTCGTTGACGGGGCTTTCGCCGAGCGCGGCGGCCGTTCTATCGACGCTGCATTTCAAGCCGGGACTGACGACGACGGAACTCGCCGTGGTTCTCGGCGTCAGTCAACCGAATGCCGTGCGGTTGATCGACGGGCTGGAGCGTCAGGCATTGATTGAACGCGGCAAACCGGAAGGTCGCGTCACGCCACTGACATTGACGCAGGCAGGTCATGCGCAGGTGGAGGAGTTGCACGCTCTCCGGCTGGCTGCACTCGACGACTTGCTGTCGGCGCTGCAACGGGACAAGCGGCAGCACTTTGCGTCCATGCTGGATACGATTCTTGCAAGTGCGACGACTTCCCGCGCTTTTGCGCGGACGACATGTCGCCTCTGCGAGCATGATCTTTGCGGCCCCGAGGTCTGCCCGATCGCCTGCCGCGCGACTGAGATTGAGAAAAAGGAAAATCAAGAATGATCATTTCTTATGCAGAACATTCGCCGGCGATCGATACCGACGCTTGGGTTGCTCCGGATGCTACAGTATGTGGTAATGTCGTCATCGGTGCTGGCAGCCGCATCATGCATGGCGCCCGCCTTGTTGCTGAGGCAGGCGGGTCCATCCGCATCGGCCGCAACTGCATTGTGTTGGAAAATGCAGTGATCCGAGCCACAGGCCGTCATCCTTGCGCGTTCGGAGATCACTGTATTGTTGGTCCCAACAGCCATGTGGTTGGCGCCGAAATCGACGATGAGGTCTTCGTTGCGACTGGCGCGGCGGTTTTCCATGGTGCTCACATCGGCCGTGGATCGGAAGTTCGCATTAACGGCATCGTTCACCTGCGCACCCGCCTTGAGCCGGGTACGACCGTGCCGATCGGCTGGATTGCCGTTGGCGACCCGGCTCAACTCCTGCCCCCGGATCAGCACGAGGCGATCTGGCTGCACCAGAAGCCGCTTGACTTCCCTGGCTTCGTTTACGGTGTCGACCGAAGCGTGCCCAATGTGATGCAGAAAATCACGGCCGGTCTTTCGGCCGCGCTCGGTGTGCATCGTGCGGAAAGCGTGTAAACAAGGAACGCGGTAGCGACGGCCATCGCTGCGCATCAGGCGCACGAGTTAGGATTCCGCGACAGGCAGCCCCACTTTTCGACAGCTGGGAGAGGTGTCCATTCTCCAGTTCAACGATCAACCGTGGTCCCCCATCTGAGGTATGCCGACGTGAATGGCGGTGTTCGTTGATCGTGGCTTTGATCGCCGGCGCAGGTTCGAGAAGCTCTCGAACCTGACCACATCGACCGGCGAGTCAAAGCGGATTGAAATCTGCCGGTGGTTGGCCGCGCCAGAGTAGCCGATTATCTGCCCGATGAATGCTGACCAAGATATTGGCCGCGCACCCTATCGCTTAGGCCAATTCGGGAGGAAGTTCGTGGGGAGTAGTATAAGCAACACGCCGCTTCGGGGCTATGGAACTGTTGAGCAAGGCGCGCCTGCTCTCATCCCATTAGGACTCGGTTGATATGTCGCCGCTGATGCGGCGATTTGCCGATGGCGTCGTCAATTCCCACCCCTATTAAATCGGACCGTGGCGCAGGTGGCCCTGCAGCTCGGCTTCGAGGATCCCGCCTGTTTCACCCGCTTCTTCCACCAAACGCGTCGGCCAGACGCCGACCGGGTACAAGACCAGCAATCGGAATGCCTCGGGCCACGACGCGGACAGCAGGAAAAAAGCGCATGATTCGAACTGAGAACCTACATGCTGAAACCGGGCTCGGCGATGGCCTATGTCGAGCTGTTCTCGCAATTCGGCGTCGCCCTTGTCAGCAAGCATCTGCCGTTGGTTGGCTACTGGCACAGCGAGGTCGGCGAGCTCAACCAGCTTTGGCACCCATGGGCGTACGAGTCTATGAACGAGGCGCGGCGTGCCGGGCCTCGCTGGGCAGCGAACGGCGCTGGGTGGAAGAGTTCATCAAGCCCGCCTTCATCAGCGTAGTGGCGCAGCGGAACGTCGCCCGTGAGGATCGGCGACGCGGTTGTCGCGGCGGTGAAGAGCCGGCGCGAACCGAAACCGGTCCTGCCCCCGGAACGGTGTCGCTTGCGGAGCGATGGCACGGCTTCGTAGACAATGCCGGGGAGCCCCACCGGCTGACCTTGCGACATTCTCTACGGTGGCCGGTCGGCCCTATGGCGCAAGGCTCGCCCTGCGCAATCTCGGCGCGGCGGACGGTGTCGGCAGCTTGGCCGGTCACGGGGAGGCCGTCACGCTCGCCCGGCCACCGGCTTGCGCGCCGTTGTGACAGAAGCGTCATCGTCGCGCGGCGACGATCGAGCGATTTGAGCTCTAGCTGGAAACGCTGCAATATAAGCATAGCTGCACGGCAACATTGGCTCTGGCGGGGAAGGGTAAATGGTATCAGTCTTCCATTGAAGGATGCATCTCCTCCCGATGGACGTCTAAAGGAGCAGCGACTCCTCCTCCCAGTCGTTGCTCGGTTCTTTTCGACAAGCCCGTCGCGGTAAGAGGTGCGGCGGGCTTTTTCATTTCCGGCTCATGCGTCCGACGCAAGCGATTGGACGGGCCGCGCGCAAGTCGGAACTCCTGGTATTTTCTTGAAGTCGCTCTGCTTCTATTTCCGCGCCGCGGCGTGCTTGGCGATCCAAAAGCCGAAGACCGGGGCGGGGGCGGAGCGTGATGCCGGGCAGATGCAATAGATCGGCGCCATCTTCGTTGGGCTACGGCACAAGCATGACTTTGCCCGTGCTTTGGCGAGTTTCGACAAACCGGTGTGCGTCGGCTGCATTCTGCAAGGGAAACCGTCCCCCGATGACCGGGGTGAGACGTCCTGCGGCTGTCAACTGAAACAGCTCGGTCAAATCGTGGCGGACCGCGCCCGCCTGTAACAGGGGCAGCAGGGCGAACCCTTTGACGGTCTGCCCGTCCGCCAGCAGTTTGTTCATGCTCGGGATGTCAAGCCCGAACCTACCCAGCGCTCCAAATAGAAGTACTCCCGTCTGTGTCAGCATTTCAACAAAAGACGAGGTTTGGGAGCCGCCGACAAAGTCATAGACAATGTCAAATCCCGCGTCGCCCGCGGCCGCCCGGCATTTTGCTGACCAGCCATCACTTCGATAATTGAAGGCGAGATCCGCTCCCTGCGACACGGCAGTTCGCAGCTTTTCGTCAGAGCCCGCGAGCGCCACAATTCTTTTGGCCCCGGCCTGCTTGGCAAGCTGGATCAGCAGTGTACCCACACCACCACCAGCGGCGGTAATCAGAACCGACTTGCCGTTCGGGGAGGTTTGCCGCACGGCGTGGAGCGCCGTGAGACCCTGGACCTGCAATGCAACCGCGGCTTCAAACGACACTGCTTCGGGGAGTGGAACGGCGGCCGCGCCCTTTACCACCACGTATTCCGCATATCCGCCGCCACGGCCGATGGCGAACAATGGGACCGCCACCCGGCTTCCAACCGTGATACCAGTGTTCCGACCGGCTGCTTCAATGATGCCGGCGATTTCGACGCCGAAGGTTGCCGGCAACGATGGCGTTACCGCATATTGGTCGCGCCGCATCAGAACTTCAAAAAAATTTACGCCCGATGCGCGCACGTGAACGAGGATCTCGTCATCCTCGCAGATTTCAGGACGTGTCGCTTCGACTACCGTTAGGACATCGGGCTCGCCGAACTCATTGATCTGTACGCTTTTCAATGTCTGAACTCCTCTGTGTAACCTCAGAGCGAGCTTTCTATCCATAAGGCGCAATGCTACTCTACAGACATTTCTCTCCTATACGGACCAAATGGTAAGTATGGCCAAACCGATCAAGAAACTACCCGTCCTGCCGATCGAGCGAGCGATCCGCACGATATCGGGCCGCTGGAAGGCCGTGATCCTCTATCACCTTCTGAACGGGCCCAAGCGGCTGTCGGAACTTTCAAAACTCATCCCGTCGGTCAGCCAGAAGGTTCTCGTTCAGCAGCTTCGTGAGCTGGAGGAACATGGATTGGTGAACCGCGCAGTTTTCCGCCAAGTCCCGCCTCGTGTCGACTATTCCGCGACAGAGCTGGGTCTCAGCCTGGAACCCGTTATGCTAGCGCTCTGCGACTGGGGCCAACGGCACGCAGTGGCGCTCGACGAGATCGATCGGCTGGTCGACTGCGTTGTCCGCCCGGTCAATGCTGGGCGCGGCTCGACCACCGTCGGCGGTGATTGAGCGATCCAAGCCACAACCCTTACATCTACTCGCCGCTACGAGTGGGGCACGTCATCTCTTGACTGGCAATCCAGACAGCGGCCTATTCAGGGCGCCACGCTCTCACAAGGTCCAGCAGGCCGGGAAACCGTGCGTCGAGATCTTCCGTTCTAACTCGGCTGCGTCGCTCGAGACCGTATTGCCTCTGATGGATTAGGCCGGCTTCGCGCAAAGCCTTGAAATGATGCGTCAGCGACGATTTCGGTCGATCGAAACCGAACCATCCGCAGGCATGGTCGTATCCTTCCGATTCCATCAGCAGCTTGCGGATGACGGTGAGCCGCAAGGGATCGGCAAGCGCGCCCATAACTGTTTCCAGCCGAAGATTCTCGACAGACGGTTCAGGCAGCGGCGGTGGTAGATCGGAGGGGGCAATCAAATTGGTCATGAAACCGCTCATAGCACGAAAGTACGATTCTTGTCGAACTGGTATGTACGAATTAAATCGAACTATGATAGTACGAGAAAACTCGAACTAGCATAGGAGCCTTCAATGTCATCAGTCAGTTCATGTCCGGTCGGTCAACCTACATCCGAAATTGCGGCCAATCCGCCATGGCAGATGTGGGGGGCAGCCTGGATCGTCAGCGCCGTCTTCATTCTTTCGAACTCTGCGACCCCGCTCTACGTGCGATGGCAGGCGGCAATCGGGTTTTCGTCGACCACACTGACAGGTATCTTCGCGGCCTACATTCTAGGTTTGCTTCTGACGCTGCTGGTGGCAGGCCAGCTCTCCGATCGCTTCGGTCGGCGCCCGGTATTATTGCCCGGGCTCATGGCGGCGATCGCGGCGAGCTTGCTCTTCGCGCAGGCTAACTCGATCATTGCGTTGATAGTTGCCCGGTTCCTGTCCGGCATGGCAGCCGGGGTCGTGGTCTCAGCGGGTATGGCGGCAGTGGTCGATCTGGGCGGTCCGGAACGGAAGCGGCAAGCTTCGCTGATCGCGTCTGTCTCGATGGTGCTAGGTGCCGGACTTGGCCCCTTGCTGGCAGGTGCTATCGCGTCATCGATTGCTGAACCGGTTGTGCCAATCTTCCTCTCTGAGCTGGTCATTCTCCTGACGGCGGTACTCGTCTTGCTCCTGTTGCCACTGAAGCACCGCAACAGTCGTACGGATCAATCATGGCGTCTGCATCTGCCCAGCTTGCCACGGGGCAATCGCCGTCATGTCCTCTTTGGCGTCGCCGTGTTCGGACCGGGTATCACGTCCACCTCTTTCGTCCTCGCACTCGGCCCATCGCTTTTGTCGCGCTTGCTCGGGGTCACGAGCCCGCTGATTGCCGGAGGTATGGCTTGCGTCATGTTTCTGGCTGCGACCGCGATTCAATTCGCCGCGCGTCCACTTTCCATACGCGCGATCTTTCTGACCGGTGCTACGGCAACTGTATTTGCGATGGCGGGGGTCGCTCTTGCCGTCCAATCCTCAAACGCCGCCGCATTGGTTGGCGCTGCGGTTTTCGCTGGCTGTGGCCAGGGGCTCGGGCAGCTTGGCGGGCTGACCTTGATCGGGCTGCACGTGCCAGGAAATCATCGTGCTGAGGCCAACGCTGTTCTAAACATCGGAGGCTACATCCCCGCAGGTCTGATGCCGGTCGCAATTGGCTTGGTCATAGACAAGGCTGGCCTCTCCATCGGTGCAACGTTGTTTGCGGCAGCGCTTGCTACGACCGCTGCCCTGGGCGGGCCGGCAGTCGCGCGAGGTCTTGAACGGGAATAGTTCGATTAGGATGTCACACTGGCTGACCTCGGCGCGTTCTTGACTCGAGGGTCGGTTGCGCAGCCGCAGTGGCCATCGATCAGCGACCGTCGCGATTCTTCAATCAGTATGGCTGCATCTCGAGCAGGTCGTCAAAATCATCCAGTTTAGTCAGGTTGGCAGCGATCTTCTTGGCGAGCTGGGCAAGCCCACATGGGAGTCCAGAAATTGCCTTCAGCCTCGAAGTTCAACATATCACGCACTTAGCTCATTGCGTGAGGCGCCGCCGGTTCTAGTCTCTTCAAGACCGAGTACTAAGGTGCGGAGCGAGCGCGAGCGGCTAGCTGGAGCTAACCGACCCGCTGCCACCCGTTTTGCAGCACAGCTATTCTCGTTAAGCCGCCTGCCAAACCTCGTTTAGAATGCACGCTGCCAACGCCGCCTTGTCCTGTGGCAAAAACCGCCCGTAGTGCTGCTGGATCGTGTCCGGTGTGTCCTGGATCGCATAGCTTGCCTGCTCATAGGACCCGATCAGCTTCAATATATGTGTCGCGAGCACGTCTCGAACATTGTGCGGGCCGTGCGACAAATAGCCCTTTGATTGCTCCGCGCCCCAATGTTCTGGGGTCCTTAATTGCGTTCCTACGCCACCAGTTCAGCGGTGAGGCCCGAGTTCGGCCGGGAACCTGTTCCTGCCGAAACATGCCAGAGGGATCGCCTTTACCTAGACGGTAACGACCACCTTTCCCAGATGTTGGTTCGTCTCGAGAAACCGGTGCGCCTCTGCGATTTCCTCAAACGCAAATTTCTTTGCGATCACCGGCTTCAAAGCGCCTGAGGCGAGAGCGCCAATGATAAAGATCTTTGCTTTCTCCAGACGCATAGGATCTCGAACGATTTCATGAACAAGATACCCTTTCAATATCAGGCTTTTCGAAAGCACAGGCCCGACCGGAAACGGTGTTGCATCTGGACTTAGTCCGCCGTATTCGATCAGAATGCCACCCACAGCCATTGCGGCCGTGATGGCCGTAAAGGCAGGACCCGCGACGGGATCAAACACAACCCGAAATCCATTGTCTCCACCAGCGGCGATCAGTTGGGCCTGGAAATCATCATCTTCCGAGAAAATCACATCGTGAGCGCCAGCATCCCGGAGCAACTGCGCCTTGGCTCTGCCGCGGGTGACTGCTACGGGGCGGGCTCCTATCAGATTCGAGATCTGGATGGCCGCAAGTCCAACACTGCTGGATGCAGCAGTCACGAGGACAGGTTCCTCTGCACTCAATGAAGCAATGTCAATCAGTGCGCCATACGCGGTCAGGTACTGCATCCAGCTTGCAGCCGCCACCTCGAAGCTGATTGTCGATGGATGCCTGACGACCAGATGCGCTGGAAAAATGGCCATTTCCCCATACGCTGGCCACCTCTCCATGGACACGGAGGGAATCACGCTCACTCTGTCTCCCGGTGAAAGCCCTTCGACGCCACTACCGATCTCGTCAACGAAACCTGCGGCTTCAAGTCCCAGACCACTGGGAAGGGAAGGTGTCTGGATGTAGGTGCCGGAACGCATCAGAATATCGGCACGATTCACGCCGATGGCTTTGACCCGGATACGTATTTCGCCCGGACCCGGCTGAGCCGGGGCGATATCTTCAATTCGTAGGACCTCTGGCCCGCCGATTTCGTGGAAACGCACTATTCGCGACATGACTACTCCTCATGTGTATTTTCGAATTAATTGATCTCAGATTGAATAGGTTCGAAAAATCCCGTTATTGGCAATTCTCACGAAACTAGGAGTTTCGAATTGGACCGGATCGAAAGCATGACGGCTTTTATTAGAGCTGTAGAAACCGGCTCTTTTGCCCGAGCCGCCGGTGTCCTTGGGCTCTCCGCACCCATGGTGGGAAAACACGTCCATTCACTGGAGCATCGTCTGGGAGTGCGCCTGATCAATCGCACGACCCGGCGTCAATTACTCACCGAGGCCGGCCGGGTTTACTACGACCAGTGCCGGACCATTCTAGCCGACATAGAGGCGGCAGAGACCACGGCCTCGGAAAATCTTGCCGCGCCACAAGGCAGGCTACGCGTCACCATGCCAAGCTTGCTTGGTCGGGTCTGTATCGCGCCTATCATGCTGAAGATGGCTGCGGATTATCCCAAGCTTAAACTCGAAATGTCGTTTACCGACGACATAGTTGATCTCGATGACTACGATTTGGCGATCCGGAGTATCGGCGAACATCATGATGCCGTCGCCGGAGGTGCGGGGATGATGACACGGCGCCTATCGACCCATCGGATGCTGGTATGTGGTTCGCCAACTTATCTGGCCCAGCGTGGGGAGCCGGTTGACCTTCACAGCATCGGCGCTCATGAGACCATCGCATTCGGCAGAATTGCGCGACCGCAGAGGTGGCGATTCCGCGACGAGAATGGAGCGCCGATTGATATCGAGCCGCATGGACGTTTCGTGATGGACGACCTTGCAGCGATTGCGGATGCCGCTGTGGCAGGGGTCGGCGTCGCTTGGCTGCCGAGTTGGCTGGTTCGTAAGCGCATTGAGGAAGGAGAGCTTGTGTCGGTTGCCTTTCCTGGCCGAAGTTACTCCTATCACAACCACGCTCTCTGGCACAAAGACGTACTGACCCCGAAGATTCGCATTGCCCTGGATCATCTGGCTCTTGAGCTGCCCCGTCTCATGTAACAAGATCGTCATATGCATATGATCGTCGTTGCGTTGGTGGCGTAGGCCTCGCAGCTTATCGGTGACGATGACCCGAGGTGCATAGCTCAGAGCCTTCAGCAGCTTGCGTATCAGCCGCCTCGCGGCCTTGGCGTTGCGGCGGCTCTGCACGAGAACGTCGAGTACGAAACCATCCTGATCAACAGCGCGCCAGAGTCAGTGTTTCTTGCCACGGATCGAAACGACGACTTCGTCGAGGTGCCATTTGTCGCCGAGTCGACCAACCGAATGCCGGCGAATGTCGTTTGCAAACTGCCGACCGAATTTCTCTACCCAGAGCCGGACCGTTTGGTGCGTGACGACGATACCAGGAGCCGCCAGCATGTCCTCGACCCTCCTCAGGCTGAGAGGGAAGCCAAACAGCGTGGGCGATCAACTCAGCGGGAAAACGACGGCGGCGGTAGAGCGGATCACGAAAATGGAGAGTCAAGCGACATCATCGCAGACCAAGGTCGACCGCGTTAGCGTTACGCGGATCTTGAGCTTCAGAGAGGTGATGTCACGACCCGCTCCGCCCGCTCCTATGAGGCCTGTTTCGCCACAACCTTCCCCGCCAAAGCGCTGAAAGGGTTTATTGTCTTAATGGCCCGCACCGAGACGTAACGTTAGAGGCAGGCCGACCGTTCGACTCCCATCAAGAGCGACAAGCGCTCGTCGCCATGTCGCCGGTCTCTTATTCGACCACCCACGTGGACGCACGACCTCACTTGAGCCCTAATTTCCTCCCTTGGGTTTGCGGCCCGAGCGAAGCGGTTTGGGCTTTCCCTCATGCGGACCAATTTCCTTAAACAGGGCAGCAACCCCGACCGAAAGAACGAGTGCGAAAGCTTCTAGGGTGGCCACCGTGACGTTCTCTTCACCCCGTTCAACTCGCCCCACATAGGAACGGTCGATACCTGCCTCCAGTGCGAGCCTTTCCTGCGACAGACCTCGCTCCACACGAAGGCGCCTCAAATTCCATCCAATGGTCTGCTTCGTGTCCATCAGCGCAGAACACATTTAAACGGCTTGACAATCGACGGACTGTAGGTCCCATATTAGTGATTGTTGGTTTGTATGAGGCGGAGGGTTAAAGGTGGAACTGCGCCAACTCACCTATTTCAAAGCGGTGGCCGAGGAACTGCACTTCGGCCGGGCGGCAGCCAGGATGCACATTGCCCAGCCGGCCTTAAGCATGCGTAATCGGGCGGTCCCGCAAGAGGCAAGCTCCTAGTACAATCCCGGTTCAACCGCGATGAAGGGAGATGACGATGTTCTATGCTGCTTTGGACGTGTCACTGCGCGCAGTGGCTATCTGCATT
>NZ_JBFTIN010000044.1:0-40416 GCF_056394785.1 Rhizobium sp. 10N414 | reverse complement strand
CTGATCGACATGATCCCGTTCGTCGGCGGCTATCAGGAAGGCGGTCCGGACTACATCTACTCGCTGCTGACCGGCTACGACCAGCAGCCGCCGGCCGGCRTCCAGGTGGCCGAGGGCACGCACTACAACCCGTACTTCGCCGGTGCTGCCGCTCTCGCCATGCCAAAGCCGCTCTCCGACGGCCAGGTCACCTATGACGACGGATCGCCGGCGACGGTCGACCAGTACGCCAAGGACGTCGCTTCCTTCCTGATGTGGGCCGCCGAGCCGCATCTCGAGGAGCGCAAGCGCACCGGCTTCATGGTCATGGTCTTCCTGGTCATCTTCTCCGGACTGATCTACCTGACCAAGCGCTCCGTCTACGCAAACAAGGAACACTGAGGGATTTGCCCCAGAGTTTAGGGAAAGGCGGCCTTCGGGCCGCCTTTTTTGTTGGTTCCGGCACTGGCAGTTGATAGGGTGCAGCCGAATTGAAGCCCTGCAGAATACGGACATTCCATGAGTGATACGATTTCGGAGCTAGCAGCCAGCATCCGCTCCATCCCGGACTACCCCAAGCCCGGTATCATTTTTCGCGACATTACCACGCTTCTCGGCAATCCGCGTGCCTTCCGCCGCGCCGTTGATGAACTGGTCCAACCCTATGCGGGCCTGAAGATCGACAAGATTGCCGGAACCGAAGCGCGGGGCTTCATCCTGGGCGGAGCCGTCGCACACCAGCTCTCCGCCGGGTTTGTGCCGATCCGGAAGAAAGGCAAACTGCCACGCGATACGGTGCGCGTTGCTTACAGCCTTGAATATGGCGTGGACGAGATGGAAATGCACCTGGATGCTGTTCAGCCGGGCGAGAAGGTTATCCTCGTCGACGACCTGATTGCGACCGGAGGAACGGCCGTCGCCGCCACGCAGCTTCTACGGCAGATGGGGGCGGAGGTTGTTTCTGCCTGCTTCGTCATCGACCTGCCGGACCTTGGCGGTCGCCGAAAACTGGAAGAGCTTGGCGTGGACGTTCGCACGCTGGTGGAATTCGCGGGCCACTGAGGCCCGCGACTATTCAAATTCGATGACGGTGCTTTCGAACCGGACCACCGGCGTGCCGTCAGCGAGCACCCCCTCGCAAAAAATGGTGTTCAAGCGACGCCCCGGGCGGGACACCAGCGGGCGGCTCGAAAGCAGCGTGACGGAATAGGTCACTTCCTCGTCGGCGAAGACCGGCCGGAGCCATTGAAGTTTCGTGAAGCCGGGAGAGGGGCCAAGCTTGGGCGGCTTGATACCCTCGCTTGCCAGTCGCACGCATTCCGCGCTCCAGTAGGCAACGAAGGTTTTCATCCATGCCGCGCAGGTGTGCCATCCCGACGCGCAAAGGCCGCCAAAGAGCGAAGACTTCGCTGCCTCGGCATCCAAATGGAACCGCTGCGGGTCGAAGCGCTCCGCGAAGTGTACGATGCGCTCGGCCGTGAACAGGTAGCTGCCGATTTCTGTCTTTTCGCCACTGGCGTAGCGTTCAGCCATGATCATGCGGTCTTCTCCAGCATGTCACGCAGGGCGAACATGATCGAGTTCTCTGAGAGGCAGACGAGTTCGCCCTTCTGGTTTTCGACCTCGTGGCGAAATTTCACCATACCGATGCCCGGTCTCGAGCGCAGCGCGCGCGACTCGATGACCGTCGAATGGCCGGAGAGCGTATCGCCGGCAAGGACAGGCTTTCGCCATTCCATGAAATCGACACCGGGCGCACCTTGGGAGAACGAATTGACGAGAAAGCTCTCCGCCATCATGCGCATGAACAGCGCGGACGTGTGCCAGCCGGATGCCGCCAGTCCACCGAGAATGCTGGCGCGGCCCGCTGCCTCGTCGACATGCATCGGCTGCGGGTCGAATTCGCGCGCGAACTCGATGATCTCCTCTGCCGTTACTGCTCTCGGGCCGAGCGCAAAACGCCGACCCGGCTGAAAATCTTCAAAGGCGAGTTTCTGATCGGACAAATTCTTCTTCACCTCGTAGGAGTTTCAGAACGACTACAATAGCATTCGACGCGACTCAACGATTCCCACGAGATTTTGAACATGCCAGAACTGAAGTTGATCCTCGATGAGGCTGAGCGTGAAGGCATCATTGCGCGCCAGGCTGCTGACCGGCTACTGCCGTTCCTGATTGCGCGCGGCGTCAAGGTCGATCAGCCTTCGCCCGAATTGCACAGACCGTTGGCGCCTTTTTCGGATACCGAAACGCCGAGCTTCGTGCGCGGCTTTCACGACGTCCTGATAACCATCGGCATCATCGTAGCTTTGGCCGGCCTTTGGGGCATCGCTTCGATCTATGCCGTGCTGCCGGCAATCGTTGTCCTTGCCGAGATCCTTGTTCGGCGTCAAAGGCTGGCGTTGCCGGCCGTTGCGCTAACGATCGCACTTGCCGTCTGGACGGCAAGTTCGGCCGCGCAGTGGCTGGACGACTCACTTTCCTTCGTTGCGATAGGTGGCAACGTTGCGCTGCAGTACACCCTTGCCTTTCCAGTCGTGCTGGGGCTCTTCTATCTGCTTTATCGCGTACCGCTCGCGCTTGCCCTGACGATCATGGGGGCGGCTGTGGTCTTTCTGCAGTTGGTCCTGCGCGCGCTTGGCTGGCTGACCGGCGATCCTCTGTTCGAGGTCAATCATCCGCACGTGTTGTCGATCATCGCGATCGCGTGTGCGGTCGGTCTTTTTGCCTTGGCCATGACATTCGACCCGCGGGACCCGCTGCGTCGTACAGTCAATTCCGACGTTGCCTTCTGGCTTCATTTGGGTGCCGCGCCGGCTTTGCTCTATAGCGTCATTTCGCTTGCGGGGCTCAGCGGCGGTACGCTTGCCGCGTTGCAGACCGTGTCGTTTCGCACGCCGGTGGTCATCGCGACCGTCATCGCGCTCATGCTGATCGGGCTTGTCATCGACCGGCGTGCCTTTGTAACATCGGGATTGGTATCGCTGGGCTTTGCTGTCTACGGCATCTTCCGCCAGGGGGACGCGCGCGTCGATACCTATATTTACATCACGCTTCTGACCGTTGGCGTGATCGTGCTCGTCATTGGGACCGGATGGATGCCGCTTCGGCGGTTCGTGATGCGCCGGCTGCCGGTTGCGATCCAGGAGAAACTGCCGCCGGCATAGGCGGCAGTCGCCTCGGTTCCGCTTTAGGTGTTGAAGCGGAAGTGGATCACGTCGCCGTCCTGGACGACATATTCCTTGCCTTCGTCACGGCCCTTGCCTGCTTCCTTGGCGCCGACTTCACCCTTGAAGTTGATGTAGTCGTCGTAGGAGATGGTGAAGGCGCGGATGAAGCCGCGTTCGAAGTCGGTGTGGATGACGCCGGCAGCCTGTGGCGCCTTGGTGCCGCGAACGATCGTCCAGGCGCGGGTTTCCTTGGGGCCGACGGTGAAATAGGTGATCAGGTCGAGCAGATGGTAACCGGCACGGATCAGCCGGTCCAGCCCGGCTTCCTCGAGGCCGAGCGCCGATAGGAACTCGGTTGCTTCTTCTTCGGGAAGCTGGGCCACTTCGGACTCGATCGCGGCCGAGATGATGACGCATTCGGCGCCCTGCTTCTCGGCCATGGCGGCGACTGCCTTTGTGTGTTCGTTGCCGGTCGAAGCGTCGGCTTCCGCGACGTTGCAGACATAAAGGACCGGATGCGACGTCAGGAGGTTGAGGCCCTTGAGGATCTCGATCTCCTCGGCCGCCAGCGTCTTCAAGAGCAGGCGTGCGGGCTTGCCTTCGTTCAGCAGCTTGATCACGGCTTCCATGACCGGCAGCTGTGCCATCGAGTCCTTGTCTTTGCCGGTGGCGCGCTTGCGGGTCTGCTCGACGCGGCGCTCAAGGCTTTCGAGGTCGGCGAGCATCAGCTCGGTCTCGATCGTGTCGGCATCGCCGACCGGGTTGATGCGGCCCTCGACGTGGGTGATGTCGTCGTCCTCGAAGCAGCGCAGCACATGCACGACGGCATCGACTTCCCGGATGTTGGCGAGGAACTTGTTGCCGAGACCTTCACCCTTCGACGCGCCGCGCACCAAGCCGGCGATGTCGACGAAGGAGATGCGGGTCGGGATGATTTCCTTGGAGCCGGCGATTGCCGCCAGCTTCTGCATGCGGGGATCTGGAACGGCGACTTCGCCGGTGTTCGGCTCGATCGTGCAGAAGGGATAGTTTGCCGCTTGCGCTGCTGCCGTTTTGGTGAGCGCGTTGAAGAGTGTCGATTTGCCGACATTCGGCAGACCGACGATACCGCATTTGAAGCCCATGGCCTGAAAACCTGCTGTTCTTGAATTCGTTGGTGCTGGCTATGGGATAAAACGCGCCTTGCGGTCAAGCTTTTAGCGCAAGTCTCTTGCATTCTGAGGGGTTGAACGCCCGCCCTTGCAGCGCAATATAGACATCGGCGAACGTTCTCGCCTCTCCATGTCATCAACGGGTGGGTTTCCGATGAGTGACAACGATATTGCCCTTAAACCGAAGACAAAGTCGAAGCCGAAGCTGGACCGGCCGAAGCTCTATAAGGTGATCCTTTTCAATGACGATTACACGCCGCGCGAATTCGTGGTGATGATCCTCAAGGTCGTCTTCCGCATGAGTGAGGAGACCGGCTACCGTGTGATGATGACGGCGCACAAGATGGGATCAAGCGTTGTTGTGGTCTGCACGAAGGATATCGCCGAGACGAAGGTCAAGGAGGCGATGGATTATGCCAAGGAGGCCGGTTTTCCGCTGATGTTGACGGCGGAGCCGGAGGAGTAGTTGTCGGCGCGCCGGACCTGATAGCCTGTCTTGTCCTGCGTGAAGCCGCAGTTCTCGTAGAAGCGCAGCGTCGCAGGATCCTTCGAGCCGGTTAGCAGCATCACCTTGTAACAGCCTGCTTTCCATGCGGTTTCGATGGCGTGCTGGAGAAGCACCCGTCCGTAGCCCCGCTGCCTGTAGCGGGCCTCCGTGACGACGTTTTCGATCAGCGCATAGGATGCACCATTCCTGGTCAGGTTGGGGACGACGATCAGCGTCACGGACGAAGCGGCGGCCTGACCCGCGATGCCGACTAAGACAGTCATTCCCGGTTGCGCGAGGATCGCTTCGAACCGCTCTTCGGCACGCTCGCGGTCGATGACCGGATCAGCAGGGTTTAGGTCATGGTAGAGAGCAAGCAGGCTCGGAAGGTCGGCGGCCTCGGCGGAACGAATGACGAGTTCGTCGATTGACATACTCAATCACCCTTGTTGCCGAACATCTTCTTCAGCATTTCGGCCATTGGTCCTGTTGTGGGCAACTTCGGCTGGTTGTTGTTGCGGGCCGCGCGGATATGAGACTTCGCCACCGGCTTTTTCTCTGGCTTCGGCGTTTCTTCTTCGGCCTTGCCGCCGAGTGCAAGTGCCAGCTTGTTCATCAGCTGGGAGTCTTCCTTGCGAACCAGCATGTCGGCGTTATCGGCAAGTGCATCCAGCAACGGCTCGAGCCAAGCCTGATCGGCCTTGGCGAAGTCGCCGAGCACGTGATGCTGCACCAATTCCTTGACACCAGGGTGGCCGATGCCGAGCCGCAGGCGGCGATATTCCTTGCCACAATGAGCGTCGAGCGATTTGATGCCGTTGTGACCGCCATGGCCGCCGCCCGTCTTGAGGCGTGCCTTGCCTGACGGCAGGTCGAGTTCATCGTAGATTGCGACGAGGTCGGCCGGCTGCAGCTTGTAGAAGCGCATGGCCTCGCCGACGGCTTCGCCCGAGAGGTTCATATAGGTCTGCGGCTTGATGAGCAGCACCTTCTCGCCTGCAATTTCGCCTTCGGCGATCTCGGCCTTGAACTTCTTCGACCAGGGCGAAAAACTATGGCGGCGGTAGATGGCATCGACGGCCATGAAGCCGATGTTGTGGCGGTTTCCGGCGTATTTGCCACCGGGATTGCCGAGACCCGCGATAACAAGCATGGCTCGTTCATTCCTTGCAATGTGCTTTATGCGTTCACCACCGCGAAACGGCGTCAAAGTCAAGACGGCGAGACCGCAAACGCTGAAAAATCAGTCTGCGGGGCTCAGGCCATACGTGATGAAGATGGACTTCTGCGTGCCGTCGGCAATCAGCTTGTCCAGCGCCGCCTGCATCTTGGCCAGCAGGTCGCCAGGGAAGTCCTTTTCGCAGGCGATCCCCATTTGTTGCGTGGAAAGCACCGTGACCTTCTCCAAGGGTTGTTCTGCCTTGAGCTTCTCGAAGTAGATTTCGGTGATAGGCATCATGTCGATGCGGCCATTGAGCAGCTTGCGCAGCGTCGAATTGAAGTCAGTGGTGACGTCGAGCTTCGTGAAGCCGCTCTCCTTCAGTGTCATCTCCGTATAGTCTTCGCGCTGGGTACCGACCGTATACTTCTTGGCTTCCTCTAGATCCTTGGCTGCCACGCCGGAGCCCGTTCTGGTGATGAGGATGTTGCGATCGACCAGCAAGGGTTCGACCCATTTGAACATCGGGTCGCGCTTCGCATTGTGAGCGGTCGTAAAGACGCAGCTCATAGGGGTGGTCTGGGCAAGATTGTAGGCCCTGGCCCAAGGCATCATCTCGATCGTGTAGTCGATCCCGGCGTCCTTCATCACTTTTTCGACCTGCTCGACCGACGCGCCTTTTACGGTCTTTCCGTCGCGGTAGCTGAAGGGAGGGTATTCCTCCGTGGCGAGTGTGACGCCGGCGGCAATGGCATGTGTCGAGGCACCGAGGCTCAACAGAATAGAAAGCAGCAGTCTCTTCATCGTGTTGCTCTTCTTCCCCGGTTCACGAAGCTCGTGCGATGAGCTGGCCCGACGCTGACAGGCGCTCGATCAGAGCGGCGGCATGCTGCGGACGATGGAATAGGTATCCCTGACCGAAGTCGAGGCCCATATCGCGCAGCGTGTGGCATTCGTCCTCGGTCTCGATACCCTCGGCGATAACGGTGCAGCCCATCCTGTGGGACAGCGTCGTTATGCTCTCCACCAGCGTGCGGCTCTTCTGGCGAACGTCGTCGTTGGCGTCGTTTATTGACCGGGTGAACGACTGGTCGATCTTGATGATGTCGACCGGGAAGCGATTGAGATAGCTCAGCGACGAATAGCCCGTGCCGAAGTCGTCGAGGGCAATCCGGCAGCCGAAGCGGCGCATCTCGGTAACGATAGTGCGGATCAGCGGATTGTTATGCATCAACACTGCCTCCGTGATTTCGACGACGATGCGCTGCGGGAGGATGCCATGGCGGCCAAGCAATGCGGCAAGGCGCGCGGGCAGGGCGGCTTCGAACTGCAAAGGAGAGAAGTTGATGGCGAGATAGCTGTCCTGCATGCCCGGCAGCCTGGAAATGGCTGCAAGGTGGGCGATCGCCTTCTCCATAATGACATTTCCGACGCGAATGATCTTGCCCGTCTCCTCCGCGACATTGATGATCTCGGCCGGCGCCATCAAACCCTTTTGCGGATGGTTCAGGCGCATCAGCGCCTCAAAACCGGCGACTCCGCGGCCGTTGAGGCTGACAATCGGCTGCAAATAGGCGTCGAACCAATCCTCCGCGAGGCCTGCCTCGATGTAGGTCTCGATTTCGGCGCGAGCCCTAGTGTGGTCCATCATGCGGTTGTCGAAGAGCTGCGCACCGTTCTTGCCGTCGCGCTTCTTCGCGTACATGGCCATGTCAGACTTCTGCAACAGCTCGGCAGCGTTCGCGGCATGACGCGGGTAGATGGCAATGCCGACGCTGGCGCTCAAGTGCAGGTCCGGACCGAACGGCTCGACAAAGATGGAGGCGATCTGATCGGCCATCGCGCCCGCCCGCCGCGCGGCATCTTTTGCCGGCAGAAGGATTGCGAATTCGTCGCCGCCCAGGCGTGCCGCCTGGTCCGATGGCGCCAGATGCATCCTCAATCGGTCGACAAACTCCCGAAGAGCCCTGTCACCCTCGGCATGGCCGAGATTGTCGTTGATCCATTTGAAACGGTCGAGGTCGACGAACAGGCAGGCAAGTTCCTGACCGAGCGCGTCCGCCTGCTGAATTTTGGTATCGAGCACGGACTCGAAACCCTGACGGTTCAGCAGGCCGGTCAGATGGTCGCGGATTGCTTGCTCGTGATTGCGTGCCTCGGAAGCTTTCAGCTCGGTGACATCGGTCATTACCGACAGCGAGAGCCGGTCATGACCCGCGGTGGCTGCTGTCGATTCGAGGATGAGCACATCCATGATGCTGCCGCTGGCGCATATGAACTTGACCGTCACGTCGAATGCGGCGCTGCCATCGAGGTCATTCTTGCGCCCGAGGAAGGCCTCACGCGTATCTGGTGTAACGAGGTCTGCAAACCTGCGGCCGACCACCTGCGGCCGCTCATAGCCGGTCGCGACGAGCCAATAGTCGCTGACCGCGGTTATGCGGTCATCCTCGTCGAGCGAGAACAGCATCGCCGGCGTCAGGTCGTAAATGTCGACGGCACGGCGATGCGCGAGCTTCAATTCGCGCTCCTCGCTTTCGAGCTTCGACTGCATCTCATTGAAGCCGCTGGCGAGGCGTCCCATCTCGTCGTTCGATTGCCAGTTGACGTGATGACGCGAGCCCAGCTGGCGGGTTGCCTCGACGGCTGCCGTCAGGCGCATCAGTGGCCGGATGATGAAGATTCGATTGCCGATCAAGGCGGCGCTGAAGACGGCCAGCACCGCGAAGATGAAGATCGACATGAAGACGATCTCTTCGTGCTTGAGGCCGGAGAAGAGACCGAGCGCTGGATAGAACACGGAGATCGTGCCCAGGTTCTTCGGGCCGTCGATCGTGTTGTATATGATCGCGCGCGACACCTGGACGAGGTTGCCGTTGAACGACTTCGGTATGGTCGACTGCGTGACGTCCAGCTGGCCGGACTGGTCGCGAACCTGGACCTTGACGATCGCGCCCTGCGAAACGATCGTCGCGCTGATCTGCGTCACGCTGTCATCATCAAGGTCCCAGAGCGGCTTGGCGAGGGCCTGAGAATTGGCGACAAGAAGAACCGAGATGTGGTCGCGTATTTCCTTGTCTGCGCGCTCGGAAGAAAGAAAAAGAAAAAGGACGAACAGTGGAGCAACGAAGAGCAGCAAAGCTCCGCAAATGATTGCCAAAAAACGATTTTCAACGGAATTGTGCATTGTTCCGTTTTGCTCCCATCCGCACTTTGCATTCACGGTTTTCGACGCCCGTGGGTCTTTCAAAAACGTACCGGCATGCTTCCATGAAATGTATTAAATGTTGCTGAAACAGGCTCCTTGCAACCAATGAAAAGGGCCCGCCTTCGAGAGAAAGCGGGCCCTATGCTTTACAAATTATGGAAGCGATCAGGCTTCTGCTTCGCCTTCTTCTGCAACCGTTTCGTCAACGCCGCCAGCCGGGGCGATGACCGTCGCAATCGTGAAGTCGCGATCGGAAATGGTCGGCGTTACACCCTTCGGCAGGGTAAGGTCGGAAATGTGGATGCTGTCGCCGATCTTCTTGCCGTTCAGGTCAACGTTGAAGAATTCCGGGATCGCATCAGCCGGGCAGTGAACTTCGATTTCGTGACGAACGATGTTCAGGACGCCGCCAGCCTTGAGACCCTGGGACTTCTCTTCGTTGATGAAGTGAACCGGGATTTCAACCGTGACCTGGGTGTTGCCGGAAACGCGCAGGAAGTCCACGTGCATCGTGAAGTCACGGACGGGATCCAGCTGGTAGTCCTTCGGCAGAACCTTGTACTTCTTGCCGTCGACCTCGATGGTCGCGATCGTGGTCATGAAACCACCGGCATGAATGCGCTTCGTCACCTCATTGGTGTTGAGAGCGATAGAAATGGGGGCCTGCTTGTCACCATAGATGACAGCGGGAATCAAACCGTTGCGGCGAAGTTCACGGGCGGACCCCTTACCAACCCGTTCGCGCGCCTCGGCCTTGAGCTCGTAGCTTTCGTGGCTCATGACTTTTCCTTCCGAGGTTATTTGGAGAGCCCCGCGGAGGCCTATGCTTGCCGCGGAACTGGAGGCGGGTTACCCCATCCTCATCCGCGTTGCCTCCAAGGGTGTCTGCGCGGACGCGTGCGCTATAGTATAGATGTGACGGAAACGCAAGCTGGTGCCTTACTGGTGGCGCGGATCATGGTGCGGGACAAGCACTTGGCGAGTGGTACCAGGCAACGGTTGCAGAAGTTGAAGCGGATCGCGAAGGCTTAACTATACGGCCGGATTTCCCCCAGAGATTAAGTAATACAAAATGTCGGCGCGGTTATGAAGGCCAAAACGCAACCTGGTCTCTCCGATGCCACGTCTCTTTACCTGCATTGCAGCCGAACACAGCTGGCCGCACCTGATCTTTGCAACCGTGATCTGCCTGCTTGGCTCGCTACTCACGGTAAGGCTTTTTTCGCGGGTTCGGCGCACCCATGGGTTCCAGAAATTCAATTGGCTGTTCCTGTCAGGGTTCGTCGGCGGCGCGACAATTTGGACGACCCATTTCATCGCCATGCTTGGCTTCCGCGCGCCGACGCTCAGCGGTTATGAGTCGGATCTGACGCTGCTGTCGCTTTTCACCGGCATCGCCTCCGCCATGATCGGCTTTTCGGTCGCCTCGATGCGAAGCCAGGACGCGCTTGTCGAGGCCGGGGGCGCAATCGTCGGCCTTGGTGTCGCAGCGATGCATTACGTCGGTATTGCCGGCTACAAGGTGGCCGGCGAGGTCCAATGGAATACTGCCTATGTCGTTACTTCGCTGATTGCGGCGGCCGGTTTTGGCGCGCTCATGGCGCGCCGGGTTGTACGGCCGACGGCGCGCTTCAGCCCGGTTGGGGCGGCCTTGCCGCTGATCCTTGCGATCGTTTCCACGCATTTCCTCGGCATGGCGGGCATGACGATCGTCCCGGATGTGACGGTCGCAGTTCCTCGAGAAATTCTCTCGGTGGGCGTGATGACCAGCTTGGTCGGTACCGTCATGGTCATCATCCTGCTCCTCGGAGCATCCACCTACATTATCGACATGCAGTCGACGGAAGCGGCCGTCGCTCGCTATCGTCATCTCTCGCTTCACGATCCACTGACGAACCTCGCAAACCGCGCGGCGTTGAACGAACATCTCGCCACCGTGACCAAACGGACCCATGAAATCGGCTGGAATGTCGCCGCTCTCTGCTTCGACCTCGATCGTTTCAAGGAGATCAACGATGTGCATGGTCACGCGGCTGGCGACGCCGTGCTGCGGGCGATCGGCGAGCGGCTGGTGAAGGTCATGCAAAAGGGACAGTTCGTGGCCCGGATCGGCGGCGATGAATTTGTGGTCGTCATGCGCGATCACGTTGGCCGCTCCGAGGCCAGAAGTGTTGCGCAGCGCCTGCTCGACGAGATCGAGCGACCGGTCGAGTGGAACGGCCAGTCGCTTAGCGTCGGGTCCAGCATCGGCATCTCCAGCTTTCCGGATAAGGCGCGCACCGTCGATGACCTGCTTTCGCAGGCTGACGTTGCCATGTATCGTGCCAAGACGACGGCAGGGAGCAGTATCTGCTTTTACGATCCCTCGATGGACGAAGCAGCGCGGGAACGAAGTGCGCTGGCGATCGAGATGCGCGAAGGGCTGAAGAGGGGCGAATTCGAACTCTTTTATCAGCAGCAGAACGATACCATGACACGTGCGGTGTTGGGTTTCGAGGTGTTGCTGCGCTGGAAACACCCGACGCGCGGCTACATCTCGCCGGTCGAATTCATCCCGATCGCCGAGAAAACGGGTTTCATCATGGAGCTCGGCGAATGGGTGTTGCGTAACGCCTGCGTGGAAGCGGCCAGCTGGAAGAACCCCTTGAGCATAGCGGTTAATGTCGCGGCCCAACAGCTCGCAGACAGCCGCCTGCCGCAGATTGTACAGCAGATTCTCGCCGAAACGGGTCTGGTGCCGCCACGCCTCGAACTCGAGATTACGGAGACCGGCATCATTGCCGACCACGGGCACGCGTTGAACGCCATCCGCCGGCTGAAGGAGCTCGGCGTCAAGGTGGCAATGGACGACTACGGCACCGGCTATTCGTCTCTCTCCACGCTTCAGAGCTTCCCGTTCGACAAGATCAAGATCGACCGTGCTTTTGTCGATGGCGTCGTCACCAACAAGCAGTCGGCAGCGATCGTTCGCTCAACGCTCATTCTTGCACAGAGCCTTGATATTCCGGTTCTCGCCGAAGGCGTAGAACGCGAAGAGCACGTCGATTTCCTTCGCCGCGAAGGTTGCCTTCAGGTGCAGGGCTTCCTCTTCGGAAAGCCGATGCCACGTCCAGACATCGAGGCCCTCGTCAATGGCGATGGAACAGGCGCGACAGATCGCCAGGTCGTTGCTTCGAGGGCCGATGCGGCGGCCTGACCACCGCACTGCAACACGGCTTGACATCCGCCGCGTGGAAACCTCACATGCTCGCAAAACACAAGCGGCGGAGGAGTTCGGATATGCGGCTCAATCTTATTGCGGCAACGAGTACGATCGCGCTCGCCTTGGCATCTGCGGCCTATGCCGCTGACATCAACCAGGCTGGGGCCAAGCAGGTTCAAGAAAGCCTGACGAGACTGCTGCCGAAGAGAGTGGCGAAAGACGGTTTCGTGACCGTCAATCCGGCTGGGACACGCTACGAGATCATCTATGATTTTGCGAAGCTTCTGAAGAGCATCGATCCGGGCAGCTTTACAGTCACCGGCTTGACGCCCTGGTCGATGTTCGCAACGCGATTGGATACCGGTCTGTGGAGCGTGGAGGGGAACAATTCCCTCAATGTGTCTGGCAGCTTCAAGGCGTCGGGACAGCCAAAGACGGAATTTGCCTACATCATCGAGACCTTCATTTTCAGTGGCGTTTTCGACCCGGCGATCGGCTATCTCCGCTCGGGCGACTTCTCTACGAAGGCCGTGAATTTCTCATCCAAGACCGAAGCCGAGGAAGTAAGCGCCGGCTTTGATAGCATGAAATACAAACTGACGTCGTCGGAGGGTGCTGCGGCCGGCACGACGAATTTTGCCACCAGCGGCTCGGCCGCGGGATTCCTAGAGAAGATCAGCAGTCGCGAAGTGCCTCCGGTCGAAATCCGCGCTGACACAATCGATTTCGCAGCGGCGGTGAACGGCCTGCCCGTGAACAAGGTTCGCGACATCATCATGTTCGTGGCCGACCACGCCGACGAGAAGAAACTTGCTGTGGCGGACGGCGAGAAGTTGAAGGAAATGCTTCGTGACGCGTTTCCGTTGCTGACGAGCTTCAACGAAACGATCGACTTCAACAATCTCACAGTGTCGAGTGCCGCGGGTAACGGTGGCGCCAAGAACCTCAATTATGAGGTTGCACTCGACGGCGCGACCGACGCGACGCGCTTTGGAGTGGGTGTGACGGCGGATCAAATAAGTTTCGCGAGCGCGATCGTTCCTGCGGCCTATTCAGACTTCGTGCCCCGGCAATTGCAGCTGCAGTTGGCGATACCCAACATGGATTTTGCGGCGTTCGGCGATGAGTTTCTCAAGGTCGATTTCAGCGGCGCATCGTCAGAAGACAGCGGCAAGAAGGCGGTCGAGCGGCTCTTCAAGGGCGGCGAATTGGTCATGGAGTTCCCGAAGATCACCGCGGTCTCGAGCGTTTACGATGCCGAGATTTCCGCAAAGGTCCGCGGACGGGTCGATACTTCCAAGGATTATTCCATGGAAGCGACGGTTCTGGCGCGTGATCTCGACAAGACGATTGCCGCCGTTCAGGAGCTTGCGAAGACCAACGCCGAGCTCAATCAGGTGTCGTTCGGCCTGATGATGGCCAAGGGCTTTGCGAAGACTGATCCCGACGGGCGTCAACGCTGGGATATCAGCGTTGCGCAAAACGGCTCCGTCACGATCAACGGCCAGGTCATCAAGGGCGCGGATTGAGCCTGCTACGTTAGCCTTGCAGCTCAAGGCGAGGGGCCTTGCGGGGCGCCCCCGGCAGGTCCATGCTGTGCTGCCAGTGTCGGCTCTCTAGGTGAGGCCGGTGCGCTCAGAGAGGCAGGCCGATGAATTGTGCCGCCTGTGGTTTTGCGATCGAAAGTAGTTTTGCGTTCTGCCCGAAGTGCGGCGCAAGACAACCGATCGTCTGCGCCTCATGTGGCGAGACATGCCAGCCCGATTTTGCGTTTTGCCCAAAATGTGGAACACCTCTTGGCCCGGCCGAAGGTCGTGCAGTTCCTGCCGAACCGCCGCCGCGTACAGTCCCGCCTACATCGATGCCTGACGATGCCGCCGACCGGCGTCCGCTGACCGTTCTGTTTGCCGATCTCTGCGGCTTTACTGCGCTCAGCGAGAGAACTGACCCGGAACTGATGCGCTCGCTGCAGAACGAACTGTTCGAGGAGTTGACGCGGGCCGTAGAGGCTTATGGCGGCTATGTTGACAAGTTTGTCGGTGACGCGTTGCTTGCGCTGTTCGGGGCCCCGACAGCACATGAGGACGATCCCGATCGTGCCCTTTGCGCAGCACTCGACATGATTGCGGGTGCTGACCGCCTTGGCGCCAAATGGCTGGATCTGGCCGGTGGAGATCCGCTGCAGCTGCATGTCGGCATCAACACAGGGCCGGTGGTCAGCGGTGGTTTCGGAGCGGCGGCTGCGCGATCCTACTCGGTGACCGGCGATACAGTGAATACGGCCCAACGATTGCAAACGATGGCGGGTCCAGGCGAGATACTGGTAGGCCCGGTAACCTACCGTCTGACGCGGCACGCGTTCGCGTTCGACAATCTCGGTTCGCTTGCCCTTCGCGGGAAGACGGGAAATGTACAGGTACATCGTCTCCTCGGACGGATGGAGACGCCTCACGCCGCGCGCGGTTTGGAAAGCCTAGGCCTGCACGCCGAACTCATCGGGCGTGACTCGGAACTGTCGCGGATGTCCAATTGCCTGGATCGCGCCAGTGGCGGCAATGCGCAACTCGTCCAGCTCGTCGGTGAGGCTGGCATCGGCAAGTCAAGATTGGTCAAGGAGTTTCTGCAGAACGTCGCCGAAGCCGAGCGGTTCAGGCAGGTGGTGGTACGGCGTGCCGTCTGCTCACCCCTCGGGGAGCAATCCTATGGGACGCTAGCATCGGTTCTGCGCAGCGCCTACGGGATAGCTGAGCGGGAAACCGCAGCCCGGACGGCCGAACTGCTGGCGGCGGGATTGGTCGACCTTGGTTTTAGCGAGAGCGAGGTCGCGGGTCTGACGCCGCTCCTTTCTCATGTCTTGGGCCTCGGCGATCCGGATGGAGCGCTGCGGTATGTCGAGCCAGAGCAGTTGCGGCGGCAGATCTTTTACGCCACGCGTACGATTTTTGAACGGCGGCTGTCGCTAAGCCCACTGCTGCTGGTGGTAGAGGATCTCCATTGGGCGGATGCCGCTTCGATCGAGGCGCTACGCTTCGTCCTGGACCGGCTCGAACGTACGCGCCTGATGATGCTGACGACAGGGCGGTCGGTTGCCGAGGGCGAAGGCCTGGAGTCAAGCCGGATCAACCGCACCGTCATGCGGCTCGCGCCGCTTTCGAGTAAGGATGGCGAGGCTCTGCTGACGCAATTCTTTGGCGTGGACAGTTCCGTGCCTGCGAAGACGCGCTCACGAATTCTCGCGCGAGCGGGCGGCAATCCGCTGTTTATCGAGGAGATCGTACGGGCGCTGATCGAGACCGAGGCACTTCATTTCGAGAACGGATGCTGGCGCATGGCGGGTGGCGAAATGGGAACCGAGGTGCCGATGAACCTGCAGGCGATGCTGCTGGCGCGCGTCGACCGCCTGCCGCCCGACGTCAAGCGTTTGGCGCAGGAAGCTGCCGTTATAGGTCCACGCTTCGATCTGGCATTGCTTCGCGCCGTCGCATCGGATGCAGAGCGTGTCGAGCGTGGGCTGGATTATCTCTGCGAGGCCGAGGTCGTTGAGGAAACGCCTGGTGCTGCTTCGGCAAAGGCGATCTCTTATTGCTTCCCGCAGCAGCTATTGCACGATGCCATCTATGGCAATCTCTTGCTACAGCGCCGCAAGGAGCTGCATGCCCGTATCGGGGCCGCGATCGAGAGAATACATTACGGCATACCCGCTCGACTCGAGGATATCGCACAACTCGGCCGTCACTACTGCCGGGCCGACGAGGTGAGCAAGGGCGTCCGATACCTCATGGCCGCGGGCGATTTGGCCCGCAAGACCTACGCAAACGACGATGCGATGCGCCTCTACCGCGAGGCGCTTGCGGCAATTTCGGATAACCCGCAAGCCGGTTCGGAGTTGCTTGCTCTTCATGAACGGTTCGCTGATCTCTGCGGGCCGGCGGGAGAGCGGGAAACGGCCCGCGAACACTATGGCCGCGCACTGACGACCTTAAAGGAAGCTGGTGATCAGCCGGGTGCGGCGCGGATCCTGCGCAAGCTCGGCCGCCTCAATCTTGCTGCGGGCAGAAGTGATCTTGCGGACGCCGACTATGCGCAGGCCGCCTCGCTGTTGAGCGAGAGCAATGCACCCATCGAACTCGCCCATCTGCTTCAGGAGCGTGGGCATCTGGCCTTCCGCAAGGGCGATCAGAACGCTGCCGCGCGTTGGGCCGATGATGCACTGTCCTGCCTCAACACTGCAACATTGGATGGGGAAGGCTCCGTGGCCTCGGAAGCTGCGCAGGTGCGAGCGGAGGCGCTGAATACAAAGGGGGTGGCGCTGGCGCGGCTGGGGCGGCACCGCGAGGCGGTGCGCGAAGTCGAGCGAAGTCTGGAGGTTGCCGAAACGGCGGGGCTTCTCGGCGCGGCCTGTCGCGCCTATTCCAATCTCGGCGTTCTCTATACGATCGTCGATCCGCGGCGTGCCATCGATGTGTGTCGCCAGGGCCTCGATGTTGCCAAGCGCATCTCCGACCTCGGTTTTCAAGCCCGGCTTTTCGCCAACCTCGCGGTCGCCTGCTGCACCTTCACCGACAACTGTGCCAAGGAGGGAGTGCCGGCGGCTGAAAGAGCGATCGAGATCGACCGGGCGCTGGATCAGCGCGATCACCTGGCGGTGCCCCTCATCGTGCTCGGACAGATCCATCAGTGTCACGGGGAACCAGACTTGGCTCGGAACTACTACGAGGAAGCGCTTCAGCTCGCGCGTGAAATCGGCGAGCCACAGCTTCTCTTTCCATGCTATGATGGGCTTGCGACGTTGAACCTGGAAAAGGACGATATGGCCGAGGCGGAGCGCTACTTTTCGCTCGCGCAGGATGTTTGCGTCAGGCATGGGCTGGATCCCGACGCGCTGGTCGTGCTGCCCTTCCTGGATTGAATCAATGCCGGCAGGTAAGGTGCTGAGTTTTCGCTATTTTTTCTTCTGCTCGGCTTGCTCGCCGACGCGCAAATGAAGGAGGGTGCCATGCCCGAAAATCAAAGCGAGAGACCGCTGCAGCCCGGTGACCGCGCGCCGAACGTCATTCTCGATGCGATCACGCGTCAGGGCAAGATATCGATCGATGACTTCCGAGGACAGAAGCCGGTTTTGGTCGGCCTGTTTCGCGGGCTCCACTGTCCATTCTGCAGGCGGCAAATCGCCGCGATGGCGAGCCTGGCGGGCGACCTCCAGCAAAAGGGCATCGAAAGTCTGACGGTGGTCAATACGCCTATCGATCGGGCACGCCTCTATTTCCGGTATCATCCCTTGCCCAATCTGCTGGCGGCCTCCGATCCCGACAGGGTATCGCATCGCGCCTTCGGGCTTCCCAACATCGAGTTCACGCAATCGGAAACAGCGTGGCCCTACAAGGTTAGCCTCGACACGCTAACGTCGATGCGCGTCGATATGCCTGACCTGCCTGAGCCGATGGCCCCGCTGGCGGCTGTTGAATACCTCGACAATGCCGATGGTTACGAGTTCACGGACGACGACAAGCGGATGATTGCGACGGGTGAGGGCCAACTGGTCGGCGAGTTCCTTCTTGACCGCGACGGCGTCGTCAGATGGTGCTTTACCGAGGTGGCCGACGATGGCCGACGTATGTTCGGCGTACCTGCTCCCGAGGAGGTCATGTCGGCCGCGTCAAACATTGCTGCCTAAGCGACTGCGGTCAGTCAGATCCGCTTGTCGCGCTTTTACTCGTTTCGAAAAACGGAGTTCGGCTCCCGCATAAGCGGAAGCCGACTTGTCAGGGTCGCCACTTCATTACCTGCATGCGCCCTGGCGTATGATGCGGAAGCCGCTGTTGTTAGCTTCACAGGTATTCGAGAAGGTGCGCAGTTGTGAACCTCGTTGGCCGCAGACTGGGCGGTACTCACGCGTGCATATGCCACCGGGCCGCGGCGGTGGCGGACGCTGAGGGCGCACTGTTATGCCGGGCTGGCGGCGGCACTGGCCGCGGCTGATGACCGTAAAGTTGGCTGCTTGAGCTTGGCACGCGTTAGAGAAGGTCTGAACACGTCCGCTGCGTTGGCCGCAGACCGGAGCGTACTCCATGGTACACACCTGCGGCCTCGACGGAAGAGGTGTCGGACGCGATGTCATCGGAGGCGGCCGGCGGCACTGGCCACGGCTGATGATTGTAAAGTTATTGGCACGCGCCTGGCATGCACTGGCGAAGGTCTGGACACGTCCGCCGCGTTGGCCACAGACGGGATTGTATTCCAGAGTGCATATCTGCGGACTGGGCGCGCGAGGTGGCGGGCGCCAATAATTGGGTCCTACGTCGGCAGTGCAGGCAGACAGAAGCGAAATGAGCCCAAACAGGGCGATCTTCCGAGGCAACAGGAAACCGGCGAGCGTCATGACTCTTCCCCTGCAGCTAGATTTCTTTTCAAATCCTAGCTCAAGTTGCATTTTCGGGGAAGATCAAACGTCTGCGGTGTTGAAAGTTTTGAAACGCTTCAGTCGAACAGGCTGGAAACCGACTCTTCCTGGCTGGTGCGGTTGATCGCTTCACCGATCAAGCTCGCCGTGCTCACAACGCGGATGTTGTGAGCTGACTGGACAGCCGTCGTCGGCTGGATCGAGTCGGTGATGACGAGCTCGCGAAGCTTCGACGAGGTGATGCGGGTGACCGCGCCCCCCGAGAGAACGCCGTGGGTAATATAGGCGGTGACGCTTGCCGCCCCTTTGGCAAGCAACGCATCGGCTGCGTTGCAGAGCGTGCCGCCGGAATCGACGATGTCGTCGATCAGCAGGCAGTCCTTGCCTTCAACTTCGCCGATGATGTTCATGACTTCGGATTCACCCGGGCGGTCGCGGCGCTTGTCCACGATCGCCAGGAGACAGTCGAGACGTTTGGCGAGCGCGCGGGCACGAACAACGCCGCCGACATCAGGCGAAACCACCATGACGTTGCTGATGTCGTAGTTGGCCTTGATATCACGGGTCAGGACCGGGATGGCGTAGAGATTGTCCGTCGGAATATCGAAGAAGCCCTGGATCTGGCCTGCATGCAGATCGAGGGTTAGCACGCGATCGGCGCCGGCTTCCGTTATGAGGTTGGCGACGAGCTTGGCGGAGATCGGCGTGCGCCCCGAGGCACGGCGATCCTGGCGGGCATAGCCGAAATAGGGAAGAACCGCAGTTATGCGGCGCGCGGACGAGCGGCGCATCGCATCGATCATGATGAGCAGTTCCATGAGATGGTCGTTCGTCGGAAAAGACGTGGACTGGACGACGAACACGTCTTCACCGCGAACGTTTTCCTGAATTTCCACGAAGATTTCCTGATCGGCAAATCTTCTGACGCTGGCTTTGCCCAAAGGCACATTGAGATAGCTGCAGATCGCTTCGGCGAGATGCCGGTTCGAATTGCCTGCGAAAACCTTCATCTTGGTCCGCCTATTTCCTGCTGATAGCCGCGCTTTTTAGCCAGCTTGCTCCTGAATGCAAGGGCTAAGGCGTCATCTGCGCTCATATTTCTAAAAACCTTGTGGCTTAACCGCCGCGAGCATCGCGCCACGTTGAGAAGTCGGTGATGGTTTTCGAGGCGATTTGCTGCATAACCGAGGCGGGAACGCCGGCCCAGGGATCCTGCGCCTCCGAGGGTACGCTTTCCTGTCCCTGGATGCGGTGCAGGCGCGCGCCGCTGCCATCGAGAATATCCCAGACATAGACCACGGTGACCTTGCCGCTGTCGGAAAAGGCGGAGAGGTATCCCTTCAGAATGTAGGCGCTTGAGCTGTCGTTCGAGCTCTTGATGGAAAGGCCGTGCGAGCGGGCCTCCGCTCCGAGTTGGCGCGAAAGCGGTGTAACCGCCTGAACCGGTGCCCCGATGATCGGAAGGAAGCGGACGGTCGTCCCACCTGCCGAGGACGAACTCGTATTCAGCATGGCAGTCTGGGTTTGCTGTCTAGGCGGTTCGCGAGCGGGCGCTTCCACCATGTCTTCTTCCTCGGCCTGGGCGTTGGATATTGGCTCCGGCAGGGTCTGCGCCTTGATTGGCACGGAGGATGCCGGCGAGCGCATATCGCTTTCCAAGGCCATCGCCTGGGCTTCCATCGTGGTAGGCGGTGCGCCTGAACCTTGGCGATAGCTCGCCTGGCTGTAGGCGGGATGATATCCGTTCGACCGCTGCTGGGCGGCAAAGGCCTGCTGGCGGGGCTGGGTTCCTGCCATGCGTTCCACGTCGCCCTGCGTTACCGGCGATGAGCGAATGTTTGGTGAGGAATCGCCGATGTCGACCAGCGGGACCAAGGCGTCGGTGGTGTTGCAGGCGGTTAGGGCAAAGCAGGCAAGGAGCACTGGCGCAGTCGCGACTCGCGTCATCCCTCGTTACATCCTTCCCAGTGCCGGCCCCATGCACTTTATGAAGGCCGGTGCCGGTCTGTGTCAATTCCGGATTCTTGTCTCAGACGTTGATGAAATCCAGAGAGTGGCGGGAAAGCGCGCGGGGTGTGTTGTCCGTCGTGAGATAAGTCTGCCCGAGGGTCATCGCAGTTCCCGTGTCGGAATCCATGATGATCATGTGCACGAAGAGCGACATGTTCGGTTCGATTGCTTGCGGATTACCGACATGGAACATCTGATGCTCCATCCAGGATGGCGAGAAACGGGCGCCCAGCGAGTAGCCGCAGGCATTGAGGCGATGGCGCGACAGGCCGCGCTCGTCCATGATTTTCGCATGCATATCGAAGACGTCGCCGAAGCTGTGGCCCGGCCTCAATACCGTTTCGATTGCCTGGATGGTTTCGAAGCAGGCGTTGAAGAGTTCGCGATGGCGATAGCTCGGTTCGCCGATGACGACGGTACGCATCATTCCCGCATGGTAGTGCGCGTAGGCGCCTGCCCATTCGAGCGTCAACTGGTCGTTGGTATCGAGCTTGCGGCGGCCGGCCTTGTAGCGGCAAAGCAGGGCGTCCTCGGCAGAGCCGATGATGAATTCGTTCGCGGAATAGTCGCCACCACCGGCAAAAACGGCGCCCTGCATCGCGGCCAGAATATCCGCTTCGTCTGCGCCGGGATTGGTCAGCGCGAGTGCCGCATCAAGCGCATCGTCGGCCAATACAGCAGCGCGTTCAACATAGGCGACTTCGGCTGGGCTCTTGATCAGTCTCAGGCGGCTGACGAGATAGGACGCGTCGACGATCTGGCCGAACGACGTCAACTGCGCGTCGAGCATCCGGGCTACGCGGCCCGTCATGCCATGGGTGTCGTATTCGACGCCGATCCTGGCTCCGAGCAGATCCATCTCGACCAGCAGGTTCCGAAGGTCGACGGTCGGATCGGCATTTACGCGGTCGACCCAGACTTGCACGTTTTCCAGAATGGAGGTGTGTTTCGCCTGACGCAGGTCGGCAGAGCGCGTGATCAGCGCCATCGTCCCGTCGGCCTTGACGACAAGCGTTTGGAAGAAGCAGTAGCCGAAGGTGTCGTAGCCGGTCAGCCAGTACATGCTTTCCTGGGCAAACAGCAGCAGGGCATCCAGCTTCTCTTCGCGCATCTTGTCTGTCAGACGCGCGAGGCGGACGGCGAATTCGGGTCGGTCGAAGTGCAAGGCCATACCGCTCAAATCTCCCTGATTGCGATTGCAGAAATCTGCCGACCGTAGTCCGGCTCTTTGTTATGTGTGGTCCGGCGGTACGAGAAGAAACGCTCGGCATCGGGATAGGTGCAGAGCCCAAGGCTTTCTGCGCGGATGCCGGCGGCGCGCAGCCGGTCGATCGTCAGGGCAGGGAGGTCGAACATCGCGTGTTCAGGCTTTCCTGATGGCACGAAATAGCGCTCGTAAGATGGATCCTGAGCGACAAAGCGTTCCACAAATTCCGGCCCAACCTCGTAGCTCGCCTGGCTGATCGATGGGCCGAGGCAGGCAACGATGGCTTCGCGCTTCGCGCCAAGCTGGACCATCGTGTCGATCGCGTTTTCCAAAACACCGGTAAGGGCACCCTTCCAACCTGCATGAGCGGCGCCAATGACACCGTTTTCCGAATCGGCGAAGAGGATTGGCCCACAATCGGCAGCCAGCACCCCGAGCGCTATGCCCGGAGTTGCCGTTACCAACGCATCCGCTGAGGGGCGGGAGCCGTTAAAGTTCCTGTCGACGACGACCACATCGGGAGAGTGTACCTGGTGGACAGTAGCGAGACGCTCGACAGGCAATTCAAACCAGCTAGCCACGCGGCGGCGATTCTCCTGAACCTTCTCGCGCTCATCGTGCGAGCCGAGGCCGACATTCAGGCCGCGATAAATGCCGTCCGAAACGCCGCCTTGCCGGGTGAAGTAGCCATGGAGAATTGCGTCACCGGTTGCCTCTTTCAGCAGCGCGCTTTGGATCGGTGCCGGAGATGCTGCTTGCGTCATTAGAACTTCCAAAATTGCTTGAATGCTTGTGCGCCTTACTGGATGGCAATGCCTGGTCGATTGCCTCGGATGTTGGCCCAGCGGCGCTCGCGCTGTCAATCCACCGAACGGAAGGGCATCAAATCCACCGTCGGGTGCGAGACCGCCAGCACCTTGAAGAGTTCGCCCATACGCCCTTCACCTTCGCCGGCCAGTCGGTCGACTGCGGTCTGGATGATTTGCTGCGTATGTGGTGCTCGATCCCGGCCAAGCGCGGCAGCGCGATCGAGAATGCCGAGGCCGACGAGAAAATCGCCCTGGTGAAGCATGCCGTTGACCTGGACCCCGGCCGCAGTGGCGGTCTGTGCCAATGCCTGGAAATCGACGTGGCTCGTCAGGTCCGCTTCACCGGGATGCGCCAGCGGCGGATCATACTCATGCATGCGCACCGCCTGTAGCGTGTCGCCGTAGCCACTCACAACGTGCCCATAGTCAATGGCGACAAGCGTCCCGCCATGTTCTTTCAGGCGATCGCAGATCGATAGCATCACCGACTGGCGCGCCGGCGAGACTTCGAAGATTGTTCCCGGGAGTACGTCCTCTTCCGGCCAGGGGAGGAGGCTTGAATCGATCCCGGCCACGCCGGCGCCGAATGTCAGTTCGCCTGCTGCGTCGACGCCCACCATCCGCTCGCGGAAGCCCGCCGGCGTCCGCACGAACTGACGGATCGGAATCGCATCGAACAACTCATTTGCCGCGACGAGCGAGAATCCCGGCGGGACTTCATCGAAGCCCTGATGCCAGCTGACCTTGTCGCCGTGGGACGCCAGCGTCTCCTGCTGGATGTCGCGCAGCCGCTCGCTTGTCTCGACGAGGTGCACGGTCATGTCTCCGAAAAGCGGCGGCGCGATACGGGAAATGACGCGCAGCATATCCGACATCATCGTGCCGCGACCGGGACCGATTTCGACGAGACGGACACCTTTGGGCGTCCCGTGTCGCTGCCAGGCATGGACGATGAAGACGCCGATCATCTCGCCAAAAAGCTGGCTTACCTCGGGTGCAGTCACGAAGTCACCTGTGCGGCCAAAAGGCTCGCGGGTCCTGTAGTAGCCATGTTCGGGGTCGGCGAGGCACAGCGAAAAAAAGTCCGTGACGCTGATCGGGCCGTTCGCCTGAATGATAGCCTTGATCTTCTCACCGAGCGCGGTGCTCATGAATGCCCCTCCTGTCCGGCTGCGATCAGTGCTGCAGGGCAGCCTGACGGCGAGCGCGAAGCATGGCCCAGATTCCCAGCAATACCATCGGCGTGGAAAGCACCATGCCCATGGTGAGCCAATTGGTGCCCAGCAGGTAGCCCAGCTGGGCATCCGGTTCGCGGAAGAATTCGACGAAAATGCGGGAAAGCGCGTAGCCGCAGACGAAAACGCCGGTGACGAAGCCAGGGGTCTTCAGTGCGCGGAAGCCGTAGATCAGCATGGCGAGAACCAGGAGGAGCACGATGCCCTCCAGACCTGCCTCGTAGAGCTGGCTGGGGTGGCGAACAAAGTCGCCGCCGGGGCAGTAACCGTCGGCCCGCTCGATATATTGGTTACAGAAAACCATGCCCCAAGGCACATCGGTCAAGCGCCCCCAAAGCTCTCCATTGATGAAGTTGGCGACGCGGCCGCAGAACAGGCCGATCGGGACGACTGCTGCGACAATATCGAACAGGCTCCAGATCGGTATGCTGTTGCGCCGCGCGAAGACGATCATCGCGATGGTGGTGCCCGTCAGGCCGCCGTGGAAGGACATGCCGCCATTCCATATCTGTATCGCCCGGATCGGGCTCTCGATGACAGCAGGCATGTCGTAGAAGAGGATGTAGCCGATGCGGCCGCCGAGGACGATGCCGAGCGCGACCCAGATGATGAAATCGTCCAGTTGCACCTTGGTGATCGGGGACACGTCGCCCGGCCACAGCTTGTTGTTCCCGGCGATCTGACGCGCATAGTACCAGCCGAGCATGATGCCGGCGACATAGGCAAGTCCGTACCAGTGAATTGAGAGGGGGCCGAGCGAAAAGGCGATCGGGTCGATCTCGGGGAACGGCATGATCGCCATGTAATTGGCTGCTGTCGGCAAGGTTGTCCCATTCGGTGGCGCAAAGCCCGGAATATGGAATCGGGCGTCTGACGCGGTTCAGTTCAAGGCGTCCTTTGCGACTTTCTGAAGGCGCGCCGAGCTTGATGTGGGCGGAAGATGGCGCTGCGATCAAGAGCGGTCAAGTCGATTGTTGGCGATCAGAGGCCGCCGGCTGGCTTATCCAGAGCAAACCGCTTGCATCCTCCGCGGCGAAGCCCTACCTCATTCTTGAGGGGCCGAAGTGGCCCTAACTGGTCTATAGCAAAGGGAGAAAATCGCCATGACGACTGGAGCAAACCGCATCATGGACGAGTTCGCCAAGCTGATGACGGATGCGGCTGGCGCTGCCCAGGGTGTGCGCAAGGAAATCGAGACAGCCTTCAATGCGCAGGCGGAGCGCTGGCTCAATACGCTCGACATCGTGAAGCGCGAGGAATTCGAGGTCGTACGCGAAATGGCGATCAAGGCGCGCGATGAAAATGATGCGCTGCTTGCGCGGATCGCCGCCCTTGAAGAGAAGCTTGCGGCCAAGGGCAAGTAATTCCCGTTGTGAGACAGGCCGTGGTGTGACCTTTATGAGACACACCGCGGCTGCGGCCTAAAAACCAGGTGCGGTTATCCACCTGTGGACACTGCCAAAAAGATCAATGGGCAGAGTCATTTAAACCCTCCTTCTGAATCTAAACCCGAAAAGCTTTCCACAGTGCCGTTCCCTAAAACGGCCTTCAGGGGCTGGCGTGTCGCCGAGCCCGTTATACACTGATTTTAAATGATGATTCGAAGCGGTTGGTAAGCTCCAGGCAGGTTTGACTGCGTTAAGTCTGGTAGTGGTTCAACGGTCATCACGGTTGGTGGTTCCGGCTGTTGCGTGTGTTCTCCTTGTGTCTCGTTGACGAAGTTGGTTCGCATTCACTCCGGTCAAGAAGGTGCTGCATGAGCCTCATGGAATTGGAAGTCGAGCGTCAGTCGAACCCGGTCGATATGATCGAGTACGTCGCCGCCAATAACGACTGGTCTTTCGAGCGGTCGGGTGACGACGAAATTGCGATGACGGTTGAAGGGAAGTGGGCCGACTACCACGTTTCCTTTTCCTGGATGGAAGAGTTCGAGGCGCTGCACCTTGGCTGCGCCTTCGACGTCAAGGTTCCCGAACAGCGCGTTAACGAGGTCACCAAGCTCTTGGCCGCGATCAACGGCCAGGTCCTGATGGGACACTTCGATCTTTGGCGCCAGGAAGATGTCATCATCTTCCGTCAGTCGCTGCTGCTTGCCGGCGGTGCGGAGCCGACCAATCGACAGGTCGAGGTTTTGCTCGCTAGTGCGCTCGATACCTGTGAGGCGTACTATCAAGCGTTCCAGTTCGTGATCTGGTCGGGCATGGAGGCGAACCGCGCCATGGAAGCGGTTCTCTTCGAAACCGTCGGCGAGGCGTAAATGTCATCCGCATCTTCAGGTCCTATCGTTCTTATCGGTGCCGGCAATATGGGGGGCGCAATGCTCTCTGGCTGGCTGAAGAGCGGAGTGGCCGGTTCTTCCATCGTCGTCATCGATCCCGGTCCGTCCGAACAGATGATGAAAACAATCAACGATGCCGGCGTAACGCACGTTACCTCGGCTCATGCCGGGCTGACGGCAGGCGTTCTCTTTCTGGCGGTCAAGCCACAGGTGATGGATGCCGTGCTGCCTCCGGTCAAGGGAACGGTGGGATCAGAAACCGTCGTTGTGTCGGTCGCCGCCGGAAAGACGCTGTTGTTTCTTGAAAAGCATCTCGGTGAGGCTGCGATGGTGCGCGCTATGCCGAACACCCCGGCCATGGTCGGTCGTGGTGTTACGGGTGCGTTTGCCAATGCCCGCGTCACCGATGCGCAGCGTGAGCACGTCCATTCTCTCTTGCGTGTATCCGGTCCGGTAGAATGGGTTCCAACCGAAGCCGACATCGATGCCGTTACGGCGCTGTCGGGAAGCGGACCGGCTTATGTGTTTTATCTCGTCGAGTGTATGGCAGAGGCAGGCCGTAAACTTGGCTTGCAGGCGGACCTTGCCATGCGTCTTGCACGGGAAACGGTCGCGGGGGCTGGTGAGCTTTTGCACCAGTCCCCCGACGACGCCTCGCGGCTGCGGCAGAACGTGACATCGCCGGGCGGCACGACCGCCGCCGCGCTTTCGGTCCTGATGGCCGAGGACGCGATGCAGCCTCTTTTCGACAAGGCCCTCGCGGCAGCGCGCAAGCGCGCCGAAGAGCTTGCCGGCTGAGGACAACCTGTATGGCTGACGAAATCACATATGCCGACTTCGAGCGTGTCGACATTCGTGTCGGTACGATCGTCGAGGCAAGTCCGTTTCCGGAGGCGCGAAAGCCGGCCTTCAAGCTGCTGATCGACTTCGGGCCAGAGATCGGTCTCAAGAAGTCGTCGGCCCAGATTACGGTTCACTATACGCCCGAGAGCCTTGTCGGTCGGCAGGTTCTCGGCGTGGTGAACTTTCCGCCACGGCAGATCGGCCCGGTCCGCTCGGAAGTCCTGACCTTGGGCTTCGAGGATGAGGCGGGAGCGATCGTTCTTGCAAGAACTGACAAGCCCGTACCGAACGGCAAGAAGCTGATGTGATCAGTGGATCTCGCGCGACAGCGGATCGGTCAGCGAGAAATCGTGGAATACGGCTTCGAAGCCGGCGCGTTGCGGCGAGCAGAATACCGGCCCGACGGCAACCTCTGCATACGCCGGATCGATCCACGCAAGGCGTGCCATGCGCCAATCTTCCATGCGGTCCGTTCTGTATTGAATGAACAGCGCATCGCCATTGCGTGTCACCCGCACGCCCATGCGCTCGAATGTGTGGTCGAGCCGAAAGGCTGACCAATCGGAATTGCCGTTGGTCACGACGACGCTGAAATGCATGGCGCCATCGGTATATTCGATCCCGCATTTCATCCAATGCGTGGCATCAGCCCGTACCATGAGGCCAGCCTGATCGTAGAGTTCCTGGTAGCGTCCCGAGAAGGAAACCTCGGCGGTGAAGTCGCCTTGTCGCGACCGGTGCAGGAAATGTCCGTCGTCGCGGTGGAAGCCGTAATAGGTCCCCTGCCAGAAATCGGTCTTGGGTCCCGACCAGACATGCAAATCCCCGCCGCGCATCTCGAAGCGAGGCGGCGGGTTCAGCCATGTCATTGAGCTCGTGTCCATCGTCATCTTTTCCTCACGCGGGCAGGCGAACGGTCGCCCGAAGGCCACCCAGAGGGCTGTCGCCAAGCGTGACGTTGCCGCCGTGGCTTCGTGCGATGTCGCGCGCGATTGCGAGGCCCAGGCCGGTGCCCGAGGCATCGAGATTTCGGGCTTCGTCGAGCCGGAAGAACGGCTTGAAGACGTCCTCGCGGTTCCTTTCTGGAATTCCCGGGCCGTCATCGTCAAAGGTGATCGTCAGCCACTTGGCGCTGTGCCTGGCGTTGATGTCGAGCGTGTTGGCGTAGCGGCGGGCATTTGAGGCGAGGTTGGTCACAAGGCGCGTGAAGGCGTTCGGACGCACCAAGATCTCGTCGTCTCCGTCGATCGAGTATGTAAGCCTCTTGCCGTCGTGAAGTTCGAAGTCTGCCGCCACTCGTGCGAAGAGCTCGCTGAGCTTCAGGTCGCCAACGTCCTCTTCGACCTCGCTTCGGGCAAACGCCATGTAGGCCTCGAGCATCGACTGCATATCGTTGACGTCGTCGTTCAGGCCGTGAAGCTCCGGATTTTCGCCGGCCAGTGCCAGCTGCAGCTTGAAGCGGGTCAGGATCGTGCGCAGATCGTGGCTCACTCCGGTCAGCATCGCCGTGCGTTGCTCGATCTGTCGCTCGATGCGCTCGCGCATCAGAATGAAGGCAAGGCCCGCACGACGAACCTCATCTGCCCCACGCGGGTGGAAGTTGTCGGCCTTCTGCCCCTTGCCGAAGTTTTCGGCGGCGTTGGCCAGCGCTAGGATCGGGCGGATCTGCCCGCGCAGGAAGAGGATCGATATGCCAATCAGGACCAGCGAGGCGCCAACCATCCACACAATGAAGATGTGAGTGTTGGAGGCATAGGTCGAGCTACGCCGTGCCAATACGCGAAGGATCTTGTCTTCGAGCTTGATGCGGATCTCGACGAGGCTGGAGTCGCCGAGCGTGTCGATCCAGAAGGGGCGCTTGATCTGATCGCTGATCTCGTCGCTCAGGATACCGTCCAGGATGGAGAAGAAGGGCTTTGTGCGTGGCGATGGCAGATCGCCGTCCGGTTCGATCGAGATCTGCAAGTTCATCTGATCGCGTGCGATACGGGTGACTTCGCTAAAGTCCGTATCTTGCGGATAAGTCTCGATGATCTGGATGATGGCCGCTATGTCGCGCGTGACGGCAGCTGAAAGGCGTTGGGTCACCATCTGCCAGTGGCGCTCCATGAATACGGCGGCGACAACAGACTGCAGGAGCACCATGGGGATAATGATGATCAGCAGCGAGCGGACGTACAGGCCCGTCGGCAGATAGAGCCGAAATCTGCGCAGCATCCACCGCCAGCCGCGGGCGGGCGAGCGGTCGTCGCGCCGAAGAGAGTCGAATGTCACCATTTGGCCGCTGGTCCTGGGGTTGCGACTGTCAATCGATGCTCAATCGGTATCCTATACCACGAACCGTCTGCAGCCAGACCGGATTTGCGGGATCGTCCTCGATCTTGCGTCTCAGGCGATTGATCTGCACATCGATGGTGCGCTCACCGACATCGACATCGTTGCCGATAAGCTCGTGTCGCGGAATGGTATCGCCGGCGCGTTTGGCGAACAGCAGCATGATTTCCTGCTCGCGATCCGTCAGCCGGACGACTTCGGACGCCTTCTTCAGCTCCTTGCGTGTGAGCGAGAAGGTATATGGTCCGAACATCACCTGTTCGATTTTCGGCGCATCGTTCGAGACATTGCGGCGCAGGATGTTGTTGACGCGCAGCACGAGCTCGCGTGGGTCGAAGGGCTTGGCCAGATAATCGTCGGCGCCTGCCTCGAGGCCCTCAATGCGGCTGCCTGACTCCGCCAGCGCCGTGAGCATGATGATTGGCACGTTCTTGATCGTGCGCAGACCCCTGGTCACTTCGATCCCGGACTCACCCGGCATCATGACGTCCATGATGATGAGGTCGAAATCCAAGCCGGCAAGCTTGCGTTGAGCTTCCGCGCCATCCGCGGCCACGGTCACCCGGAAGCCGTTCTCGGTCAAATAGCGGTTGAGCAGGGCGCGGATACGCGTGTCGTCATCCACAACAAGCAAGTGCGCAGCGTCGTCCGAAATCACTGTCTTTGTCGCCATTCAATCCGCTCTCGAGTTTGGTCTATTCCGCATACCTCTGAGGAAGGCCTTTATGCCTTCCCGTACCTCCGGAGAAGCCCCGTCGAATGCTCTCTCAATACGGCGCGATTGCGGCTCCGCCAGAGCAAGAGCAAGCTCGCGCCCCATCTTGGTAGGATAGAGCTTGCGCTGCCGCCTGTCTTCAGGCCCCGCAATCTGTCGAATATACCCCGAATCAATGAGTTGTTTGAGCACTCTTGCAAGACTCTGCTTGGTTATCTTCAACGTATCCAGCAGATCGGCAACCGTCATGCCCGGGTTGCGGTTAACAAAGTGAACGACACGGTGGTGCGCGCGCCCGAAGCCGATCTCTGCCAGGATGGCGTCAGGATCCGAAACGAAGTCACGATAGGAGAAGAACAGAAGCTCGATGATCTCAAAATCGATGGTTTCTGTGTTTTCCATCGGCATTTTCAGCAGTTCGGGCTTGCCCGCCTTTGGGCTCGTCTGGCGTGCCAATTTGGCATTTCCTTTCTTGTTGCGCACCTCGCGGGAAGCTCAGATAAAAATATGCCAGCATTTGACGTATCTTTGCGCCGTTGCTTGCTTCCCCCACGCGTCGCGAAGCCGGAAGGGGATGCCGTTTCCACCGGAAATTTGGCCCCACTTCGCAAACTTCACCACAATGCGTAATTTTCCCCTGTGTCAGTGGATAAAACGTATCGGGGATAACAATCAACAACAATGGCGTACGGGCAGCGGAGGAGAGCGAACGGCTGCGGTGCGTTCGTTCAGTGGAAAAACGCAAAGATCCACGTGTCGACCTATGGGTTTCACGCCGCAAACCTGGTGTTCATGGGAGAACACGGCTGGGCTGTGACGGAAATCGGGCCACACCGGTTTATGCCGGCGACGATCAGCGAAACACTGATGAGCGACTATGTAAGAGAGATAGATCGCGTGGCCGCTGCCGCCGACTATCCTCCAGCAAAGGACAGCGACCGGGTTCCCAGGGAGCCTCGGCCGCTTCTCGATGGGCTATCTATCGTGCGCGGGCGGCTACCGCTCCTACGATCGTCGACAGGATGCCGCCGCCGATCAGGCCGCCGATACCGTCGGCAATCAAACCGGTCATTGCAGCTTCGCCGCCGACCATGCTGAGCAGCATGCCACCGCCGATGCCACCGATCGCGCCGGCGATCGTCCGGGCGACGGTATTGATTGCAACCTGCTTCAACGCGCCGCTTGCGACATTGCCGCCGACTGCACCCGCTATTACCTGTGTGATGATGGGCAATAAGGCTTCCACGATTTCCCTCCTTCGCGTTTCCTCAAACGCCACTGCCGGCTGCGCGATCCGAAAGGATAGCCAGCCCTACAGGCGATCCGACCTCCGACCGGGAGCAGGGGATATCGTCTGAATTTCAGTATTTTATCATGATTGAATATTTAGTGGAATGGAGAGCAACCCACGCGTGAAAGTTTTCCACGCTGTCTGCGCAAAAAAAGGCGCCCGCGGGGCGCCTTTTCCGTGTTGTGCGTTACAATCAGTTGTAGACGTAAACGATGCGGCGGGTGCCGGGGTCCACAAGGACCGGTCGATCGTTGATTCGAACATACCGATACTGATAGTCCGGAATTTCCTGGAACGTCACATCAGCCGGCACGGAAGCACCCACGACGACATCGCCACCGAGGCGCACGGTCTGTGCCGGATTGGTCTGGACATAGGTCGTGACGGTTTCAGGTGGGGTAACGGCGTCGACGGAGCCAACCGGTCCAAGCAACTCGTCGCCCGGTGCCGGCTCAGGAGCGACGCTTGCCGTCGTCTCATAGGTCACGACGGGAACGCCTAGATCGGACTGGTGCTGCTCGACGACGACGGTGCTGCCACCCTGTTCGACCTGCAGATACTGAGCATAGACCCAGCCACGCACGCCGTTGACGTCAACACGGCACCAGCGGCTTCCCTGGATGCAACCATCCAGCATTGCCTGCGAGCCGCGCGTCGCGATTCCGATTGAGGGATATTGCGGACCGGGGCCTGCGCGAACGTTCAGATCGTTGATGGCCGTGGCAACCATGTCCGCCTGGGCAAGACCGGCGCTTCCCACGACGATCGCGCCAGCCAGGAACAGATTTCGCTTCAAGGTCATCTCGTTTCTCCTTGTCTTAATACAGGCAAGTAACGTTTGGGGTGCAGACGATGTTCCGCCGCCTTCGCTTTCGCCGGTAAACGATTGTATCGACGTGTTAAATTCGAACGTGGCTGGTGATCGAACCCTGAAGCCAGACTGTGTTCACTAAATCGCGGGCTGCGCACGGTGTGATTTCGGACTATAGGAACCCGGGACAAAGACAAGCGAGGCACTCATGGGCATGCTCCAGGCCGGCATTATTCCGGTGACACCATTTCAGCAGAACTGCACGATCCTCTTCGACCCGGAGACCAAGGAAGGCGTCGTTGTCGATCCCGGCGGCGATGTCCCGGCGATCCTCGAGGCCATCACGGCGAACGGGTTCGACATCAAGGAAATCTGGCTGACACATGGCCATCTCGACCACGCAGGTGGAGCTAGGGAGCTCAAGGAAGCCCTTAACATCGATATCGTCGGTCCGCACGAGGACGATCTTCCCTTGCTGCAGCGGATCGAGACCCAGGCGCAAAAGTATGGCATCCCGTCGGGCATGCAGAATGTCGTTCCGGATCGTTGGCTGAAGGATGGCGACAAGGTCTCGTTTGGCACGCACGAGTTCGAGGTGTACCACACACCAGGCCACGCGCCCGGCCATGTCATCTACTTCAATCGCGCACAGAATTTTGCCCATCTGGGCGATGTGCTTTTCAACGGCTCGATCGGTCGGACGGATCTACCCGGGGGCAATCACCAGCAATTGCTCGATTCGATCCGCGACAAGGTCTTGCCGCTGGGCGATGACGTCGGCTTCATTTGCGGACACGGGCCGGGCAGCCGGATCGGCGACGAGCGACGGAGCAATCCCTTCCTGCAAGGGATCTGAGCACCCAAAACAAAAGCGCCGCTGAGAGGCGGCGCTTCGTGTTTGATTGCGCGTTCAGGCGATTAGCCGGCGTTGCAGAAGTGGCTGCGGCCATCGTTGCCGATAAATGTGCCGCTGCGCGGGTCAAACGACCGGTAGCGATAGGAGCAGTAGCGTTCCCACTGCGGAGTCCAGGGCTCGATGTCGGCGGCAACCGGACGATAGTAGCGGGGCGGGGGAGCGCGATAGACCGGAACGGCTTCGTATTCCGGGTCGTAGGGCGGGTCGATGTAGCGCGGCTCATCATAACGCGGCGCGCTTGCAATGGCTGAACCCACAATCAGACCCGTTGCAAGGCCGACGGCGCCACCGACAAGCGCATCATCGCCATGGTGGTGACGGTGCCAGTCACCAGCCGACGCGACCCCGATCGATGATACTGCGAGGGCAGCAGCGGTTGCCGTCATAAGGAGCGTCTTCGCAAGCCTGTTCATTTGTATTTCCCTGTTTTAACCGATACCGGTTCTGCACCTTGATGATGGCAAGGTAAGGGCCGCGATCTGAATGCAGGCTGAATGACAAAACCCGGCATCGCTGCCGGGCTTCAACTCGAATTGACAGCGTTGGCTAGAGGCTCAGCCTGCGATCTGCAGGTTGACAGCCTTGGGGCCCTTGCCGCGGCGGTCCGGCTCCGTGTCGAAGCTAACCTTCTGATTCTCCGTCAGTCCGGCCAAGCCAGAAGCCTGAACGGCAGAAATGTGTACAAAGATGTCCGCGCCGCCCTTGTCCGGCTTGATAAAGCCAAAACCTTTGTCGGTGTTGAAGAATTTTACTGTGCCAGTCTCGGCCATGCGTCAGGTCCTTTTATCTCTGCCCGCCATCCACACGGGCAGCATCACTGATATTGCCTCCTCACGGAGACGTTAGCAGGCAATTATTGAAATGTGAGAAAAAGGTCCCCTCTAGCACAACCAAACTCACCACGGGACTGACGCCCGCTTTCTCGGAATTGGTTGACCGGAATTTTAGCGTCTCCGGCGCGCACATTCTCAAGGACTTCCCATGCTCGCAAAATGCCCGAACACGGTGAGAGTGCTGCGATTATTAAATTTTGGCAAGCAAAAGTTTTTTAACGCGTCTGTGCTGAAAGGCACCTATAGGAGGCATTTTTGCACGCCCAGAGCAAAATTTTGGTCGTTAGCCGCCGCCGAGCAACGCTTTATATCGTTGGCAATATAGTTTGGGAGCAGATTTTGCCAAAAATGCAACGCTAACGCGACTACGTAAAGGCTAAAGTTTTTTTCTTTTCCGGGCGTTCAACCCAAGTTTGGGCTCGGTTTCAACCTCTCCGAAGCTCGACGGCGCGTAATTTCGGGCACCACCTCAACCAGAAGCATGGCGGTGAACATTAGCGCGCAGCCGGCGTAGCCGAGCGGCGGCATGGTTTCGCCCAGCAGCAGAGCGCCGAGCGAGGCGCCGAAGAGTGCTTCAGATGACAGGAAGATCGCTGCCTGCGACGAGGTCGTGTAGCGCTGGCCGATGACCTGCAGCGAGAAGGCGACACCGGACGAGAATATCCCGACGTAGAGGATCTCGGGGGCTGCCGCCCAGACCGCTGCCCAACTGATCGGTTCCGCGACGATGGCAACGACGAGCGCGCAGGCCCCGGTCACCGCAAACTGGGCGGTCGAAAGGGTAAGCGGGCGCCCGGTTTCGGACACTGTGATGCCGGCCAGGGTGATCTGCCCGGCCCAGAAGACCGCGCAGGCGACCGTGAGCAGATCACCGGTCGTCAGTGCCGAGAGTTGGCCACCGGACAACATGTAGATGCCGGAAACGGCCATGATCGCGCCGGGCCAGATGATCCAGTGCGGGGAGCGGCGCAGGAAGACGACAGCGATCAGGGGGACGATCACAACGTAGAGGCCGGTGATGAAGCTCGAATTCGTCACGGTCGTCGTCTGCAGGCCGATCTGCTGGGTGGCGGCGCCACCGAATAGCGCAAGACCCGTCAGCAGATAGAGCTTGAGATGGCGCGGCGCGGTCTTTACCCGCGCCTTGCGGGCTTCGAAGAGCATGAACGGCAGGACCGCGACTGCGGCAATCACGAAGCGCAGGCCAATGAACCAGAACGGACCGATTGCCTTCATTGCCGTCGACTGCGCGACAAAGCCGCCGCCCCAGATGGCAGCTGCAAGCAATAGAAGGAGGTTCGCCTGAATGCGCGTCATGTCGTCCTCGGTGCGGGAGAGTATGGGCGAGCGTTAGCAGTTGCCTTTGGTTTGGGCAAGGGTGAAGAATGTCGCCACTGGGTAAGCGCCTGAGAGCAAACGGATGGCAACGAAAACGGTTTCATCGGCGGACGAAAAGGCTGCGCCGCGACAACAGCGCCATGATGCGCCAGCGGGGTATTGCGGCAACTCGCTCACGCGAAAGCTCGGCCTGAGGGAAGGGCAGGCGGCGCTGCTGATCGGTGTACCCGAGATCGTCGAGATACAATCCTTTGAGCATTTCTCCTCCGTTACGAAAGCTTTGCCATCAATGATTGAGCGTCGCTTCGACTACGTGCATGTTTTCGAAGCCCGCCGGGTAGTCCTGGAAGGTATTGCCCAGGCTGTATCGGGCGCTCTCAAGCCCGACGGGATGCTTTGGATTTCCTGGCCCAAGAAGGCGGCGCGGGTGCCGACCACAGTCACCGAAGACGTTCTGCGATCGATATTCGTGCCTTTGGGGCTGGTTGACGTCAAAGTCTGCGCTGTCGATGAGACATGGTCCGCCCTGAAGTTTATGTTTCGAAAGGAACTGCGCGCCGGCCTCTAGGCTTAGTGTCAACCATTGTTTACCGGCGCCCGCGACACTCTTAGCAAGGCACCATCGTCTTCATCCGTGAGGAGCAGCAGGGCGCCGTCGGGTGCGACGATCACATCACGCATGCGGCCATAGTAGCCGTCGAAAATCCGCTCCTCGGCGACGAAAGCTCCGCCTTCATCGCGCTGCATTCGCGACAGCAGCTGGAACTTCAGCGCAGCAACGAGAAAGTTGCCGTCCCATTCGGGAAACATCTTGCCGCGATAAATGGCCAATGCTCCCGGCGCGATCGACGGGTCCCAATAATAAAGCGGTTGCTCAAGCCCTTCCTTGGCTGTGCCTTCGCCGATCTCGGCGCCCGAATAGTCGCGTCCGTAGGTTATGATCGGCCAGCCGTAGTTTTTGCCGGGCTCGATGTAGTTGATTTCGTCACCGCCGCGGGCGCCGTGCTCCGCCGTGTAGAGCTTGCCGTCTGCGGCATCGAAGGCGATGCCCTGCGGATTGCGATGGCCCTTCGACCAGACCTCCGGAAGCGCCTTGCCGCCGTCCTTGAAGGGATTGTCGGTGGGAATGCTGCCATCGGCGTTGATGTGGATGATGGAGCCGGCATCGTCCTTCCAATCCTGGGCACGATCCCTGTCACCACGGTCACCGACACTGATGAACAGCGAGCCGTCCTTGCCGAACGCTATGCGGGAGCCGTACTGGATGTTGCCGCCGGTGAAGCGCTTCATCGTGAAGATGGATTTGACGTCGTTCAGCCTTGTTCCGTCATTTGACAGCGTGGCGCTGAATACCTCGGTGCCGGAGCCGCCCCTGGCCCTGGTCGCGGCCGTGAGGAATATCTGGCGGCTTGTTGCAAAATCAGGCGCGATCGCAACGTCCATCAGACCACCTTGCCCCCGGGCGCTGACTTCAGGGACGCCGGCGATGGGGGCAGAGAGCTTGCCGTCGCGTACGATGCGCAGCCGTCCCGGTCGTTCGGTAACGAGATAGGAACCATCAGGGAGCACCTCCACGGCCCAGGGGTGCTCGAGGCCTGTTGCAATGGTGTCGACTTGAACCTCGACCGTCTTCGTCTTGACGATGTCGGCAGAAAAGCTTGGGGAGGCGGCCAATGCCGCGGTTGCGAGAAAGAAGCCGAATGGAAGCCGTGCAAGTGTCGTCATGGTCTGTCCCAATGCCTGTCGTCTGGTCAACGTGGAGCGTCGTCCACCGGCTTCAACCTCATTCGCGTGGGATAACGGCTTTGTGTTTGCCGATGGCGAGGCGACGATCGGTCGCGGGTAGACGAGTGGGGACCTCTGCTTCGGTGGCGAGATCCGCCCACGGTCAAGGCCTGGTGTCTTCGCTACGAAGTTCGGCGGCAAAGGAGTGCTGCGAGAGAATTTGCGACAGTTCGGCCTTGGCCTTGATATAGAGCCCGCCGGCGATCAGCACCGTTCCGTAAAGCGCAAGAGCGGCGATGCTAACGACAATTGCCTTCTCGATGACGGAGAGACGGGGCAGGCGCATACGGTTTTCCTGCGCTGTATTCGCGTCGTAAGCGGTTGCCGCCGCCGTCGCCATGGCGAGCTCGATATAGGTCGGAAGCGGGCCGAATTCGTCCGCCTCGTGGTTTCGAACTCTGGGTCCCGAATTCACGGGCGTCATTGGCTGGCTCCGGCAAAGACGCCGTGTAGTCGCCGGCGCCAGATGGCCAGCCCGCATGTCGCGACCAGTGCGGCTAGAAGCATAAGGCTGCCGCGGGTGATCCGTTCGTCAGCGCCTGTCGCCCTTTGCGGCAGCTTTACCGACACGGAGTTCTGTGCGCCAAGCCCCACTGCCTTTACCGTTGGCGCGGCTGCCATTTGCGATGTGGCTGACTGTGCGGACACCTGCTGGCTTTCTTCGGCGTAGACCGTCGTTACCAGCCCGAAGGTCATAAGGATCGACGCAGCGAAAGCCACAACTGCAACCATGATTGAACGAAGGCGCTAGCGCGCCACCTGGGTGCGCGGATAGCGCAAAGGTGCCCTGCCTGCGAGGATTGCGGTTGCTAAAGCCCAAACCTCACAGACAGGAGACACCCGATGAGCGAAGTGATCAGCCCATTGCGCCGCCGCATGATCGAGGACATGAGCATCCGCAATCTGTCGCCGGCGACGCAGCGATGTTACCTCCATGCAGTGTCAAAGTTCAGCCGTTATTTCGGCCGCTCGCCAGACAAGCTTGGCCTGGAGGATGTCCGTGCCTTCCAGGTGCACCTGGTTTCGCGGGGAATTTCATGGGGGGCGCTGAACCAGACGGTGTGCGCCTTGCGCTTCCTCTACGGTATCACGCTGGGTCGTGACGAGATCCCGGTGCGCATTGCCTATGCGCGCGAGCCGCGCAAGCTGCCGGTGGTGCTTTCGACCAATGAAGTGGTGCGCTTTCTGGAGGCAGTACCGGGCCTGAAGGCGCGCGCGGCACTGACTATCGCCTACGCGGCGGGCCTGCGCGTCTCGGAGGTCGTCAACCTTAAGGTCGGCGATATCGACAGTGACCGGATGGTGATCCGCGTCGTGCACGGCAAGGGCGGCAAAGATCGTTATGTCATGCTGTCGCAACAGTTGCTGCAGATCCTGCGGGCCTATTGGCGCCGGGCAAGACCGCAGGATTGGCTGTTTCCCAGAGATGGCAGAAATCGCCCGATCTCCAACTCGGTTCTCTATGATGCCTGCCACCTGGCCCGGGAGGAAGCCGGCATCGACAAGCGAGTGACACCCCATTCGCTGCGACATTCATTTGCCACCCATCTCCTGGAGAGTGGAACGGATCTTCGTGTCATCCAGGTTCTGCTTGGCCACAACAGTCTGACGAGTACGGCGATCTACACCAGGGTTTCTACCAGGCTCATCCGCCAGACCCAAAGCCCGCTCGACCAGCTCAACCGCGAAGTCGTACCGCCGCGCTGACGTCGCCTCGCCATGTCGGCGAAGCTCGAGGTGGCGGACATCTTCCGCCACCATGGCGAAGCCTATCGACAGGCCCATCACGGTCATCTCGGTCGTGTCGAGCGACGTGTGATGAGTGCGGTTGAACTGTGCCGCACGGCAGCCCTTGGTGGCCATGTCGAGGGCTGCCGCGAATGCGGCACAGTCCGCGTCGCCTATAATTCGTGCCGCAACAGGCATTGCCCACGCTGCCAGGGGCAGGTGGCACGCGACTGGATCGCCGCACGCGAGAGCGAGCTTCTGCCGGTGCCCTATTTCCACGTCGTCTTCACATTGCCGGCCGAGCTCGAGGCCATCACCTACCAGAACAAGCAGGCCGTCTACGCCATCCTTTTCAGGACGACTGCCGAGACCCTGCGCAGGGTCGCTGCCAATCCCAGACATCTGGGTGCCGAGATCGGCCTCATTGCGATCCTGCACACTTGGGGCCAGACCCTGACCTTTCATCCCCATCTTCATTGCATCGTGCCAGGTGGCGGGCCATCGCCCGATGGCAGCCGCTGGATTGCCTCCAGACCCGGCTTCTTCCTGCCGGTCAAGGTGTTGTCGCGCCTGTTTCGCCGCTTGTTTGTCGAAGCATTGCAGGCCGCCTTCGAGACCGAGACGTTGACGTTCTTCGGCGATATCTCGCAACTCGCCGACCCGCTCGCCTTTGCCCGCCTCTGCAAGACGGTCCGCCGTCGCGACTGGGTCGTCTATGCCAAGCAGCCCTTCGGCGGACCCGAGCAGGTTCTCGCCTATCTCGGCCGCTACACCCATCGTGTCGCGATCTCCAATTCCCGTCTGGTCAGCATGGAAGACGGCAAGGTCACCTTCCAATGGAAGGATTATCGCCAGGGTGGCAAGCGAAAGCTCATGACGCTGACCGCCGACGAGTTCATCCGCCGTTTCCTCCTTCATACCCTGCCAGATGGCTTCCACCGGATCCGCCACTATGGCTTTCTCGCCAATGGCCAGCGAGGCAAGCAGATCGCCCAGTGCCGGCAATTGCTGCAGGCCGAGGCGCCACAGACTGCGTTTCGTGCCGAGGCATCAAATGAAGATCAGAAGCCGGAACACCCATGCCCCTGCTGCGGCGCAGCAATGGTGACCCTGGCCGTGTGGTACCATGGCCAGGCGCCACCCCTTCGGCCAAGCTGGGATGACACTTCATGAGGGCTCAAGGCACATCACACCATCATCGACTGGCCTCCATCGGGACCGGCCCACTCGCGCGCGGGCAGCATAAGCGCTGCTCACCGTTCCGGCTGCCTGGGCAGACCATTGAGGGCCCAGCGGCACAGCTTTTCTCGTCAGATGCAGCCAGTACGGCCCACGCGAGGCGCCGGTTCCACATGGTTCAACCCTGTTGCGGGCCATTCATCGACCACTTCACGCCAGCCCGATTGTTACTTTCCCCATAGCGCCAAACTTCCCGCGCCTTCGCTCAATCAGGCTTCAATGAGGTCCGTCGGGGCCTTTCGTTTGGAGAGATCCCGTCCTCGGACCTCACAGAACCCTCCAGATTCA
>NZ_JBFTIN010000043.1:0-39678 GCF_056394785.1 Rhizobium sp. 10N414 | reverse complement strand
GAGGCAGTCATGCTTCCAACTCCCCTGTTGAGATTTTCCGAACCCCAACAGGATAAGCCGAAAGGCTGGAAGCGTGACTGTCCCTCGATCATCACCTGCATCTCAGTGATCCGTTCTCTCCAGAGGCGACCTCTTTCATGTCACCTCCCCGAGTTTGATCACCGACATTCCCCTCTCGTAGGCACGGTGATTCCGCGAGTTGGGGTGCAATCGCAGGTAACCGGCGGATTGCGTCGTCCACATTGGAACACTCGACCTGCGAAGCCCCATCATGCGGCGACCGTGTGTCGACCGCGAAGACGACCCTGCTTCCGGAAAACGCTCACTTGGCGCGCGCGCAAATCAGACGCTCGGACCCCGCATCATTCGCTCTCCGGCACTGACTACAGTGCCGGCCGGACTGATCTTTGAAAAAAACGCTTGCAAAATGCCGTGCGATTAGACGACCCCATCGCTCACTCACCATTTCTTTAACAACGAGGCACTTCAGGAAGCAGCGGCGGTTTGCTTCGATTGCTAGGACCGAGGAGGCCCAGGCTTTCAACAGCATGTAGGTGTGAGCTCGATTGGGCCAAGTTCCAGCACCTTCTTATCCTACATTTGGCCGGCTTCTCAATAGCCCATTCCACGCGGGGGTCTGCAAAGAGATTGACGGTCCCAACTTCAAGCCCAGGAAGACGGCTAACCCATTCATCAAAGGATGCAGCCATCGTCTCCGCCGACGGGGCTCGTTCCTCGTAAACTCATGCACCACATCTACCAAAGAAACTCTCCTGTTCTCAGCGCTCGCGCAAAGTTGCAGCGTGTGAGTTTGAAATCAACCAGCGCAGGTACCGCGCTGGTGCCTGTAATCTTAGTGCCAACGAAAGGTTGCATCCGTTACCGAATGGCGGATTTTCTTTGGACAATCGCTTTTGCTGTGAAGTAGTTCTGGCCATTTGAAACCTCTGCGTTATGTCGCCTGAATGCCAACTAGCCTTCAGAATCGGACAGGGTTGAAAATGTCGAATCACTTGTTGATTGCCGGGACCGGCCGCGCTGGCACAAGTTTGCTGGTGAGACTGCTCGCTGAACTGGGACTTGGTACCCAAATATCCAAGTCGGGGGAGACTGGCTGGGTCGACGACGCCAACGCCGGATTAGAGGATTTTGTTCATCACGCGGGTGTTGATTTGCCCTATGTAGCCAAGTCACCTTGGCTCTACGAATTTGTAGATGAAGTACTGGATCGCGAGGATATAGCGATAGACGGTGTGATCATCCCCGTCCGAAACCTTGCAGAAGCTGCCAGCAGCAGAACAATTCTGGAGCTTCAAAACATTCATCGCAGCCATCAATGGATGACAGCCGAAAAGAAGACATGGGAGAATTGGGCGTTGACGCCAGGCGGCGTCCTATATTCCCTCAATCCACTGGATGAAGCGCGTTTGTTGGCCGTTGGCTTCCATCATCTAGTGGAACGGCTCGCCAATGCCGGCATACCGATGTATCTCTTAGCGTTCCCGCGCTTCACTCAGGATGCGGAGTATTTTTACACGACCCTTAAGGGGTGTCTTCCGCCTGGTGTCACTTTTGAAACTGTGAAGGCTGCGCATGCCAAGCTTGTTGACCCAGATAAAGTTCGGGTGACCGCGGAGATTGCTCAGCCAGTTGGTCGGGGCACCCTCAAAGCTCCGGAAAACTACCCGCCCTTGGAAGACCTTGATAATATAGCATTGCGCCGCGAACTGGTGAAGGTGAGAAGCGAACTGGTGAAGGTGGGAAGCGAACACCGCTCGACAGTGGCTGCCTACACGACAGCGGTAGACGATGCGGCCGCCCTTCGAAATCAGGTTCAAGCACTGGAGCAGGAGCTTCAGGCAAAGATCCAGGAAGTCGAAGTGCGGCGTGCTGAAGCCTTGGCACTCCAAAGGAGCACCTCATGGCGTACTACCGCGCCGTTGCGTGCACTCGCGGAGCTTGTTCGCAAAAGATAGTGGCGTCTGGCGAGTGGCCAAGACCGCTGAAATAGCAATGTCCAGCAGCAGGGCGAAAATTGCCGGTGACTATTCTAACGCGAAATGGGCACAAGCCTTTTGTTCTTTGGCTGACGGGTTTGTCAGGGGCGGGGAAATCGACCATAGCGAGCGCGCTTCACGAGAACCTGAACGGCGCCGGAATAGCATCCTATATTCTGGACGGCGATATCATCCGGCGCGGATTGAGTCGCGATCTCGGATATTCTGACGCCGATCGGGCGGAAAATATCAGACGGGTAGGAGAGGTGGCGAAGGTGCTGGTTGACGCCGGCCTCATAGTGATCGTCTCCATGATCTCGCCGTTCAGGGCCGAGCGTCACATGGTCAGGGAGATGTTCGAAAAGGGTCGGTTTATCGAGGTGTTCGTAGACACTCCATTTGACGAATGCGCGCAGCGGGACACGAAAGGCCTATATGCGAAGGCCAAGCGCGGCGAACTAAAGAATTTCACCGGCCTCGATTCGCCTTACGAGAGGCCGAACAGTCCTGAGGTAACGATCAAGACGGTTGGAGTCACGGTGGAAGAATCAGTCATTGAGGTCGAAAGGTTTATCCGGGATCGCCTCTGAGGTTGGTTCTGCAGATGGCTCAACCACGCGACCTCTCACGTAAACCGATACCTCCAGTTTGATACCCTTGGCGGCAGCCGCCGCCGAAACGTCGTGCAATGTCAGCCGTCTGTCAGGGTCTTGCGCACGCAGATCCCGAACAAGGCGTTCAAACACTTCGTCTCCCGTAACGTCCAAAGTCTCTATCCGGTAATTTTCACGGTGACCCCTTATGTGGCAACCGCGCTCCATTGCGCAACCTTTTGTAGTTTCCGTCCGCAATCCGTATCGCCACAACGAAACTCATCCGGTAATCCTCCGCCGGAATAAGGGGCTTCAAAAGTAGAATTTTCTCGGCAAGATGCTCGAGGAGATTTTGATGAAGAAGAGCCGATTTAGCGAAGCCCAGATCATGGCCCTGTTGCGCCAGGCGGAATGCCGGCGCCTGACCTGTGCTGGGAGCATGGGATTAATAGCCTCCGCCCCCATTGGCCTCCCCCCGAGCTACCTCTCTCAACGTTAACGCTACATTTTTAGACGAGCAATAAGATTGCATGGCGGTGGGTCACAATTGCGACGACAAGTCGGAGGGTAACCACATCCAACTGTCAAGCTAGGATCGGTCGGCGAGTTGACCGCCTTCAATGATGCTGGCCAAAGCCAACCCGGACTGATTGGCCCGTCTCAAATCGGAGTTTTAGGTGACGGGCCGCTCGGATAGCGGTGCACGTCACTATTAAGTCCAATTCTAATGTGCTAACCGCGAGGCTTGCAAACGAGAGACGGACCGGGAGACTGCAAATCAATGACCACAGGGACCTCGCAAAAGATCACTGCGTGGGAGGATATTTCGAAGTCTACCRCTAACTTTCAGTTGGCGGCGCTTCTTGGATGGCAGGACGTCGCGCAAAGGTATCGCCGTTCAAGAGTCGGGGCCTTTTGGCTCACGATCAACATGGGTGTGCTTATCGGCGCTTTGGGATTGGTCTTTGGAACGATCTTCAACTCACCAATGTCGGAGTTTTTACCGTTTATCTGTGTTGGCTTGATCTTGTGGGGCTACTATTCTCAGCTGATCAACGAAGGATGCGCCAGTTTCATGTCAAACAGCGACACGATGCTGCAGTTGCCGATACCATTCTTCACATATGTACTCAGAACGTGGTGGCGGAACTCAATAATATTAGCGCACAATTTGGTTATATTTCCACTAGTACTGTTGATTTTCGGAAAAGTCGTTAACATCAATGCAATTCTTGCCGTGCCCGGATTCTTTCTTGTGTCACTGAATTTCCTCTGGATGATGGTAATCTTGGCGGTCCTTTGCACGCGGTATCGGGACCTGACTCAAATCGTACAAAACATCATGCAGGTCGGCATGTATCTAACGCCAATCATGTGGGAGCCGAGTCGCTTACCCGGCGGGACTAGGTCTATGCTGATGCTTAATTTCAATCCCTTCTATCATCTGATCAGCGTCGTCAGGGATCCTTTGCTCGGTAGCACGGGAACATTAATCACTTGGTGTGTGGTTGTCGTTATGGCGATCGTTGGATGGGCGATCGCGCTTCTATTCCTAAACCGATATCGCTGCCGAATCACGTATTGGCTATGAATGTCCACTCCCGACACGATCCCGCGCAGGTAAACATGACCTCCATGCATCTTGAAGACGTCACAGTAGATTTCCCCATCTACAATGCAAAAAGCAGATCGTTGAAGAACCAGGTCTTCAGCTTGGCGACAGGTGGTACAATAGGCTCCAATCTGGAGGGCCACGTCATCATTCGTGGGCTTGAGAATGTCACCTTAAGTCTGAAAGAAGGGGATCGACTCGGGCTCGTTGGCCACAACGGCTCCGGCAAGACCACGCTTCTGCGTGTCATGAGTGGTGTCTATTACCCCACAGGGGGACATTTCCTGGTCAACGGCAAATGTACATCTTTGATTAACATTTCGTTGGGAATTGATCCTGAAGCTACAGGGCGGGAGAATATTGCGATTCGGGGCGCCCTTCTGGGGTTCAAGAAGCGCGATCTCGCGAAGCATAAGAAAGAAATTGAGGATTTTTCCGAACTTGGAGATTTCCTTGATATGCCGGTGCGCACATATTCTACCGGCATGCAGCTTCGTCTTGCCTTCTCAATATCAACTGTTATTCAGCCCGAAATCCTTATTATGGATGAGTGGCTGGCGACAGGGGATCAGGGTTTCCAGGAAAAGGCTAACGAACGTCTGCACGATCTAGTCAACAAGACGAAGATACTGATCATCGCGAGTCACTCGAAGGACTTACTTCTGAAAAATTGTACGCGGATCGTTTGGCTCGAGCATGGAAAGGTTCGTATGGATGGTGCTGCCGAGGCAGTAGCTAGTGCATACTTCGGTCATTGACGATAAGTAAGATAAGCTTTTGTCTTGCCAGTGAAAATCCCGCAGTCCCGCGGAACTTAACTTGGAAGGTCTCTGCGATTGAAAATCAATCCAACAAGTCTCCCCGGCGTAATGATCATTGAGGTTGACGCAATAGCCGACGAGAGGGGCCTGTTTGCCAGGACGTTTTGCGCTGACACCTTTAAGGGGAACGGGTTGATTGGCTATTTTCCTCAGTGCAACGTTTCTTGGAATCCTTACCGAGGTACATTGCGGGGAATGCACTACCAAGCTGAGCCATACCCGGAGGTCAAACTCGTCCGCTGCACAAGAGGCCGTGTATTGGATGTAGCTGTGGATCTTCGCCCCGGGTCACCGACCTATTTGAAATGGACTAGCGCTGTGCTTGATGCTAGTCGACGCAATGCCCTTTATATCCCTGCAGGCTGTGCCCACGGTTTCCAGACTCTCGTTGAAGATTGTGAGGTGTTCTATCACATGGGTGAGGCCTACAAGCCAGAGCTCGCCCGCGGCGTTCGCTGGGACGATCCCGCATTTAAGATCGATTGGCCTTTACCGCCGGAGCGCATGTCCGATCGGGACGCCAATTATCCGGACTACCGGCCGTGAAGCGTGTCCTCATCACGGGAGCCACGGGCTTTTTCGGACGGCATTGTCTGAAAGAGCTGCTCCGCCGCGGATATGAGGTTCATGCTTGCGCTCGCCATGTTCTCGATCAACCGGACGTAAAATGGCATAGTGTCGATCTCATGCAACCCGGGGCGGGCGCTGAACTGGTGCAGAGGATACGGCCAACACATTTGCTGCATCTCGCGTGGGACGTTGGCGCTGGTTTTTGGTCTGCGCCCGAGAATATCTCCTGGGTGTCTGCCACACTCTCGCTCTTGCGCGCGTTCCATCTCTGGGGCGGTGAACGTTTCGTTGCTGCCGGCACATGCGCTGAATATGACTGGACGACTTTGCCTGATTATGTCGCCGAGGACGCGCCACGCGAACCGGCGACCCTTTATGGGACGGCAAAAGATAGTGTCCGCCGTCTTATCGAGAGTTATTCCCGCGAGACTGGCATGTCTTTCGCTTGGGGTGTCTTATTCTTCTCTTTCGGGTCGCACGAAAGACCGGACCGATTGGTGTCTTCGATTATTCGCAATTTGCTTGCGGGGCGTGTCGCCGAAACTACTGCTGGAGCACAATTACGGGACTTCATGGATAGTCGCGACGTCGCCGCGGCCTTCGCGGCTCTTTTGGATTGCGCGGTTGAAGGCAGTGTGAATATCGCTTCCGGCGAAGCGAGAGCCTTGCGGGATGTAGTCGAACGCCTCGGAGGACTGACCCAACGTTCGGACCTGCTCAGACTGGGTGCTCTGAGTATGCGTCCCAATGAGCCGCAGCGTTTGGTCGCTAATGTGACGCGGCTGCGCCGAGAGGTCGGTTTCGTGCCGCGAATTTCCTTGGACCAAGGACTGCAGGATGCAATCAACTGGTGGCGGCAACAACATGAAGCGCAATCTAGCGATTGATGATTAGAATCCGCTCCAAGCATACGGGGTTTTAGAGGTTTAGACATAAATGCTGCTGCAACTATCAGAAATTACTCGCAAGATGGCGCGTTCGCTGCTGAAGAAGTGGAAGAATCGACGTGACTGCAAGATTTTGATAGCGAGTGACCTTTTCGATGAAGCTTGGTATGTGAAACACTATCCAGATGTGGGTGCAGCGGGGGTAGGACCTGCACTTCACTATGTGATGTATGGAGCGGATGAGGGGCGCAATCCCAGCTCCTTGTTCAACACCCAATGGTATCTAGCAAACTACCCAGATGTCCAAAACTCTGGGGCGAACCCACTTGTGCATTATATTAGATGCGGAGCAGCAGAGGGTCGAGATCCTAATCCCGTCTTCGACACCAAGTGGTATGCCATGAAGTATCCCGAGGTTTCGAACGGCATCAACCCGCTTGTGGATTACAAAATACACGGCGCGAATAGGGGGCGGAACCCCAACCTTCTATTTGACAGCAGTTGGTATGATCAGCAGTTTCCGGAAGCGGATGGTAAGAATTCTCTGTCTCACTATCTCCAAGTCGAAGAGGCACTTAGACCGGCAACCTTCGACTTGGATGTGCTAATGTCAGGCATAAAAGTCGCGGTCGTTGCCCATCTCTTCTATGAAGATCTCTGGGATGAGATCGTATCCTATATTGGCAATATACCGACCGCGTTCGACCTGTATGTAACGATACCCAAACGAAACGCTGCCTTGAGAAGCCAGGTTCTTCACAAATTCCCTGATGCAACAATTTTGGAGGTAGACAACGCCGGCCGTGACATCGGCCCTTTTCTTTCGGTCCTTCCTTTGCTGCTCAATAAAAACTATACGGCGATCTGTAAGGTTCATACAAAAAGGGGGCAGACAGAACCGACCACATGGCGGAGACTCATGCTTGAGGGCCTGTTAGGGAACGAGTTCTTGGTCACTCGGATCCTCTGTAGCTTTCAGGCCGACCCCGAGTTGCTTCTCGTAGGTGCTAAGGATCTGTATGTTTCCGGACCAACGCACATGATGGACAATCAGACAAAGATCGAAGAGTTTGTGCACCAACTTTATCCTGGTCGAACTCTCCCACCGGAATGGGGTTTCTTTGCGGGGACGATGTTCTGGATAAGTCCTCGCGCTTTGAAACGACACTTGCAGGTGTTTTTCGATGATCTGGCATTTGAGGTGGAGGATGGGGCGAACGATGGGCAGATTGCGCATGCGATTGAACGCCTTTTCGGACTTATCGTTACAATGGAGAACGGACATGTCGGTTTGACTGAATTCCGGGGGGGCGGACCCTGGGGCGCGAAAGTCAATATCGACGTTGCTCCCGGCAAGCCAGCACAGGAGAGCCTGACAGCTTTGTTGCGGACGCGAGCAGTGCAACAACATTCCGCCGTGCCTGTTGTTCCGCCACCACCGCTTCGGCGGTGGACTAGGCCGGTGGGGAACAAAAGCGGTATAAACCTAGTTGGCCCAGTTGGCTTCATCAACGGGGTAAGCATCAGCGCTCGAGGCTATGCTTCCACTATAATGAAAGCCGGGATAGCGTTGAATGTTATTCCCTGGAGCCAAGGGTTCGAACGGCTTCGTTCAACACCTACTCAATATCCTTCGATTGATGAGCAACTGATCAACCTGGTGCACCTCAATCTTGATCTGCTTGCTAGCGGGCGTTTTCTCGACAAAAGCCCGCTCGATGAACTCGTAGTGCCAAGTCGGTACAACATTGCTATCATCTATTGGGAGTTATCCTCGCTTTTGCCGGAATGGCATTCTGTTCTCCATCGTTTCGATGAAATCTGGTGCGCAAGCACGTTTATGGCCAAGTCCGTTGCAGCAGTGGCGAAGCGACCCGTTCGAGTAGTCCGTCCTGCTCTCGATAGGCAGAGCGTCACTCGAACGGGAACGCGCCGGGACTTCGGGCTTGCGGAGGATCGATTTGTGTTTTTCTACGCTGCGGACGCCGGGAGCATACTGGGGCGAAAGAATCCCAAGGCACTAATTGACGCATATATCGAAGAATTTGGACCCGACGATGGTGCTTGCTGCCTTGTGAAGATTCATTATTCGAATGCCGAACGCCCAGAAATTCGAGAAATACTCTCTATCGCCGAGCAACGCCGAGATGTCATATTCATGGACCGTCTGCTGCAAGACGCAGAGATGCATGACTTATTCCAGTTGATAGATTGTTATGTTTCACCGCATCGTTCGGAAGGACTTGGGCTGACAATATTAGAAGCGATGGCTGCCGGAAAGCCCGTCATTGCAACACCCTACGGGGGCGCTGCAGATTTTGTGACGTCTGAATCCGCATGGCCGTTGGATTACAGGCTCATAGAAGTCGGGGAAGGAAACGAGCCATATCCAGCCGAATACCTTTGGGCTGATCCGTCAAGAGATTCACTGCGTCAAGCCATGCGTGCGATGTTCGCTGACCGGAAACTGGCAACTGAGTTGGGACGAAAGGGGCGGACATTTGCGCATGATCTCTTTTCGGTTGAAACGACCACAGAGACAATTCGCCGGGAAGTGGATCGCATCTTGCAATCTGGTGACCAGTGAGGGGATTTAGCTGCATTCAGGACTGAAGACGGTCTAAATCGGCTTCGCGTCGACGATATCTATGAACTTGAAAGATATACTCATGAGGCGGCTTTTCCATCTTGCACGCAGATTTATAGCGGTTGCGCGGGCAACTGGTCTCCGAAGTGCAATTCATCAGGCCAAATGGATCATTTCTCAGCGTGTTTTCCGCCCTGGAAGGTCCCCTGATTCACAAACCAAATATCTGCGAACTTTGAGGTCGAGCGACGTCCGCATCAGCATTTTGGTTCCGGTGTACAACACACCACCCGGGATACTGGAAGAGGCGATCAATTCGGTGCTAGATCAAACTTATACCAACTGGGAACTGTGTCTGTGTGATGATTGTTCAGATTCATGTGAGACAGTCGAGGTTCTGGAAAAGTATCGTGGCATAGACCCGCGTGTTAAAATTATTAGGTCGCCGAAAAACCTTCACATCGCCGGCGCTACCAACCTCGCCGCTGAATTCGCAACGGGCCATTTTGTAGCTTTCCTCGACCACGACGACACACTGGATCGAAATGCACTTCGATTTGTCGCTCAGGCAATTGAAGACAATGCGGACGTCGATGTGCTGTACACCGATGAAGACAAGATAGAGACAAATGGTCGTTATAGCGATCCGTATCTGAAACCAGATTGGTCTCCGGAACACTTGCTTTCAGTTATGTATGTGCTTCATTTTACAGTAATCCGAAAGTCCCTTTTCTTGGAACTAGGCGGTCTGCGAGACGCGTACACTGGCGCTCAGGACTACGATCTGGCGCTGCGCGCCACCGCGCGGGCGAGACGTGTCGTACATATCCCGCAGGTACTTTACCATTGGCGAAAGATCCCAGGTTCGGCAGCTGCGGTTGTTGATGCAAAACCCGCCGCTTTGATCAATGCCAAGCGCGCCGTTACTGACTTCGTACGAAGCCAAGAACCAGCTGCCGAGGTTGTCGATGGTCTGTTTCCCGGTAGCTATCGTGTAAAATGGCCCGTCGACCCGTCACGGCCAGTGACGCTTTTGATGCTTACGGACAGTAGAATGCGGGAAGTTGAGGGGCGTGGAAACATCCTGCTTGTCGAACACTCAGTGAAGAGCATCCTGGAACGTTCAACGTTTAGGAATTTCCAGATAGTTGTTCTAGACAATGGCGGACTACCTGCAGACGCTCACAAGCGCCTTGTCGAGTCGGGAGTGACTGTCGCCCAATACGCTTTCCAAGGTAGATTCAATTTTCCTGACAAAATGAACCATGCCTTTAGTCTTGTAAGTACCGAAGACGTTATCTTACTCAATGACGATATAGAGGTGATTTCTCCCGACTGGATTGAGGCGCTTCTCTCATTCTCGCGGAGGTCCGATATAGGTGCGGTGGGAGCTCAACTCCTCTACCCGAACGATCGGTTGCAGCATGCTGGAGTTGTCATGGGGGTTAACGGTCTGACGACGCACATATTTCACAATCAGCCAGTGGCCAACGTCGGCTATTGTGGCTTTACGCACCTTATTCGGAACTATTCTGCCGTCACTGGAGCTGTACTCGCCACGCGTATGAGTCTCGTCAGAGACGTTGGAATGTTCGATCGAAATTTGAGGGTAGATTATAACGACATCGATTTTTGTTTGCGACTTAGGGCGGCAGGCTATCGCATCGTCTATACCCCATATGCCTCCCTCTATCATTTCGAGGGGTCCTCTATCGCGAGGAGGGAGGTTGATGAATCCGACAGGCTACATTTTCTGTCACAATGGCAAGCCGAGATTGAGGCGGACCCATACTACAATCCCCGGCTACCCAAGGATCGGATAGATTGTGCGGTCATGCGCTGGTGACATTGCAAGGGGGCACCCCTGCTATCACCAGCGCACTAGAACCACCCAGTAGCATATTGTCTTAAGGTCGGATCACGGCGAGCTGCGGAACAGCAGTTACGAACTGACCGCCCCAATTTGCGATCTGCTTTTGCTGCTGCTTGACCTCGGCAGCGATATTCCAAGGCAAAATTACAACGAAATCAGGCTTTAGTTCCGACAAAGCAGATGGTTTCATAATCGGCAAATGGCTACCCGGCATGAATTTGTCTTGCTTAGATGGGGCAGCATCACAGACGAACGCAACAAGATCACGTTTTACGCCTCCGTAGTTCAACAGCGTGTTACCTTTTGCCGCCGCACCGTACGCTGCTACGGTTTTGCCGGCACGTTTTTGCTCGATAAGGAAGGCGACAAAATCATCTTTTACCTTGTCTGCCTTGGACTGAAAGTTCTGGTAAGTGACAAGCATCCCGAGCCCCGCCGAGATCTCCAGTTCAAGGATCTCTTCAACACTAGCCCGAGTAGCACGCTCATCTTCTGCGTGGCACCCGTACACACGCAGGCTTCCGCCGTGCGTCGGCAGCTCTTCCACGTCCCATACACGTAGCCCGGCAGCTTCAAAAATACGCTGAACGGCCATCAGTGATAGATAGGAGAAATGCTCATGGTATACTGTGTCGAACTGGTTCTGCTCGATAAGACGCATTAGATGCGGAAACTCGAGCGTTATCGTTCCGTTCCTTTTCAGGGCGGTTTTCAGCCCCCGTGTGAAATCGTTGATATCGGGAACATGAGCGTAAACATTGTTGCCACAAATGAGGTCCGCGGTTTGACCTTGGCTGACGAGAGAGGCAGCTGTCTCTTCGCCAAAGAATTCACGCAAAACGGGAACTCCTAGCCTTTCTGCGGCATCTGATGTGCTCTGCGTCGGTTCGATGCCAAGACATGGAACGCCCCTTTCCACAAAGTTCTTCAGAAGATAGCCGTCATTTGAAGCGATCTCGATAACGAAGCTCTCATTAGTCAAACCAATACGCTCAGTAATCATCTCGGCATAGCGCGCTGCATGATCCAGCCAGCTTTTCGACGTTGATGAGAAATATGCATAGTCGCTAGAGAAAAGGTCCCCCGCCTCGGCATAATCTTCTGTCTGGACCAACCAGCATTCACTGCACACGAATAGCTTCAGCGGATAGGTAGTTTCCGGGGCACGCAATTGTGCTTCGGTCAAATATGCGTTCGATGGTGGCGCAAAACCCAAGTCTACGAACACGTGCTGGAGTTCAGTTGCGCAGTGACGACATTTCATACGGCTCTTCCTAAATACCCAAAGAATTCGAACTACAAACCGAGCGGATTCAGATCAGTTGCGCCCAAGCCAGATCTCGCTGTTTTGCCGTTATTGCATAGGCATCGAGCTGCTCTTCACTAATAACTCTGCCATCTTCCAGCCACGAGCGATACCATTGTGCGGTAATATCTGCCCCCTCATCGAAGGACCAAACAGGCTGCCATTTTAGCAGTTGACGGGATTTGCTGCTGTCGAGCTGCAGCAATTGCGCTTCGTGTGGATGCACGCCCGGGCTTAATTGCCATTTCACGTTCGGCAAGTTGCGCGAAAGAGCAGTCAATAGCGCTTCAACAGAACGGTTGCCCTCTCGGTCGGGCCCGAAATTCCAGGCATCTGCCGCCGAGCCATCTCGATCAACAAGCGCCTGACCGAGCGTGAGGTAACCTGATAGGCATTCCAAAACGTGTTGCCACGGTCGCGTTGATCGAGGTGACCTGATCTCAAGGGTCTGTTGTCCACCAACGGCACGTACAAGATCCGGTATGAGCCGGTCTTCTGACCAGTCACCTCCTCCAATTACGTTGCCTGCCCGCGCCGTTGCCAGCAACGCGCCTCCAGGCGAGTTAAAGAACGAACGTCTAAAGCTCGAAGTGACAATCTCGGTCCCTGCCTTCGATGCACTATACGGATCATGGCCACCAAGAGGATCGACTTCGCGGTAACCCCACACCCATTCCTTGTTTTCATAGCATTTGTCTGTTGTAACGACCACTATTGCCGAGAGATTGTGGAGTGACCGACAAGCATTCAGCAGATTGGCTGTACCCATGACATTCGTGGCGAACGTCTCCACCGGTTGAACATAGGATCTGCGAACAAGAGGCTGAGCGGCAAGGTGAAATACGACCTCCGGATTTGCTTGCGCCATTGCCACGCGAAGGGCGTTCTCATCGCGAATGTCGATGAAGTGCGATTCGTGATCAAGTTTTAATAACGCCCAATGATTGGGCTCCGCCTGCGGAGCCAACGCCACTCCGGTCACGTCTGCGCCAAGCTTCTGCAACCAAAGCGAGAGCCAACTGCCTTTGAAGCCAGTATGTCCAGTTACAAGGACCCTGCGTCCACGGTAGCGATTGTTGAACATGCCTTTATCTACCAGATCTTCCACGGGGCCTGTCCCGACGCCCATAGTTCTTCAAGATGGTTCTTGTCCCGTAATGTGTCCATCGGCTGCCAAAATCCATGATGAAACCATGCGTTGAGTTGCTTCTGCTCCGCCAAAGTCTCTAAAGGTTCGCGTTCCCATATGCTCATATCCCCGTCGATATAGTCGATCACCTTCGGGGAAAGAACGAAGAAACCGCCGTTGATCCACCCACCGTCGCCTTGGGGCTTTTCTTGGAAATGTTGAATTTTATGACCGTCCAAAGCGAGGGAGCCGAAACGCCCGGGGGGCTGCATCGCCGTGAGTGTTGCCAGGCGTCCTTGCTCTTTGTGAAAAGCCACGAGGGCTGTAATGTCGACATCACCTACGCCATCTCCGTAGGTGAGGCAGAAGTCCTCATTGCCAACATAGTCACGTACGCGCTTTAGCCTTCCGCCCGTCATGGTCGCTTCGCCGGTATCGACGAGGCTAACGCGCCACGGCTCGGCGGAATTCTGCAAGATCTCCATCTTGTTATTCTGCATGTCAAACGTGACATCCGACATATGAAGGAAATAATTGGCAAAATACTCTTTGATTACATACCCCTTATAGCCACAGCACACGATAAAATCATTAATGCCATGGTGGGAATAGATCTTCATGATGTGCCATAGGATTGGACGATTCCCGACTTCGATCATGGGCTTCGGGCGGGAACTCGTTTCTTCGCTAATGCGCGTTCCCAAACCGCCGGCCAAAATTACCGCTTTCATAAGGGCTCCTCAAACGATTTTGCAAGCGTTAGCCAATAGGCACGTTAGAAGCGTATAGGCAAGTCGGACCGGAGATACAACAAAAACAGCATGATCTGTGGGGGGAATCGCCACGTCGTTGTGCTTTAATAGAGGCTATTGGCCTCATCTTCGGCCCCACAGATCCCGATCAGTCGGGGATAAGAGAAGAGTTGTAATAGCGGTAGCTTGACAGGGCTGACCTTTTTGCTGTGAAGGTCATGGCCGTGTGGCAGAAGCGAGAAAATCAAAGATGCGGAAAAGCCCACTGCCACAAGGAATTTAGATGTAATTCGCTCAATGTATCGGCAGTACGCTGGACTAATCGGGTTCTTCGAGAACGAGGTTGAAATGAAAAAACGCGCACTGATTACGGGCATTACGGGCCAAGATGGTGCATACCTCTCGCAGCTTTTGCTCAATGAGGGATATGAAGTTTACGGCGTGGTCCGACGGTCATCACATCTAGGCGTCGCGGATCATCGTCTGCGCTGGCTCGGTATTGCCGATCAGGTCCAAATGATCGATGGCAATCTCTCTGACCTATCCAGTCTCATTCGGATCATGCGAGATGTAAAACCCAATGAAGTTTACAATCTCGCAGCTCAATCCTTTGTAGCGTCATCTTGGCACCAACCGGTTCTGACTGGTAACATTACGGCACTTGGCGTTACAAACATACTCGAAGCCATTCGCCTAACGGATACAGATGCTCGCTTTTACCAGGCATCTTCGTCGGAGATGTACGGCAAAATCCAGGAAGAGAAACAAAGCGAAACTACTCCTTTTCATCCCCGCTCGCCGTATGCCGTCGCCAAACTTTACGGACACTGGATTACCATCAACTACCGTGAAAGCTTTGGTTTTCATGCCTCATCTGGTATCCTTTTTAATCATGAGAGTCCGTTGCGCGGCGTGGAATTCGTAACACGCAAAGTCACAGACGGTGTCGCTCGAATTAAGCTTGGCCTTGCAAACGAACTGCGACTTGGCAACATTGATGCAAAGCGGGACTGGGGCCATGCGCGTGACTATGTTCGCGCAATGTGGTTGATGTTACAGCAAGATGCCGCCGACGATTATGTTGTAGCTACGGGCGTGACAACCACCGTGCGCGATATGTGCCGCATAGCTTTTCAGCACGTTAACTTGGATATGGAACAATACGTCGTTATTGACCCCGCGTTCTATCGCCCCGCTGAAGTCGAGGTGCTGCTCGGAAATCCGGAAAAGGCGAAACGCAAACTGGGCTGGGAGCCCGAGATAAATCTCGAGGACATGATAAAGGAAATGGTTGACGCAGATCTTTCCCGGCTAAGTTAAAGACGCTTAACCTTCTCGATTTTACCATGGAGCCGTCATGATTGAATTTCAGCGCATCCTGCTGACGGGCGGCACGGGATTTGTTGGTAGCTATCTTGCTCCTGCGTTGGCAAAAGCCTATCCGAAAGCAAGTCTTTCCTTGCTATTGCGACATGCCACCGAGCCGAGTAGCCTCGGTTGGGATCCTGTTCACGCAGATTTGCAGGATGCGCAGGAACTTGAACGGATAGTCAAATTAGTCCGACCTGATCTCGTAGTACATCTCGCTGCTCAATCTTCAGTTGCGGCTAGCATCAGCGCCCAAGATTTGACCACCCGCGTTAATGCTGGAGGCAGTGCAAATCTGGCCTTGAGTTTGTCCCGGCACGCACCCGAAGTCACTATTTTGTTCGCCAGCAGTTCAGAGGTCTATGGTGCCAGCTTTAAAAACGGCACAGTCGATGAAGCCTCCCCGTTGGCGCCGTTAAGCGCTTACGGCAGGTCCAAATGTGAAGCGGAGGCGGCGTTCGAACGAATTTTGCCGGCCAGTTCCAAATTGGTTATCGCTAGGCCTTTTAACCACACCGGGCCAGGACAGGACGAGCGGTTTGTCTTGCCTTCATTTGCCGCACAGATCGCGCGTATTGAGGCGGGCCTCCAGCAGCCTCGGATCGAGGTTGGTGACCTCTCGGCTCGACGGGATTTTCTGCACGTTCGGGATGTTGTCGCGGCATATTTGGCGTTGCTTGAGGCAAGCGGTAGCCTCGAGGAGCGGACCATAGTGAATATTTCGTCCGGTCAAAGCTACCGTCTCTCCGACCTGCTTGAAGAGATGCGACGGCGCTCGAAGGCCTCGTTCGAAATCCATATCGCACGCGATAGGCTCCGGGCTTCTGATATCACTGTTGCGACAGGTTCGAACACGAAACTCCGCAATTTGACCGGGTGGAAGCCTCGCTATGATCCGCTTGCAGACTTGCTCGATTATTGGCGCTCGCAAGTGACAACGGGTTCGCCCCAAGGAACGCAACACGACGGTCGTCTGCACTAATATAGGCCGGCACCTCTCTACCCGGCTTGAAAACAAAAGGAGCAGGCGCTCTTTGATTCAGGTGTCTCGGTTCGTGGCGCGAAAGTTCAGCCTATCCAGAAGATCAATTGCTTTTGCCAGACTGCACGCGCGGGGGCCAAGCAAGAGAAAAGTCTTCATAATCCAGGGTGAGATTCGGATTATACGCTGGATCATTCGACAGCAACTGCCTCCAGCGCCGCTTCATGTAGAGTATCTCCGATCGAAACCGCCTCTTCTTCTCCGGTGTGTCCTCCACTCCACGTGTTGCCGATTCATGGTGGTAAAGTTCCGCGTATGGCGTCCAAATATTTCGGTATCCAGCTTCACGTACCTTCAAGCAAAAATCGACGTCATTGAAGGCGATCTTGAGGTTCTCTTCATCGAGGCCGCCCACTTCCTCGTATATGGATCTCCGGACTATAAGGCAGGCTGCGGTAACAGCGCTCACTGTCTGGATAAGTTTGGCGCGGTTGGAATGTCCGCTGTATCCTTTCGGGAGGTGCTTATGCGAATGTCCCGCGACGCCGCCGAGTCCGAGGATAATGCCGCCATGCTGAAGACTGTTGTCGGGATACCATAGTCTCGCGCCTACGGCACCCACCCCTTTCTGGCAAGCGAGGCGCATAATCTCGTTCAGCCAGTCGGGCGAGATGACCTCGATGTCATTGTTAATCAGGCCGATATAAGCTCCGTGCGCCTGTTTAACGGCGTTATTGTTCAGGGCCGAATAATTGAAAGGTCGCTCGTCAAGAATTACGCGTATACGCTGGTCTTTCACGATGTTCGTCAAGTAGTTTATTGTGTCTTCGTCGTCGGAATTATTATCAACTATCAATATTTCATAGTTTGCGTATAAAGTTTTCTCCAGGATACTCTCGACGCATTGCTTCAGGAGCGCCAGTCCGTTCCGGGTCGGAATTATAAGACTAACCAAGGGGGCCGGAACGCACTCATCATACCGAACACGAAACATGCCGGGTTCGATCACGTCCACGTGCCCCTTGATCCTCATACGTGCAAGGTGCTCGTCCAAAGCCCGTTTTCCTGCAAGGCTAGCACGCTCAGTGCTGCCGTCAATTTGCGCAGCGCGGCCCGATTGGCTTAATCGATGGTAGAGAACACGCGGAAGGTGCAGAATCTGCGATGAATTCAACACTTCAGCACATCGAAGCGCCAAGTCGTATTCCTCCGATCCGTTGAACCCCTTTCTAAGTCCGCCCAACATCTTGACGATGTCCAATCGAAAGACGCACAGTCGGCTGATCACATTCGTAGATCGGAATAAATCGGGATTCCAGTCTGGTTTGAACTTGGGATTAAACCAATTGTCGGCGTCATCAGTCTCGTCTTCGTCAGAATAAATGAGACCTGTTTCCGGCCTTGTGACGATCGTTTCGGCAACTCGAATCAGGGCATCCTTTGCCAAAAGGTCGCCTTGATCGAGGAATGTCGCCCATTCTCCTTCCGCCGCCTCTAAGATGTTGTTTGAATCCTCGCAAGAATCGCCACCCGCCGAACTGGTGAATATCTTTATGCGTTCGTCCAATGTGCTGCATTGTGCCAAGAATTCGCGGACCCTTGGTTCCTCACAGCAACTGTCCGCTATGAAAAGCTGCCATTTGCCGTAGATCTGGTTGCAAACAGAGTTAACTGTAGCCCTCAGTCTACTTAGGTTTGGATGTTGGGTGGACAATACGATCGAGATTTTCGGTTGGTGGGCCCAGCGAACCAGGCGCCTTTTCATCTGGGCCTCGTCCTTTTTGGAAATGACACCGTAACGACGTACCCATTCGGTATAATCGTTGGACGATACCACATCCCCAGTTTCGGTGGTGGTAAAATCCGACCCTGTTCTGTTCGCTTTGTTCAAAGTGCGTCTTAGGCCCCTCATGCCATCACGCCGAAGCATTGAGACCGCATCAAAAAGGGCGGCCCAAACACCACGGTCCACTGCAGCCCGCGAAAGGGTGTCCCAAAGAAGTATTGCGCGCTTTGTTTTGCGACCAAGATACTGAAACGCAGATATCATCTCGAAGCCAAGCAACCCTCATTTTTAGCGATATTCCCGAGGCGGGCATCCGTAGAATCCGCTATAGGTGCTTTCGTTCTGAAAATCCTTAACGGAGCTTTTCGCCTACATCGCGATATTTGCGATACCGTGTCGATACCCGAATGAGGCCGTTCGATAAAGATGGAAATTGACCTTTCATACCCCGCAATCTTGTTCTAGGCCGAAGCATCGCCGGCGATAACGACGCCAGATGGGGTCAGCTTGCTGCTTATAGCGCACGTGGTCTTCAGAGAATTCTCGCCGAAGGGCATCTAGAACGCATGCTGTGCGGAAAATAAGAGGTTTTAGGACGTGCCGCTAATTGTCGTTTCGAGGCTGGTCATCTCATTGACCAGTGCCAGCAGGCCGCTGAAGCTGGTAACGAGGATTTTCATCGAGGTTCTTCTCTCATTCAAAGAGCTCCGATTCGGCCAATGACCGCGCCTTGATGTCCTTGTCGGAAAGCTGAAGGGTGGAAGGGGGAAACGGCCATTTGATCCCGATGGCGGAATCATCGAACCGTATGGAACGATCATGCTCCGGCGAGAAATAATCGGTCACTTTGTAAACGACTTCGGTGTTTTCTTCCAGTGTGACGAACCCGTGGGCGAAGCCCTGCGGGACCAGAAACTGGTTCCATTCAGCAGCCGAAACAACTAATGATACCCATTTTCGGAAAGTCCGCGAACTTCCTCTGATATCAACTACAACATCGAGAATGGATCCGCGGACCACTCGCACAAGCTTATCCTGGGCACGTGGGGGCAACTGATAGTGCAGTCCCCGCAACACACCTTTCGCCGCTGAGAAGGAGTGATTGTCCTGAACGAAAGTTAGGGAAATTCCCGCTGCTGCGAAGCGTTAGGCATTGAATGTTTCCGAGAAAAAGCCACGGGCATCTCCGAATTTCTGCGGGCGGATTCCGAGGACGCCGTCAAGGCCGAGTGGGATGACTTCCATTATGCGTTTCCTAGTTCTTGCGCTCTGCGCTTCAAATAGCTTGCATATTCCGTTTTGCCCATGCGGGACGCCCGATCTAGCATCTTTTCGACTGATATCCAGCCATTATCGAGCCCTATTTCCTCCGGACATGCGATCTTGATCCCTTGGCGGTGTTCGATCGTACGCACGAAAGACGAAGCTTCGTGCAGGCTGTCGTGTGTCCCGGTGTCAAGCCACGCATAGCCACGCCCCAGTTGCTGCACACTCAACTCGCCACGCTGAAGGTAGATATTGTTGACCGTGGTGATCTCCAACTCCCCGCGGGCCGACGGCTTTATAGAGGAGGCAATATTCACAACGTCATTGTCATAGAAATAGAGGCCGGTGACCGCCCAGTTGGACCTAGGCTCTTCTGGCTTTTCCTCGATCGAAAGTGCTTTGCCAGCTTTGTCGAACTCGACGACGCCATATCGATTAGGATCATCCACATGGTAAGCGAATACGACACCACCCTTATTGAGTTTGGCAGCTTTCCTGCAGATATCCGGTAGGCCGCTCCCGAAGTAGATGTTGTCACCTAGAATCATTGCGACGCTATCGTCGCCTATAAAATCCCGCCCGATGATGAACGCTTCGGCAAGACCGTTGGGCTGAGCCTGTTCAGCAAAGCTGAACTCTACACCAAACTCCGTTCCGTCCCCGAGAAGCTTCTGAAAGAGAGGAAGATCGTGGGGTGTCGAAATCACCAGAATTTCGCGGATGCCCGCCAGCATAAGAACGCTGAGCGGATAATAGATCATCGGCTTGTCATATATTGGGAGGATCTGCTTTGAAACAGCGATCGTCAAAGGATACAGTCTCGTGCCACTGCCGCCAGCTAAGATTATGCCCTTCATTTCGATCCAATCCCCACCAATATAGACTGCAGCCGATATTTGTCGCTGCAATTTTCCTAATTTCAAGCCCCTATTTGGTTTGACCGACATGATCAATATGCTACCGACGCCGGATGAGACGATAACCCCGCGAACTTGTATGCAAAGCTCTTCCTACCCGCCCAAAATCACCGGCGTGATTGTTAGTTACAATCCCGATATGGACGCATTGAGGCATTTGGCGAAAGCAATTGCGCCGCAGGTGGATCAACTACTTGTGGTTGACAATGGTTCTCGTGTTGACGTCGGACTTGGCGATACCTTGCCGGGCGAAGTCATACGGCTTAACGACAACTATGGGATCGCGCGGGCCCAGAATATTGGCATAGAGAGAGCTCGCGCCAATGGCTCAGACTATGTGCTCTTGCTAGACCAGGATAGCGTCCCCGCAGGCGACATGGTTGCGACCCTTCTCTCTGCAATCTCAGTTAAAGAGATGGAGGGCCTCAAGGTGGCCTGTGTAGGGCCACGTTATACCGACAGCCGCAAGCTGGATGCTGCGCCATTTGTCAGGCTGGAGGGGCTTCGGCTGAAGCGGCAGACCTGCATGAACCCGGCAGCAATCATCGATGTCGATTTTCTTATCGCGTCTGGATCTCTTATTCCTCTTTCCGCCATTGATGAGGTCGGCGATATGGTTGAAGAAATGTTCATTGACTACGTCGACATCGAATGGGGCTTGCGGGCCCAGAGCAAAGGATACCGATCCTACGGAGTTTGCGGCGCCCTAATGGAGCATGCGTTAGGAGATGAATCGATCGCGTTTGGCAAGCGTCACGTTCCCGTTCATAGCCCGCTTCGCCACTACTACCACGTGCGCAACGCAATTTGGTTATGCCGCCAGCGCTGGCTCACAAAACGTTGGAAGATCGTTCTTCTGTGGCGGGTTGCCTGCCAGTTCGCTTTCTTTAGCACAATGACTGTGCCTCGACTTCAGCATGCGCGAATGATGAGCGTAGGTCTGCTCCATGGCATTATGAATCGGATGGGAAAAAAGTAAGGTGAGTTCGGCTGATCAATTGCCCGTAGACCGACACCAGCAGTCCGCGTCTCTTTCTGTCTGCATCGTCACCTACAAACCGGAATGGCCTATATTGGAGGCGACGCTGAAAAGCCTCGAGGCTGCCCTCGATCTCGCTGCAATCAACGCGGATGTCGTGATAGTGGACAACTCGCCCGTTGATAATGTTTCGACTTGGATTCGAGCGAGTATGCCAAATTTTCCGGTTATCGTCATTTCCGGACATGGAAACATCGGCTTCGGCAGAGCCAACAATTTTGCCCTAAGGTGGAACAGCTCGCTGCATCTCGTACTTAATCCCGATGTCGAGATGGATTCTGATGCGCTACGGGAAGCGATCCATTTCATGATGTGCAATCCGGCCTGTGGTCTGCTAACCCCTGCTGCATTTTCCCCTGACGGCAGCCGTCAGTATCTCTGCAAACGTTACCCTGCGATATTTGATCTACTTCTTAGGGGGTTTGCACCCGCGTTTATCCGACGGTTCTTTGACAAGCGGCTGGAGCGCTACGAGATGCGCGACCAGATTTGTGACCAACTTGTGTGGGATCCACTCATCGCGAGCGGATGCTTCATGCTTTTCCGGGGGGACGTTTTTCATGCGCTGAAAGGCTTCGATCCGAGATACATGCTTTACTTCGAAGACTTTGACATCTCGCTACGTGCTTCCACGATCACCCGGATTGCATATGTTCCCTCGGTCAAAATTGTACATGGTGGTGGAAATGCGGGTAAGAAGGGTGCCTGGCATGTCTGGCAGTTCGTTCGTTCGGCGCTAAAATTTTATGCGGCTCATGGACTAAAGTTCTTCTGAGCTTACGACAATCGCTTCAATATAATCGTTTTATGCTATTGGGGATTTCGAATGCCAATCTACCGGACAGACAGCAGCCCTGCAAAGATCGCAATCAAAGAACTCTGTCGCCCCTTTGCCCCAGCCGATTCTCTGCTTTAGCGGAGCAACTTTTCGGGGGCCGTCGCCGGGGTTCGAAACCACGATGCGCGAAAGGCGACCATCAAGGTGAGGTACGTTCCCCGGCCAAATACTTGGGACGCACGCGCACTAAAGCTTGTCGCATCTAAATCGCCTCATACCCTGCGGCCTTGAAGTAGTTTCGACATTCGTCAACTGAGAACAATGCGCAGATGTCGCTGAGGGCATTCGATATTGCGTCGAAGCTCCTTGCGGCTTTCTTTCGAAGGAGCGACTTGAGTTTCGAGAAGGCCATCTCGATTGGGTTCAAGTCTGGCGAATAGGCCGGTAGGAACAGCAGCCTGGCACCGGTCTGTCCGATGAGTTTTTCGGCCTTTTGGCTTTTGTGGAAACGGACATTATCGGCAATGACGATGTCGCCCTTTGATAGAGTTGGGACAAGTTGCGTTTCGATCCAAGTCTCGAATATCTCGGCATTCATTGGTGCGTTGACAATCCATGGCGCGACCATGGAATGCGATCTGAGGCCAGCGATAAACGTCTGCGTCTTCCACGATCCGAAAGGCGCATGACTGCGGTAACGGTGACCCCGTAACGACCAACCGGAGCGTTTTGTCAGCTTTGTGCTCGTCGACGTCTCATCGATAAAAGTGAGGCGTGCCAGAGCCTTATCAAAAAACGGCTTGCGCCTTTCGATCCATAGACTTCTCGCCCGAGCGATTTCCGGACGAAGCTGCTCGCTTGCCATCAGGCTTTTTTTTGTGGCTTAACCCGAGCCGGTGCAACATGCGGCCGACGCTCGAGCGATGCACAATTACGCCGCGCTCGGCAAGCTCGACGCACAATTCATCAAGCGTCAAATCACCCTTCTCAGCCATACGTTCCCGAAACCACGCATCGTGGTCACTTAACTTGCCGCCACCAATATGACCCTGTCGTCTCGGCGACAGAGAGCCCGTCTCCCGCTTCAGGATAACAAGGTTATTCACAAATCGAGGCGACACCCGGAAATGACGGGACGCCTCGCGATGGGTGTTGCCCTCTTCAACGAAAGCAATAACACGGGAACGCAACTCGATCGGATGTGATTTGCCCATGATCGGCTCCTTCCAGCTAAGAAGGAATCACAAATCGGCCGATTCGAGAACCTGAATCAAAAAACGGGCGACGCGCTTTAGCAAATTCTGAGGCATCTGGGTCAAGGCCTGGTCTTGCGGCAGCGATCAGGTGACAGCAGTGGTTGTACTGCGCAAGACGAGATGGGTCTCAAGAACGCAGCGCACGTCACGTATGGCATGCGACTGCAGCATGTCGAGAAGCAGCGAAACGGCGACGCGGCCCGCCTCGACGGACCGGTTCGAAACCGAGGTGAGGGCCGGAAAGGTGACGGCGCCAAGCACGTCATCGCAACCGATGAGGCTGAAATCGGCTGGCACGGAGACATGGTTTTCGGACAGTCCGGCCAGAACGCCCTGCGCCGTCACGTCGTCAAAGGCGACAGCGGCGGTCGCGCCAGTCGAAAGGATCGCCTGGACCACATTGCGCCCGGACTCGTAGCTTGGCAGGGCTGCCGCCACGATGTCGACCTCGATGCCGGCCGGTGTTGCCGCACTGCGGATTGCCGCGCGTCGCTGCTTGTTCGACCAGGAATTTGCCGGCCCGCTGACATAGGCGATCCTGCGATGGCCGAGCTTCGCCAGATGCTCGACAGCCTGGCGCACGCCTGAGCTGCTGTCGATGAGCACACGGGGAATGCCCGCGATATCGCGATTGATCAGCACGAGCGGCAACTTTTCGGCATGGGCGCGGATACGGTCTTCCGAAAGTCGCGAGGACGCCAGCACCAGACCCTCGACCTGGCCGGCGAAACGCCCGACGAGCTTGTCTTCCTGCTTCGGGCTTTCGCCGGTATTGCCGAGGAAGATGCAGAAATCAGAGCGGTCGGCTTCGAGCTGGGCAGCCTGAATGAGGGGCGGGAAGAAGGGGTTGGCGATATCGGGGACGATGAGGCCGACATTTCCGTGCCGCCCCGTGCTGAGCGCGCGGGCCGTGTGATTGGGAACATAACCGAGTGCCTCGGCGGCCTTCATGATCCGTTCGACGGTTTCCGGCAGCAGCATCCCGGGTCTCGTGAAGGCGCGCGACACGCTGGAACGCGCCACGCCGGCCGCATCCGCGACCTGACTGATGGTAACGCCCTTGGCACGCTTTATCATGATGACCGGAAACCCTTGCCCTCAGGCTCCGCTTACCACGAAGCTTGGAGCCGCATCAATCAACAGGCTCACACTGCCACTCAATCGCTTGACATGCAACCGGTTGCATGGAATTCTCTCTCCAACGAGAACAAAGGGAACTTGACTGGACGCCTCCGCCATTGCGGCTATGCGATGCCTGTTCTTATGTCCTGACGTGGAGACCATCTTGAACCCTGCCACCGCTCACCGTCCGTCGCCGCAAGCAAGCCGGGTCATCGACCGGCTGACGGTCGAAAGCTTCGCCACACGGGCTGAGATGGGGGCTGCTGCTGCCGCAGACATTGCCGGCGCACTCGTTGGATGTTTGTCACGGCAGTCGAGCGTGCGCATGGTGTTTGCGGCCGCTCCCAGCCAGGCCGACATGCTTTCGGCGCTCGTCACGCAGCCAGGCATCGAGTGGCGGCGGGTGACGGCTTTTCATATGGACGAATATGTCGGCCTCGATCCGGCCGCGCCGGCGCGGTTTGCCAATTGGCTCGACGCCCATGTCTTCACGCGGCTGCCGTTTGCCGCGGTCCACCGTATCACGCCGGAGCCGGATGCCGAGGCGGAGATCGCGCGCTATTCCTCCCTGTTGAACGAAGCGCCGATCGACTTGATCTGCCTCGGCATCGGTGTGAACGGCCACATCGCCTTCAACGATCCGCCGGTTGCAGATTTCAACGATCCTCTGGACGTGAAGATCGTCGAGCTGGACGAGGTCTGCCGCCAGCAGCAGGTGGACGACGATTGCTTTCCCGACCTTGGATCGGTACCGCACCGGGCCATCACGTTGACCGTGCCGCGCCTGCTGCGGGCAGGTCGTCTGTTCTGCGTCGTGCCGGGCGCGGTCAAGCGCGATGCCGTGTCGAAAACCCTCTATGGCCCACTCAGCACCAATTGCCCCGCCAGCATCCTGCGCAACCATGAGGCCTGCACCCTCTATATCGACAGGGACTCCGACCCCGATGCCTGAAGCCGACGCCATTGATGCCGATGCGCTTTGCGCCGATTATTTTGCTGCAACGCAGGCGCTGATGCGCCGGGTGCTGGAAGAGGAGAGGGGGCCGCTCGATCAGGCGGCGTCAAACCTTGCCGATCAGATCGCCGTCGATCGTCTGATACACATCTACGGGCCGGGTGGTCACTCGAACCTCGCCTCGCAGGAAGTCTTCTTCCGTGCCGGCGGGCTGATGCACATCAGCGCCATCCTCGATGAAGGCACGCTGCTTTCGAACGGCGCGCTGCGCTCCATGGCGATCGAACGCACGCCAGGCTATGGCAAGGTGGTGATCACCAATCAGCGTCTCGGCGAAGGCGATCTGCTGATCCTGGTAAACGCTTACGGGATCAATGCCGCATTGATCGATGCGGCGCTGGAAGCGCGCCGGCGGGGCGTCTTCCTGATCGGCATTAGCTCTTTCCAGCATGCTGCCAACACCGCCCCCAATCATCCGGCCCGCCACCCGACAAAGCAGAATCTGCACGAAATCGTCGACATCGCGATCGACTGCAAGGTGCCGATCGGCGATGCCATTGTCCGCGTGCCGGGCATGGGCGAAAACATTGCGGCGGTCTCCACCTTCGCCAACGCCTTCACGCTGAACTGCCTCGTCATCCGCACGGTTGCAAGGCTCGCCGAGCGCGGCATCGAGCCGCCTGTCTGGCGCAGCGGCAATGCGCCGGGCGGCGACGAGGCAAACGCCCGCTTCATTGAAAATTTCCAGGGTCGGGTGACGGCGCTCTGATGGTCACCGTCGACGGCATCGATCCTCGCAGCCATAAGGGTATCAGCATCGATATCCTCGACGGGACGATAGCCGCGATCCGACCGGCAGAGAAAACCGACAAGGGCTATCTCTCTACCGGCCTGATCGACCTGCAGGTCAACGGTTTTCGGGGCTTCGACCTCAATGCCGGCGCGGTGACGGAAAAGATCATGCTGTCGCTCTGCGAGCAACTGTTGAGCGTCGGCGTCACCACCTGGCTTCCAACACTCGTCACGGCCTCGGAATCGGCGATCCTCCAGGCGCTCGAGGTGATCGCCAAAAGCCGCGCCGGCCACCGGCTGATCGCCGAGATGGTGCCGGGAGTGCACGTCGAAGGCCCATCGATCTCAAGCATGGACGGTCCGCGCGGCGCGCATCCCTTAGCGCATGTCCGGCCACCCTCCATAGCCGAGTTTGAGCGCTGGCAGAAGGTGTCCGGCAATCTCGTCACCATGGTGACACTCGCGCCGGAGCTGGAAGGCAGTATCGACTATATCAAGTCCCTGAGCGCAAAGGGCATTCTCGTCGCACTCGGCCATACGGCTGCGACGCCCGATGAAATCCATGCGGCGGCTGCGGCCGGCGCAAGCCTGTCCACGCATCTTGGCAATGGCGCGGCGGCCGTCTTGCCGCGCCATCCGAACGTCATCTGGGCGCAGCTTGCTGACGATCGCCTGACGGCCAGCTTCATCGCCGACGGCTGGCATCTGTCGGCCGATACGTTCAAAGCCATGCTGCGCGCCAAGGGCATGGAGCGGGCATTCCTCGTATCCGACACGGTGGCGCTCGCCGGCATGCCGGCCGGACTTTACGAGCAATCGATCGGCGGCACGGTCGAGGTCTCGCCGGAAGGTCGGATCGGTGTCGCCGGCACTCCCTATCTTGCCGGCGCCAGCCTGCCGCTTTCGGCAAATGTCGCCATCGCTGCCGAAATGGCCAGCCTGCCTCTGGCAGACGCACTTTTGCTCGCCACACGCAACCCCGGCCGGTTCGTCGGCGGGCGCGGGGGGCTCGATGTTGGTGCGAGGGCCGATCTCGTCCGCTTCGACTGGTCGCAGGGCGATCGCGCGCTCCAGGTCCGCGAGGTCTGGGTTCACGGCGAAAGGGCATTCTGCCGATGATCCGCGCCGGAGCTGCCATTATCGATATCACTCCGACGCCAGGCTTGCCGATGTCCGGCTTTGCGGCCAGAACCCTGCCGGCCGAGGGCGTCCATGATGGTTTGACGGTCCGCGCCGTGGTGATTGGAGAAACTGCCATTGTCGTTGCCGACGTCATCGGTATCGATGCAGCGATGAGCGCACGGATCCGCAAGCGGTGTGCGCTCCCAGCCGAAAACATCGTGGTGACGGCTCTTCACACGCACGGGGGCCCGGTTTCGATGGCGGGGAGGCTGAGCGTCGCCGCCGATCTGACCTATCTGGAGCGACTGGAAGATGCCTGCGTGGCAGTGATCGACAAGGCGGTCTCCCTGCGAAGGCCAGCGCGGATCACGGTCGGGCAGGGCAGCGACCCGGGGGTCGCCCGCAACAGGCGCCACCCCGGCGGGCCGGTGGACACATGCCTGCCGGTGCTGCGTATCTGCGGCGAGGACGGCGCGATGATCGCGGTTGTTACCGCCTATGCCTGCCATCCTGTCGTGCTGGGCGCCGATAATCGCCATTGGACTGCCGACTATCCGCATTTCGTCCGTCAGGCCCTTGAAGAAGCATATCCGGGGGGCGTCGCACTGTTCATGACCGGCTGCGTCGGTGACGCCAATACCGGTCACTCTGCCCATGCCTCGATCACGCTCTCGGCCAGTCAGGACCGCACGTTCGACACGGCCGGTCAGGTCGGCCGCAGGATCGCCGAAGCTGCGCTTCATGCCGAAGAACAGCCGGTGTCCGATCGGGCGAGCGCGCGCAACGGCACCGTCGCGCTTGGTTTTGAGCGGCGCGAAACGGAAACAGCCGCTGCCCTCGAACAACGCTGGCGGACGGAGGCTCTGACCGCTGAACCAGCCCAAAGAGCGCTGCTCGGCTATTGGGCCGACTGGGCGAAAACCATTGCGCCGGTGGTGCCCGAACCCATTGCCGCGCGCGTTACGGTTCTCGACTGGGGCGGTGTTCCTGTTGTCGCCTTGCCAGGAGAAATCTTTGCCGAGACGGCACTGTCCATCCGTGCTGCGCTAGGACGCGACAGGCCTGCCTTCGTCATCGGTTTTGCAGATGACAATCCGGGCTACATCCCGCCGGCGAGCGAGTTCCGGTTCGGTGGCTACGAGGTCGATGAGGCGCACCGCTATTACGGGCTGCCGATGAGCTTTGCCCCGGGCTCCGCAGAAGCGCTTGCCGGATGCGCGATCGGACTTGCGATCGATAATTGAGGAGGAAGCATGGGGGATTCAGGTGAACGTCAGAAACCACGCAAGCTTGACACGCAACCGGTTGCATGAGAGCTTTTTGTCAATAACAACAAGGGAACAGAATATGAAAAACGCATCAGTCACGACCAGGATTTCCACCCGGGTATTGCTCCTGAGCGCAGCCCTTGCCGGTACGTTGACCGCCGGCATGACGGCGGCTTCTGCCGAAACGCTGACGGTCTGGAGCGGCTATCCGGAAATGGCGCCCTTCTACCAGCACGTCGCCGATGGGATGAAGGCCAGCCATCCGGACCTCGACGTGAAGGTGGAGGCGATTGCGCTACGCGAGCACGAGAAACGGGTGGCGCTCGGCCTGACCGGCGGTGGCCAGGAAGGCGCCACCGTCATCGAACTCTCGGGCTCAACCGCCACCCGCTACCTTGAAAACGACATCCTGCCGGAGGCGCCGGAAGACATTTCCGCCTTCGTCAAGGATCCCAAGAATTTCGATAGGTTCTTCACCGATATCGCCAGCTATGACGGCAAGGTCTACGGCGTTCCACTCTTTCGCGGGCAGGGCTCGCTTTTCTACAATACCGAGATGTTCAAGACCGCCGGCCTGACCACGCCGCCGAAGACCATGGAAGAATACACCGAATATGCCAGGAAGCTGACCCAGCGCGATGGATCGGGCAAGCCGACCGTTTCCGGCTGGAGCTTGCGTCTGTCGGGGGGCGGCCAGGGCATTGCCGAGAAATTCTGGACCAACATGCATCAGTACGGCGGCGCAATTCTTGTTCCTGCCGGCGAGGGCAAGTGGAAGACGGATTTCGCCAATGAGGCGGGCCGCAAGGCGCTCAAGCAATATCTGGAACTTGTCTTCACCGACAAATCGGTAACGCCGGAAATGCCGGCCGATGCCGATGCCTTCGAGCGCGGGCAGACCGCGATGTTCATTCGCGAATCCTGGGTCATCGGCGACATTGCCCAAAAGGCGCCTGACCTGAAATATGCGACGGCGCCGCTTCCGACGGGATCGATCGCGCTGCCGACCAATCTCTATGTCGTCGGCGACGAGGACGCCGCCAAGCTCGGCTGGGAATTCGCCATGGCTGCGAACTCGCCGGAAAACCTCGTCTGGCTGCTGCAGAATGTCGGCTGGCTGCCGAACCGTTCGGGCGTCGATTATGCGTCGGTCACCTCCAAGCAGCCGGCCTTTGCTGCCTTCGTCGACTATCCCGAAGGCTACAAGTTCTTCACGCTGCCCTCGATCGGCCCGATCGAGGAAATCCTCACCCGGGTCGCCGCCCAGCTCGTCGTCGCCTTTGCCGATCCGTCGCTCGCAACCGACGATGCCAAGATCGATGCTTTCCTGAAGAAGACGAGCGACGAAGTGGACACCATCCTAGACCGCGAGGGTCTGCTTGCGAAATAGTCGCGGGCAGTTTTCGTCAACATCGCCCGCCCGGGACAACATGGCATTGTTCCGGGCGCTTAAAAGGGTCGGGGTTTGCGCCCCCGTGTGCGAAGCCGCTCGTCTACGAGGTCACCTGAATGCTGAAGCGCAAACGATTCCTCTTTGCGATCCTCGCGATCCTGCCGACATTGGCGATCTTTGCCTATGTGCGGCTTTATCCGATCGCCGACACGTTGAGGCTCAGCCTTTTCCAGTGGAACATCCTGTCGAAGAACAAGCCCTTTATCGGGCTTGCCAATTTTCGCGAGTTGACTGGCGACCACCTGTTTCTGGATGCGTTGGTCAACACCACGATCATTGCCTTCGGGGTGCTGATCCTGACCATACCGATGGCGCTGATCATTGCCGCGCTGATCTTCCACCGCACGCGCTCGCGCATGGCCGGGTTTTACGAAACCGCCGTTTTCATTCCCCATGTCGTGTCGCTGGTCCCGGCCGCAATGGCCTGGAAGTGGATCTTCGATGCCCGCCTCGGGCCGCTCAATGCAATGCTGACCTTCTTCGGCATCCCGGCGCAGAACTGGCTGTTTGATCCGGTCCTCTCCGTCATCTGCATCATCGTGCTGTGCTCCTGGCAAGCACTCGGCTATGCGGTTCTGATCTATCTGGTGGGTTTCAAGAGCTTGCCGGTTTCGCTTTACGAGGCCGCCAAACTCGATGGCGCCTCGGGACCGCAGAGCTTCTGGTACCTGTCGATCCCGATGCTGAAGCCAATCACCCTTTACGTTTCGGTCGTGACGCTGGTCTCGGGATTCAACGTTTATGCCCAGGCCTTCGTGCTTGCTTCCGATGCGCAAGGCGCACCCGGGCGCCAGGTGCGGGTGCTTGTCCTCGACATGCTGGAAAACAGTTTTCGCAATTACCGCGTCGGCTATGCCGCTTCCGAGGCCGTCGTGCTGCTGGTTATCGTCCTAGTGTTGACGCTGATCCAGTTCTCCATGCTGAGAGAAAGGGGCAGGGCATGACTGTCGAACTTGCCATGCCCCATGTCGAACCGACTGCCGACGAGTTGGCAGAGGGACGGCGCCTGCGCCGCAAGAAAAGGCTGACCAACCTTGCGATCGACGTGTTCCTGTTGACCGTCTCGATCCTGATGTTGCTGCCGCTCGTCTTCCTGGTTGCAAATGCCTTCAAGACGCCGGCGGAAATGCTGGCCTGGCCACCGACCGTCATTCCGCACGACCCGACGACCGCCAATTTCAAGACGGTTCTTGCTGACACGCCGCTTATCCACTGGATCGGCAACAGCATCGCATTCGCGCTGATGTCGACAATTGCGATCGTCGCGACCTCGGCGATTGCCGGCTACGTTTTTGGCAAGTTCCGTTTCCGGACGATGAACATCCTCTTCGCGCTGTTCCTGGCGACCGCGATCGTGCCGTTCGAAGTCTACATGATCCCGCTCTATTTCGAGGCCAAGAGCCTCGGTATCCTCAACTCCGTCTGGGGCCTGCTGCTCGGTTACCTGGTGATGAGCTTCGGCATCTTTCTCATCCGCCAGAATGTCATCCATTCGATCCCGGACGAGCTTCTGGAGGCCGCGCGCATCGATGGCGCCGGTGAGTTCTGGATCTTCTTCCGCATTGTGCTGCCGCTGCTTCGCGGCGCGCTCGGGGCTCTTGCGGTGCTCGCCTTCTTCCAGGCCTGGACCGCCTTCGCCTGGCCGATCATTGTGGCGACGACGAGGTCGAGCTATACGATCGAAGTGGGCCTTGCGCTCTTCCAGACCGGCTTTACCGTCGATCTTGGGCGCCTCAGCGCCGCTTCCGCCATCGTCCTCATCCCATCCATCCTGCTGTTTGTCATCCTGCGAAGGAACTTTGTTCAGGGCGTCGCCAGCACCGGTCTCAAGGAGTAACGGCAATGGCCTTCTTCGACGAGGCACGCAAGACCTATGTCGCGGCCAATGCCGGCACGCTTTATTGGGTGCTGCAGCGACCCGTGCTCGGCGGCGGGTTCTTGAATACAAAGCAGAACAGTCTGACGCTGAAAGACTATAGCGGGCAAGACGGCATGCGCGGTCCGGATTACACCTATGGCTGGATCCAGGGACGTGGGTTGGAAGCACTGGTCGGCCACGCCGGGTTCTTCGAGCGGGAACTGCCGCCACTGGCCGAAAAGCTCGATGCTGCCGGTCGGCGTCTTTACGATGTTCTGGCGGCTTTGCAGATGTCGGACGGCCATGCCTATTTCTGCTACGACCGCGCGATGGACGCGATTTATGCGGATGGCACCAACCGCATCCTTGCGCAAGAAAAGCCGGCTCTGATCTATTCCTATTCAGACGCCTTCGTCGCCAAGGGGCTGGTCGCGGCCGCAAGCCGCTACAGTTTGCCTGCCCTTGCCGATCATCTCGCTTATTTCGACAGCGTCATCGCTGCAATAGAGAGCGGACATTTCCAGATCGACGAGCGTCGTCCACTGTCACTCGACAGTCTCGCCGACCAGGCCGATGATTTCGGCCCGCGCATGATCCTGCTTGGCGCTGCAGGCATGCTGAAGCGCTTCGGCCATACGGCTCATCTGGCATTTGCCGATCGTTTCATCGCCCATGTCATCGACCGGCACTTCGACCCCGCGACCGGCCTGCTGCGCAATGTGCCAGGTGAGGATCTCTGCAATGTCGGCCACGGCATCGAGTTCRCCGGTTTCGCGTTTGACTATCTCGATGACAATGCCGATCCGGCACTGATCGAGATATTGGAGCGCATCGTTATCTCGTCTTTCGACACGGGTTTTGTCGGGCCTGGTATCGCATTGACCGTCTCGATTGCGAACGGTCAGGCACAGAGCCCCTATTGTCCCTGGTGGTCGCTCCCGGAAACGATCCGGGCAGCTGCGCTTGCCCATATGCGCACCGGCAGTGCCGGCAGCCTGCGGGTTTGGAATGCAGCCCATGCCGCTTTCTTCGAGCGTTACTGGCGCGGTACGCCGCCGATCGCCTACCAGACCATGACCAGGGACGGGCCCGTGGACTTCGTGCCCGCCACACCTGACCTCGACCCCGGCTACCATACCGGTCTTAGTCTGCTTGCGGCCATTCACGCCGCCGATTGCCTGCAACCGACAACTCGAAATTCAGGATAAACCCATGGCTTCCGTTGAAATCCAGAATGTCCGCAAGAGCTATGGCGACTTCGAAACCATCAAGGGTGTTTCCGTCGAAGTGCCCGACGGCGCCTTCGTCGTGCTGGTCGGGCCTTCAGGCTGCGGCAAGTCCACCTTGCTGCGGATGATTGCGGGGCTCGAAGAGATTACCCGTGGCACGATCCGTATCGATGGCCGCGTCATCAACGATGTCGAGCCGAAGAACCGTGACATTGCCATGGTCTTCCAGAATTATGCGCTCTACCCGCACATGACGATTGCCGAGAACATGGGCTTTTCGCTGCGGCTCGCCAAGACCTCGAAGGAGGAGATCACCAGGCGGGTGGCCGATGCCGCGCGCATCCTCGGTCTTGCCGACTATCTCCAGCGTTACCCCAAGCAGCTTTCCGGCGGCCAGCGCCAGCGTGTCGCCATGGGACGTGCGATCGTGCGCAATCCCAAGGTCTTCCTGTTTGACGAGCCGCTTTCCAATCTCGATGCCAAACTGCGCGTCCAGATGCGTGCCGAATTGAAGGATATTCACGCCCGCTTCAAGACCACGACCGTTTACGTTACACATGATCAGATCGAGGCTATGACCATGGCCGACCGCATCGTCGTCATGCGCGACGGTATCGTCGAGCAGGTCGGTTCACCCCTCGACCTTTATGACAGGCCGGTCAATACGTTCGTTGCGAGCTTCATCGGGTCGCCGTCGATGAATTTCCTGTCGGCAAGGATCGGTGAGGACCGTCAATCGGTTGTGACGGAAAACGGCATCCATCTGCCTGTCGGGTATGAGGCTTCGGTCGCATGCGGCGGCGCCGTCAGTTACGGCATCCGTCCCGAACACCTCACGATCGCGCCGGGCGGGCAAGGCATTCCGATTGTGGTCACCAATATCGAGCCCACCGGCTCGGAGACGTTCGTTCAAGGCACCGTCGATGGTCAGAAGATCTCCGCACAGCTGCGCGAGCGTCTCTCTATCAAGACCGGTGAGGTACTCAATCTGACGCTTGCGCCGGCAAACAGTCATCTTTTCGACGCAGCGTCAGGCATGCGGCTCCAATAGGAGATCGAGATGTCCATGCCGCCCAGGTTTCGTCGGGCATGACAGCCGCCAGCGGCGAAAAGGCCTCGGCTCAGATCGACGAAGAAGGAGCTAGAGAATGGCGAAGACGAGGGTCGCGATGATTGGGCTCGGTATGGCGGCGGGTCATCATGCCCGCGCCCTACTGGATCTCTCCGACCGTATCGAATGCGTGGCCGCCTACAGCCGGACGTCCGGCCGGCGAAGAGCCTTTGCCGAACAATTTCCGACCATCCCGACGAGCGATAGCCTCGATGCGATCTTCGCGGATCCGTCCATTAAGGCGATCCTGATCCTGACGCCCCCGAGCAGTCACCTGGAACTCGTCCGTCGCGCTGCAGCGGCCGGAAAACATGTTCTACTCGAAAAACCATTGGACATTTCCCTCGAACGCTCCGAAGCGACCGTAAGGGCGGCAAGAGACGCCGGCGTACTCCTCGGGGTGGTACTGCAAAACCGCTTTCTCGACGCGGCGCTCAAACTCGATGAAATCGTCAAGTCCGGGCGCCTGGGCGATCTTGTGGAGGCATCGGCTGCAATCCGCAACTGGCGACCGCAAAGCTATTACGAGGCCGAAGGCCGCGGAACGATGTCGCGCGATGGCGGTGGTGTGTTGCTCACCCAAGGTATTCACACGATCGACCTGCTCCTGAACTATGCGGGCACGCCTGCAGCAATTTCCGCATTCGTCCGCACGACCCCTATTCACAGTATGGAAACGGAGGACCTCGTGACGGCGGCCTTCTCTTTTGAAGGCGGCGCGATCGGATCGCTCAATGCCACAACTTGCGCCTATCCGGGACTCCCGGAGCGCATCGAATTGATCGGTACGAAAGGTACAGCAATCCTGACGGGTAACAGATTGGATGCCGCCTTTATTGATGGCACCAGGGAAATGGCGGGTGGCGAAACGATCGGAAGCGGAGCGGGGGCAAATCCGATGGCGTTCGGCCATGAGATGCACCGCGCACTGATCGGAAATTTCATCGATGCGATCGAAAATGGCGGCCAGCTTCGCGTCAAAGGCGATGATGCTTTGAACGCTCACCGGTTCATAGACGCGGTCCTGATGGCTGGCACTCGACCTCTTCCTGACGCGCGGCTTGATCGCTGATGGTGGCGCGGCAGAATGGTCGCTGCCGGCGGCGCCGGCTACCGCAGGGGTTACGCCATCCAGTTTTGCGCTCACAACAGCGCGTTACGCGCTGTGGTTCTCCGACAGGCCGTGAGCGACCTTCAATGGGACGGAGGTCCACCTATTGGATCAGGTGACCTATACGCATTCACTGTCGACGGCCACGGGCCAACGTAGGTCTCGATCAACACAGAGGCGATGCCTTCGACCGACCGATGGCCCTGGTCGAAAAGCTTCACTGCTGCGTGGTTAAGAAGCCTGGATGCCTCTTTGTCCGGATCTACGTCGTAGTACCGATACCACTGCCTCACGGCTCTCGAGAGAATTAGAAAATCGGTGTCCTGCATTGCCGCCTCCTTCGAACAGGGAACAAGTAGTGCCACGTTCTAGATCTTCAATCCCGAGACTCGATCACGAAATGGACGCAAACATCGGCCTCGACATTGCAGACGGTCGAAAGCCACGACCGGATCGAACGCATAGGTGAGTTGTCCGTTACGGTCTTCTGAAAGAGCTTTTGATCCAATAGGCTGGCTTCACTTGTCTGTCGGCGGTGGTGCCAATTCACGCCGCGGAGGAGCGCCGATGACGCCGACGGAGGGCGTTTTCAGATGACATTCAAACTACCGAGGTCATTCTCCAGGCTGCTTAAATCGCAGAAAATGTATCGAAAACTGCTTGCAAAGGCGCTTCGCACACCGACCCGAACCGTATCCAGAAAATCGCGCAGGCCGGTCGCAGCGAAGCCGAAACTCAGCGAAGTGACCGGGTTCGGTAGCAATCCAGGACGGTTGACGATGAAGCTCTTCGTACCCGGCAAATTGCCGGCAAAGCCGCCATTGGTCGTGGTCCTACATGGCTGCAGGCAGACGCCCGAAAGCCTGGATACGGGAGCCGGATTCTCCAAATTCGCTGCACTGCGGGGTTTTGTTCTCCTTTATCCTCAGCAGAACGAGACGAACAATCCCCAGCGATGCTTTAATTGGTTTCGGCCGAGCGCGGTGGCTCGGGACCGCGGCGAGCTGATGTCGGTTCGCCAGATGATCGAGTACACATGCCGCCACCATCGAGTCGATCGGTCCAGGGTCTACGTTACGGGCCTATCTGCTGGCGGAGCCATGACTTCGGCGCTCGTCGCCACGTATCCGGATCTTTTCGCTGGTGCTGCCATTTTCGCCGGGATGCCGTTCGGCGCGGCAAGGGATGCAATATCGGCTATGCGCGGCATGAGGTCCGGTATCAAGCGAGAGCCTCAGCAGTGGGGCGACCTGGTGCGCAGCGTTTCGCCAAACACGAAAGAATGGCCACCGATCTCGGTATGGCATGGAACGGCTGATAGTGTCGTGAATCCGCTCAATGGACGCGCCTTGGTCTCGCAGTGGCTCGAAGCGGCGGACATGGACAAAGCGGTCGGGCGAACGAAACAGATGCCATGGGGCACTCTCGAGGAATGGAAACGGGGAGACCGTCTGCAGCTGTCATTCTATTCCGTTCAGGGGCTGGGGCATGGTTTGCCGCGAAAGTTCTCAAATCAGAAGGAGAGGGTAGCTGATGCTTACGTCCTGCCGTCGGAGCTGTCTGCGCCCTTGGAACTCATGCGAGCATGGGGGTTACGATCCTGGCGTGCCGATTGATCCGACGCGTTGTTTCGACGCGTGTCCGGTCGCGTAGGGAAGAAATGGCGGACTGTCGCAGCCTCCCTGACGCTCCCTCGTTTCCACCGGCGGCGAGAGCGTATCCGATTGGTCTCTCCCGAGGCGACTGCGCGAGTTGTTTTCGATAACGCCACTGGAAAGATTGCCGTTCTTCTCCGCGAGAAGAACCCGAAGTCCAAGAAGATTGTGAACGTGATTTGTCTGTATGACAAGAAGTCCGGAAAGGCTTCGATCACCGAGTACCAATGGCTGGGGCAGTGACACTGATCTCGTGATCCGTATAGACCCTAGCGCTTCAAATCGGCGGCGATCATCTCGCTACCGATTTCGGGAGAAGATGGCCAGTGAGCCTGTCGGCGTGCCTGGAGGGATTCATACTCACTCAGCCTCGCGGGGTCGGGCTGTATGATTTGACCGTCCTTAAGGAAGGCGAGTTCGTCGTAGCCAGCAGGCATCGACCCGACGAACTCCGCCGCCTGAGCTAGGATCATCCTGAATGCGATGGCAACCTCGCGGGCATCAATCGTCGCGTCACTCATGACCCGATCAAAGTCGTCTTGTCGGTAGACAGCATTCCGGCCCAGTTGCTCGATGAGGCTTTCCGGAGTGTAGCCCGGATCCTTGGCCGGAGCTGCCCAGATGGCGGCGCCCAGTGGGAAGTGGTTTTTGTGGAGGTGAAGTAGATCGAGGACGTCTCTCGGCTCCTTGCGGGAGGCGGCCGCAAGAAGCTTGTTTGTCGCCAAGTCGAACATGTGCAGCTTGAAGCCGAACAAGTCGTCCGGGATGGACTCGAAAAATCGGTAGTCGCTGTCGATTACCCAGTCGAGCAAAGTGCTTTCGCCATCCTTCGTTACGATGGCCTGATATTTCTCGGGGTGCCGGGTCGCCCATCTGATCTCGAACCCGGCGGCTATCAACGACTTTGCATCGATCTCGACTGTGTTTCTCAGCATGTTGACACGGTCGTCTTCGCTGAAGAGGTCGTGGAAAATGTCGATATCGTCGGAATACCGGGCACTATCCCTGTTGATGACAGTGCCGCCAGCAATATGACTGCCGGGATGCCTGTTAGCAGCGATAGTCGCCATCGCATCTTGCTGAATTCTACGAAGCGGCACGGCAGGCCTCTTCGAGGCGGACAGCGAACTGTCGCGTCGTCATATTGCCGTTGCGCTTGAGACGGGCGACGGCGTCGAGCACGTCGGACACGGTCGGATCCTGCATTTCTCTCGTTGACCAAAAACACAGTGGGCCATACAGGGCGAATGCTTCGTGGTAGAGGGCGCGCGCGTCCGCCGATACGGCTTGCCGCATGGCGCTCTCCGTTCGTTCTCGTGCTAAAGCCCTCATTTCCATCAGCATCCGTGTCATTTTCTCTTTCAAGAAAATAGGATACGGCCGAGCGCTTCGCAAGCGGCGATACGCTGCTGGGACAGCGGCTCAGGCCGTCGGCTTCATGGCAGGTTGGTCTGTTTATCAGTCGTGATGTCTCTCCAATGCATCCCCGCTGTAAAGAAAGCTTGCCTGCCCAGGTTCACCTTCCTTCGAGATGTTGCTGGATCCGTAAGGTTCTCGCGAAGTGATCATGATCGCGTCATTCGGTGCCGGACGCGCGAGATGCTGCGCTTCATCCCACGGAGCGCCCATCTAGAGATCCGTCTCTTCCTTCGTCCTCAGCAGGACAGGCATCGTTTTTTCGTGGATCGGCCTAACGACATCATTTGGGTCGGTCGCGTGGCTGACTGAGCGCTTTGTCGCAGTCACAAAGCTGATTGGGGCGTGTCGCCAAGGCGAGCCGGAACACTACCTTTGCATCAAGAGCCGCTGCAAGGAATGCGGACTGGGCCTCTCTCTGGGTTACTCCTCCTGCCATGGTACCAGCGCAGGCCTGCCGCAGTATCTCGTCGTCCCATAACCTGCTAGCTTCGGGCCTCTGGAAGAGCGTTCTGGAAGTGCCACCAAAAATGGATAGGGAGGGACGTTCGAATGGAGGCATCGAGCACTAACAAACCTTTTTTGCAGAAGAAACGCATCCGCGGGCTTTGGCTCGCAACGACGACCTTTTTTGTTGTCGTGTTCCTAACTCGTCCCCTGTACGCAGGAGCAGCTTTGCACCAACTATCTGAGAACATTGGCGTCGTTCTCGTCATCGCAGGTGTTCTGGGCCGTCTCTGGGCAACGCTCTACATCGGCCAACGCAAGAACAGACACCTAGTAACCACCGGCCCTTATTCCATAACCAGGAACCCGCTTTACGTTTCGTCGATGCTGGCGATACTGGGCGTGAGTTTGATGATCGGGTCCGTTTTGATCATAGCCGCTTTCGTGCCGACTTTCTTTTTTCTGTTCGCCTACACGCCTGATACGCGCGTGGTTCTCGATCCGGATCGCCAGATCCAGGACACGGTGCGCATGCTGTTCGATACCTTCCGGGAGGCGGGATCAGCCTGCGCGGTCGTGCGGCGCCTGCGCAGCGAGAAGATCCTGTTTCCTCGGCGCAT
>NZ_JBFTIN010000042.1:0-42464 GCF_056394785.1 Rhizobium sp. 10N414 | reverse complement strand
GGAGATGATGCAAGACGTGTTCAAACGCAGTGAAAACTGCACCAGCTTCTCATTTGTTGCGCTTCGCTGACCTGGTGGTTATGGCGGGGCGGCTGCACCCGTTCCCATTCCGAACACGGCCGTGAAACGCCCCAGCGCCTATGGTACTTCGTCTTAAGACGCGGGAGAGTCGGTCGCTGCCAGGTCTGCTAAACGCAACAAACAAAGATAATCTTCTCATCACGAAAACGGCCCYAAGCCGATCAAAAGGGCCGCCCACAAAGCGGCCTTTSTGCTATAATGGGCCCGGAAACATGCAGTGCGTCCCTTACACGAGACAAATCGCCTTCGGCAATTTGCTCGGGCAGTAAGAGCAAACCGCAAGCGGTTTACTCGGACGTGCAAAACCCAAAGGGTTTTGCACTTGGCGCGGGGTGGAGCAGCCCGGTAGCTCGTCAGGCTCATAACCTGAAGGCCGCAGGTTCAAATCCTGCCCCCGCAACCAAATTTACTTGCGACCCCGCTGCACACGCTGCGGGGTTTTCCTTTTTGACCGAAAGCGTCAGGATCCCCGCTAGATCGAAGCGAACGTCGATCTCGATTTTTCCGTTCACCGGCGTGAGGATGATGTCCTTGACCAGCGAACGGATCACGTTCGCCGCTTCAATACACTTTTCCTCGGAAACGTCCTCGAGCGTCTCGTAGAGTCGCTGAACCCGTGAACGAGACTGATAGTTTCGTATTGCATTTGGCACTACAAATCGCTATTTTCCTCGTAAAGGAGATATGTCATGGCCGCCACTGTCGAACGCAAGGAATATCCGATCTCGATGCGTCTGCCTGAAGCAGATGTTGCAATGATTGATCGCGCGGCAAGCCTGCGCGGCCGCTCGCGCACCGATTTTGTGCGGGAGGCGGCCGTGCGCGCCGCAGAGGAAGTCGTTATGGAGCAGGGGCTCATCCGCATGAGCCCTGAAGGCTTTGCCGATTTCATGGGTGTCTTGTCCCTACCGGTCGCTCCTGTTCCGGAGATGGTGGAACTGGTCAGGCGGCCCGCGCCGTGGGAAGTTGATTACGAGGCGAAGCAATAAGCCGTGGCCTTATCGGCTCCAGAACCGCTTACGGCGGCGCATGATGTTTCCGAATTTTCCTGCGGCAAGCCGACGCTCGATCATTGGCTGAAGACGCGCGCGCTTTCCAATCAGGAGAAAGGTTTCACGGCGGTTCTCGTCGTCCATGAGGGCGGGCGCGTCGTCGGGTATTACGGCCTGGCGCCTACCGCCGTCGTCCCTGCGATCCTCCCGCGCTCGATCCGCACCGGGCAACCGCCCGATCCGGTTCCCTGTCTTCTCCTCGGCCAGCTTGCCACGGACACGGAATGGGTGGGGATAGGCATCGGCACAGGTCTGGTGAAACATGCTCTTGAGCGTTGCGTCCAGGCCGCCGCTCTGATCGGCGGGCGGGCGTTGATGGTCAACGCCGTCGATCACGAAGCGGCGCAGTTCTGGCAGCGCCGAGGCTTCACGCCCTCGAAGGACGACCCGCTCGTCCTGTTTCGCTCCATCGCCGCAATCGTCGCATCGCTGGCGGAAGCGCGACAGCAAGAGCAAGGCGCATAACCTGAAGTCTTCACCGACGCCAAGCGGCTGTCCCTGATCCTGCCCGGTTCGGACATGCCGGTCGCCGACGATCGAGGGGATCGCAAGTAATGATTAAATCCTGCCCCCGCCGGCGATCGCCCGCATCATCGCGGAAGCCGCGCCTGGGACTGATATCGAGGCGATCATCGAAGTGGAGGATGGCCGCGAGGAGCAGCCGCTGCCGACCGAGAGCACGCTCAAGGCGCGCTGGTTGCATCGTAGGCATTATCCCATGGCTGCGAGCGGTATTCCTGCGGATCAGGCCAAAGCCGCGATCGTTGCTTGCGGTGGCGACACCTTCGTCTGGGCTGCCTGTGAAAAAGCAGACGCCCGGTCCATTCGCAGTTTTCTCAAGAGCCGCAAGCATGGCCGAAAGTCGATGTATGTTGCCTGGTACTGGGAGCGGGATATCGCCCAGACGGTCTGACTGACAGTAGATGCAGTGCAAGCTGAGTGATGGCGAAAGCGATGCTGTCGAGTCTGAACGCGCGGCGATCGAAACCGGGCGAGGGTAGTATCTTAAACTGCCGTCAATTGACCTTCGCGTGGCACGTCAGTGGCGGATGATCTCCTGCTATTGGCGACATTGAGTGCGTTTCGGGAGGCGGGACAAGGCAAGTTCCTGTCCCGCCACCGCCGAGGCCCTACCTCTTAACCGGTGCCGCGACAGCACGAGTTATCGCGTCGGTCTATCCAAAGTCCTAGCACCCGCATCAACGAGGTCGCTTTGGCGATCACGGCCGCGACGTAAAAAGCCAAATGACATGTTGAACCCAACGGATGGCGGCGCTTGCGTGAGAAACGACTGAAGGTGTTTCATAGTGGGGGTATGCCGCAGTCGATCCTTCGCGTACGAAGGTACCGAACCGGTAATCTCTTATCTAACGCGCAAATCTCTGTTCGAATCCCATCAAGACCGGCACTTTTACAAGTCTCCGTGCTATCAGGCCCCCGCAACCAAATTCCACTCAACGACAACGATGTATTGCCGCCGCTCAATCTGGAGGGTGGCATCGCGTATTCCTAATAATCGCCCGAAAACACGTGTGGCGAGAACTTTGACGAACCATCGTGGTTCACCAATAATAAAAGTGAACCAAGGAAAGACAGGTACTTTGACCACTGCATTTACCGTGCGGGTTTCGGATGAAACCGCGAGCAAGCTTAATCAGATTGCGGAAAAGCTGGATCGCTCTCGCGCCTATATGGCTGCCGAGGCCATCAAGGCTTTCGTTGAGCAGCAGGAGTGGCAGCTTGCCGAGATCGAAGCCGGGTTGGATGCGGCCGATCGCGGCGAATTCGCCAGCGCCGAAGACGTGGCGAAGGTTGTTGGGAAGTACGTCAAGTCTGCCCGCCAATCATGAGCCGGAAACGAAGTGGTCACTTAGGGCTCACCTGCGTAGAAGCGGCAGCAACTGGTTACCCTGGCGTTTGATCTCCGCGAGGTAGGGCGTATCGGAGAGCACGAAATGGGTGATGCCCAGATCCTCGTACTTGCGCAGGGACTTGGCGACGTCGGCCGCCGAGCCGACCAGCCAGGTCGTGCCGGCGCCGCCACCGCCGTATTTGCCGGGGGCGGTGTAGAGGTTGTCGTCCAGGACGTCTCCCGATCGATGCAGGTCGAACAGTCGCTGCTGGCCGACCGCGACTGCCCTGCGATGATCGCTCCAGCCGGCGCCATTGCCCTTGGCCATCTCTGCCACCTTTGCTTCGGCGTCGGCCCAGGCCTGCTCGGTGGTGTCGCGCACCAGCGTGGTGATCCTGAGCCCGAACTCGAGTGGCGGCAGATCTCGATCAAGCTCCCGGCTCAGCGCCTGCAGGCGCGCGATGCGCTCGCGGACACCATCGAGCGGCTCTCCCCAGAAGAGCTGGACATCCGCTTCGGTGGCCGCGACGCGCTCGGCCGCCTCGGAAGCGCCGCCGAAATAGAGCTTCGGGTGGCGACGATCGCCGTGCGCCTCGATGCGCGGCACGACGGTCGAACCCGCGACGCCGAAGTATTCGCCGTCATAGCTGACGTTTTCCTCCGTCCAGAGCCTGCGCACCAGCCGCATGAATTCCTTGGTGCGAGCGTAGCGCTCTGCCTGGTCTCCCTCCCTGTCGCCATAGGCCGAGAGATTGTCGAGGCCGGAGACGATGTTGACACGGACACGCCCGCCAGTGAGATGGTCGAGGGTGGCGGCGGCCGAGGCGAAGTTCGCGGGTCGCCAGTAACCCGGGCGGATCGCTATCAGCGGTTCGAACGTCGTCGTGCGTGCCGCAAGTGCAGCGGCTAGGGTAAATGTGTCCGGTCTGCCCCAACCCGTTCCGATCAGCGCACCCTTCCAGCCATGCTCCTCGAGCGCCCTGGCGTGTTCCGCCAACGTGGCCAGGCTGTTGTGATGTTCAACCACGGAATCGCCGCGATGCCCCGGCCTCGTGTCGTTTGGTATGTACCAGAGGAATTCGCTGTCTTTGCTCATCGTCGGCCTGTGCTTGTGAAATCAAACAGTAAAACCGGAGATCGGCGTCCCGCTATCGTGATGCGAGACGACCGAGTGCGTTGCGGGCGGCGATCGTCCGGATCATGTGGCTCTGCGGGGCATGGGAGCGGGCGGTGATGGCGTCTCGATGGTGGCGCTCGAGCTGGAAATCACGATTGAGGCCAGGGTTTCCGGCGAGCTCGAGAGCGAGGCTGGTGATCGCCACCGCATTGTCGATGACGACGTGGCGGACATGCATGCCGTCCATTCCAACGACCCTGCCAGCGTCGACGTCTTCGCCGAGCGAGCGCAGCAATCGGGCATTGGTTGCAAGGCGGACTTCGATCTCTCCCAGCCCATCCTGAATGCGCGGAACCGTCGATAGCGGAGCGCCGAGGCTTGCCGGCGTATGGTGGGCGGCGAAGGCGAGCACGCGGTCGCGGGCGGAAAGCGCCACGCCGTGGTAGACCGCTGATATCAGCGAGAAGAAGAAGGCGGTTGCATGTTCTTCGCGGCGCAGCGGTTCGGAAGCCGGCTGGGCTTCGATGATGTCTTCGAGTGGAACGGCGACATTGTCGAGGATGATATCGTCGCTGGCCGTCGCATGCATGCCGGCGGCATTCCATGCCTTTTCAATCTGCAGGCCGGGGCTGTCGGTCGGAACGAGGAAGGAGGCCAGTCTCGGCTCCTCCTCGTCGGTCAGGGCCAGCAGCGACACCCATTTCAGCACGGGTATGCCTGTCACGTAGCTCTTGTGGCCGCTGATGCGCCAGACGTCACCGTCTCGGCGCGCGATGGTCTCGGGCAGCGCGCCGTGGGCGGGAGAGCCGATGCGCGGCTCGGCCTGGGCGGCATTGATCAGGGCCGGCCCAAGCCGATTGGCCGTGAGTACCCGCTCGGCAAGGTGGTCCGGCCACTTTGCGAAGCGGCGCAGGCTGTAGTGGCTATTGTAGTGCATGGCGAGCACGAGTGCGGTCGAAGGTTCGCCGCGCGCGATCTCGCTGATGACGGCCTGCGCCTCGGCAAGGCCGGCGCCATGGCCGCCGTGCTCAGCCGCCGTCACCAGTCCGAGCAGGCCGGCGTCGAAGAGACGGGTGAAGTTCTCGAATGGAAAATCACCCGTCTTATCGTAATGCGCGGCGCGTCCGGCGAAGTCGACGGCGAGCCGTCGTGCCTTGTCCACCGGATCGATTTTTTCCTGAAGCATGGTTGTTCAATCTCCCGGTTCAGGCAACGGCACGCCTGTTGAAGCTGTCGATATGACGGCGGTCGACCCAGTCGGCGATGTCGAAGTCGGCGGCGAGGAAGCCGAAGTCGCGCAGAAAGTTCTTGTAGTGGCCGATCGCATCCACCAGTTCTGGCTGCAGGCCAAGGCCAAGGTGCTTGTGGATGTCGGGGCCATTGGCGGCGACAACCTGCTCTTCGGTGGCGCCGGCCTCCCGCGCGACGAAGCGCCTCGTTTCCTCGGGATGCGCTTCGGCCCATGCGCTGGCCTTAAAGATCGATTCCAGCAGGCGGGCGACGAGATCCGGCCTATCGTCGGCCAGAAGCTCGTCCACCGTCAAAACGCGCGGCGAGCCAGAGTTGATGCGGATCTTGGGATCGGGGTGGAAGCCGAACTCGGCCACCTCAACGGCGCCAATCAGGTTGGCGACATTGATGCCGGCCGTGCCCTTCACATAGATTGCGTCGACGTCGCCGCGAATGAGGGCTGCAACTTCCTCGCCATAGGGCTGCCTGCGCTTCAGCCCGAAGAGAGAGGGGCCTTCCTGCGTCGAGAGCACGGAATCGGAAAGCGCGATATCGATGATCTCCACAGCGTCGAGCGCCAGCCCGTCAAGCGACAGCGCCGAAAGCAGCCCCTTCAACGCGGTGGCGCGCATGAAATCGACGATGCCTTCCGGGCGACGGGCAATGCCGAAACGGCGCCCCTTCAGGTCCTTCGTGGTCTTGATGCCGGTTTCCGGCAGGGTGATGATCGCCTGGAATTCATCGGTCCAGGTGATGCCGACGAGGCGTGTCTTGCGTCCCTCGGAGCGCGCGCGGATCGGCGGAACGTTGCCGCCATGGCGGAACGACCAGTCGAGCGTGTGGTTGAAATGGCTCTGGCGGATGTTGCGGTCGGGTGAATCGATGATCGACTTCAGCGTCACGCCGTCATTGCGGAAGTTTTCCTCGAGATAGCCGAGTTGCGCGGCAAGGCCGACGGGCGTCGGCACCGGGCAGCGCGTGTACCAGATTTCGGAAATGGCATTTCCTGTTATAGCTGGGCTTGTCATGGCGTTCCTCCTAGTGGCGCAGTCCGGCTTGCTTCATCAGGGGCAGGACGTCGGTGCCGAAGAATTCGAGATCGTCGCGGAAGTCGAAGAAGCTGAGCTGCAGGCCGTCGACGCCGGCCTCCTTCAGCTTGACGAACTGATCGACCACCTGTTCGGGCGAGCCGATGACGCGGATATTGCCGCCGATGGCGCGGTATGGATCCTGGGGATCGCGGCCCTTCCAGGCATGGGCATCCGAGTTCAGCGACTGGAAGCCTTGCGGCGAGCGTTGGTCGGCATGGGCGACGATGCGGTCGGCGAGTTCCCACGCCTCCTTCTCCGTCGGCCGGCAGATCACCATCGGATTGAGCAGCGTGCGCACAGTACGGCCGACGCTGATTGCCGAATCCTTGACCCGCTTCGTATGCGCCGGCAGCGATTCCAGTGCGCTGTTGATGTCGGCGCCGGTCGGGCTGGTGATGAAAACGATATCCGAATAGCGACCGGCAAAGGCAATTCCGGCATCCGAACCGGTGGCGTTGACGAGGATCGGGCGGCCGAAGTTTGGCTTCGGCGTGACGAAGCCGCCGCCGAGCTTCCAGCTGCTTTCGCCTTCGAAGGAGAAGTTCTCGCTGTCGCTCCAGAGGCGCTGGACGACTTCGAGGAATTCGGCGGCCAGTTCGTAGCGCTTGTCGTGCTCGATGCGCGGCCAGCCGAACATCTCGTGCTCGACCGCCCGGTGGCCGGTGACCACGTTAATGCCCCAGCGGCCGCCGGTGATATGGTCGAGCGTCGCGCCGAACTTTGCCAGATGCAGCGGATGCCATGGACCATAAAGGACATGCATGGTCGAGATGAGCATAATCTTCTTGGTGAGGCCCGCCAGCGCCGCCGTCGACACGAAGCTATCCAGCGCCTGGCCGTCGAAGACGCCGCCATAGCCGCCCTTCGGCAACCATTGCGACAGCGCGAAGACGAGGTCGAAGCCGAGTTCTTCCGCCCTCAACGTCAAGGCCTTGTTGTAATCGAAGCGCCAGTCGGTCGATCGCTCGAGCGTCGATTGCGTCCAGCCCCCGGCCTGAATCGGCAAGAAGAGGCCGAGGAGAACGGGCTGCTTCAGCGCCTGGGATAGCGGGCTTTCCGGGAAGTCGGTGGGTGCCGCAAACTTCGGCAGGCCGACGATCGATCCGGGGGGATGTTGAATGGTCATGAGTATATTCCTGCTGGTTTGGCGTCAGGATGCTGCGACGTAGGCGAAGGCGAGGCTGCCTGCGATGCCTTCGCCGCCGACGGTGTGATCGGAGATCCGTTTGTTGTAGATGGTCAGTTCCGGCTGGCTGACGATGTCGATCGCGGGCACGTCGTCGACGAGGATTTGCTGGATCTCGCGCCACTGCTCGACACGCTTTGCCGGATCGACTTCGATCGCTGCGGCTTCGAGCAATTCATCGACCTTGGGATTGCTGTAGGCCGCGCCGTTCGAGAAGGGGACGCCAGGCTTGAAGTTCTTGCTCCAGTAGAGGCGCTGAACGCCGACCGTCGGGTCGAACAGGTTGCTCATGCCTTCGAAGGCGAAGTCGAAATCGCGGTCGGTGTAAATGCGCTTGGTGTAGGTCGCGAAATCCTGGCTGCGGACCTTGGCGTCGATACCCACCTTGGCAAGCGCCTGGCGGATATACTCCGAACCACGCGGATAGGTTTCGCCACTCGGCACGAAGTCGAGATTGATGTGCGCACGGATGCCGTCTGCGCCGCGCGGGAAGCCTGCTTCATCGAGAAGCTTCTCGGCCGCGGCGAGATCGATCGGGTAGGTCTTGAGATCCGGCACGAACCATTTCGCGAGGTTGGGATTGATCGGGCCGGGGATCGCGGCGCCGTAGCCGTAGTTGATGGTGTTGAGAATGACGTTGCGATCAATGACGTGCGCAAAGGCGCGACGCACCCTCACGTCCTTGAAGAACGGGCGCTCGAGGTTGAATTCGATGCGGCTGACGCCGTTCTGGTATTGGTAGCCCTTGGTCTCGAAGGCGAGCCCTTCGGCGCTCTGCAGCCGTTCGAGGTCGCTGAGCGGCACGGGTGTCGACGGCGCCAGATCAATTTCTCCGGTCTCGATCGCGATCGAGCGGGCGGCGGCATCAGGAATGAAACGGATGATCAGTTGGTCGAGATAGGGGCGGGGCTGATCCCAGTAATCGGGGTTGCGTTCGTAGACGATGTGGCTGCCGCGCACCCATTCCTTGAACTTGAAAGGACCGGTTCCGATCGGCGCAAGATTGGCCGGATTTTCCGCAACCTTGGTGCCTTCATAGATATGGCGCGGCACGATCGGCGTTTCGGAGGCGGCAAGTGCGGTGATCAGATAGGGCGCGGGCTTGGAAAGCTTGAGGATGGCCGTCTGTGCATCGGGCGTTTCGATGTCGACGAGATTGAGGAAGGTGTTGCGGCCGCGCGGGTGCACTTCCTTCAGGGTCTTGATCGAGAAGGCGACATCGGCGGAGGTGAAGGGCTGTCCGTCATGCCATTTCACGCCGTCGCGCAGCTTGAAGGTGTAGGTCAGGCCATCGGGGCTGACAGTCCACTCCTTGGCCAGCAGCGGTTTCGGATTGAGGTCGAAGTCATAGGTGAGAAGGCCTTCAGTGGTCTTCGGCGAGACATAGACCGCGTTATAGGCGGTATGGGCGATCGTCGTCAGGACGGGCGGCTCGGCAGCCAGCAGAAGCGTTGCCGTGCCGCCGCGCGTTGCGGTGGCTGCGAAGGCGGGAAGCCGTGCTGTCGCGGTGACGCCGAGTGCGACCGAGGCCAGAAGAAAGCTGCGGCGCGTGGGTGCGGGAAATAGTGACATCTTGTTCAACCCTCGTGATTCAGGGGCCGTCACGGCCCGCTTCAGTGTCATTCCGCGGATCGAGCCTGCTTTAGAGATTTTTGCCCCGTGACTGCTTTGAAGTGGGATGAAAACCTACGCAGTGTCGATAGGCGGTATTAAGTTTCCAAAAGCGCGCCAAATGGCTGCATCGTTGGAATTATTTACCAATATGGATTTGACAAAACCCACAGAATTAGTCAACTACTGAGCGACGAGACGAGGTGAATTCTTTTCAGATCGCGAGGTGGGGCACATGTCGGCTTACAGGCGGATCGGTCGAACGATCAGCAGGACGATCATTCAGGCCGTGCCCACGATGCTCGGGATCGTCATCCTCAATTTCTTCCTGCTGAAGCTGGCGCCTGGCGATGCGGCCGATGTGATGGCGGCGGAATCCGGCTCGGCCACAGTCGAGACGATGGCGGCACTGCGCGAGCGCTTCGGGCTTGATAACCCGATCCTTGTTCAGCTTGCCAACTATCTGGACAACCTCGCGCATTTCAGCCTTGGCTTTTCGCCGCGCTACGGCATGCCGGTCGCCGATCTGATCGGCCAACGGCTGCCGGGCACGCTGGTGCTGATGGTGGCGGCATTGGCGATTGCAATTGCCGTCGGACTGCTGCTCGGTTCGCTGATGGCCGCCTTCTCCGGGCGCCTTCCCGATCGTATAATTTCCGTCGTCTCTTTGCTCTTCTATTCGATTCCCGGCTTCTGGATCGGCCTGATGCTGATCCTGCTCTTCTCGGTCAAGCTTGGATGGCTGCCGAGCGGCGGAGACAGCACGATTGGCTCGCGGCTGACAGGGTTCCCGGCGCTGCTCGACAGGGCGCGCTACATGGTGCTGCCCGCAACCTCGCTCGCGCTTTTTTACCTTGCGATCTATGCCCGCCTGACGCGCGCCTCGATGCTCGAAGTCAAGTCGCAGGATTTCGTGCGAACCGCGCGCGCCAAGGGTGTCTCGCCCTTCGTGTTGACGACGCGACACGTCCTTCGCAACGCTCTGATCCCTATCACCACCATGGCCGGCATGCACTTTGGCGGGATGCTGGGCGGCGCGGTCGTGGTCGAGACCGTCTATAGCTGGCCCGGCCTCGGGCGCCTTGCCTTCGAAGCCGTCATGGCGCGCGATTTCAGCGTGCTGCTCGGCATTCTCCTCCTGTCTTCCTTCCTCGTGATCGTCGCAAACGCAGCCGTCGACCTGCTGCAGGCGTGGATAGATCCTCGAATTGGAGCAAGCCGATGAATACTCAAAAACTTGGAACACTGGCCGGCCAGGCGATAGACTTCGCGCCACAGAAAAAGGTCGAGCGCGATCAACCAGCACCGGAAGCGCCCAAGCAGCCGCGCTGGACACATATCCACGCCCCCGACGTCCGTGCCTCTGTTTCGGGTACGGCCTGGCGCGGCATGCGTCGGGAATTGAAAGTCTTCCTCGGCAACTACAATGCACTCTTCGGTACAGGCATTCTGCTGCTCGTTGCGGTGTCGGCGTTGTTGGCGCCGCTTCTCTTTCCCGGCGATCCGCTCGAGATGGTTGCGCGCCCCTTCCTGTGGCCCGGGCAGAACCCTGCTTATCCGCTGGGCACGGACTCCATGGGCCGCAATGTGCTTGCCGGCATCGTTCACGGCGCCCGGATATCGCTGACCGTCGGGCTGGCGGCCACCGCGCTCGGCTTGACTGTGGGGATCGCCATCGGCGCCGTCGCCGGCTACTTCGGTGGTCTGATCGACGATATCCTCGTCAAGTTCATCGAGATCTTCCAGACCATTCCGAGCTTCGTGCTGCTCGTCGTTCTCGTGGCAATCGCCCAGCCGACGACAGCGACCGTGACCATCGCCATCGCGATCGTCTCTTGGCCGACGGTGGCGCGACTGACGCGCGCGGAATTCCGGGCCATTCGCGAGAAGGACTATGTGCAGGCTGCCCGCAGCCTCGGCTTCGGCCATTCCCGCATCATCTTCCGCGAGATCCTTCCCAATGCGCTGCCGCCACTGATCGTCACCTCTTCGGTAATGGTGGCAAGCGCGATCCTGATGGAATCGGCGCTCTCCTTCATGGGGCTTGGCGATCCCAACCGCGTCTCCTGGGGCTCGATGATTGGGGCAGGGCGCGATGTCATCCGCACCGCCTGGTACCTGACGGCGCTTCCCGGTCTTGCGATCGTCTTCACAGTGCTTTCGCTCAACCTGATCGGCGATGGTCTGAACGACGCGCTCAACCCGCGCTTTTCGGAGGATCGGTGATGACGAAACTCCTCGAGGTTTCAGACTTCTCAGTGCGTTTTGGGGCCGCCGAACCTGTGAAGGGTGTCAGCTTTTCCGTCAATCCGGGCGAGATGCTCGCCATCGTAGGGGAATCCGGCTCCGGCAAGTCGTTAACGGCGCTCGGCCTCATCGGCCTGTTGCCGCGGCACGCAAAGGCTAAAGGGCAGATCCGCTTCGACGGGCGTGATCTTGTAGGCCTCCCGGAACGGGACCTGCGCCGCATCCGCGGCCGCGACATCGCCATGATCTTTCAGGAGCCGATGACATCGCTCAATCCGGTGCTGACGATCGGCGATCAGATCATCGAAGTGCTGCGCATTCATGAGGATCTCAACCGGCGTCAGGCCCGAGAGCGCGCCATTGCGCTGTTGGATCTCGTCAGCATTCCAGAAGCCCGCCGCCGTATCGACGAGTATCCGCACCAGCTTTCCGGTGGCATGCGCCAGCGCGTCATGATCGCCATCGCTGTTGCCTGCAATCCGAAACTGCTGATCGCCGATGAAGCGACGACGGCGCTTGATGTGACGATCCAGGCGCAGGTGCTGCAGCTGCTCGATAATCTTCGGGTGCAGCTGAACATGGCCGTCATTTTGATCACCCACGATCTCGGCATCGTCGCGCAATGGGCCGATCGCGTCGTCGTCATGTATGCCGGGCGCAAGATCGAGGAGGGACTTCCGGGCGAGGTGTTCGAGAGGCCGTACCATCCCTACACGAATGGCTTGCTGTCGGCTTCGCCGCGGCTGAAGGCGGACTATCACTACCGCGACGGACCGCTCTCGGAGATCCCGGGCTCGATCGTTTCGGCTGCCGGCGAGAAGGGCTGTTCGTTCCGTCCGCGTTGTCCGGTCGCCCGGCCCTCCTGCGCCTCCGTCGTACCGCAACTTATCGCACTGCCGGCCGGCCGGCAGGTGGCGTGCCCCTATGTTCCAGCCATTGCGGAGAACGCCAATGTCGCTTCTGTCGGTTGATCGGCTTTCGACCCATTATCCCGGAGCCGCTGGCACCGTGCGCGCCGTCGATGGCGTGTCGCTTGATATCGCCGAAGGCGAGACGGTGGCGCTGGTCGGCGAGTCCGGCTGTGGCAAATCCACACTCGGCAAGTCGCTGGTGCGGCTCGTCGATCCATCGTCGGGGAGCGTCACTTTCAAGGGCAGGGACGTCACCGCCATGGCGGGGCGCGAACTGCAGTCGGTCCGGCGCAGCATCCAGATGATCTTCCAGGATCCGTTTGCCTCGCTTAACCCGCGGCAGACGATACGCACCATCCTAACGGCTCCTCTCGCGGTTCACGGTATCGGCGAGCGCAAGCAGCGCGAGGCGATCGCCGCGCAGATGGTGGCCCATGTCGGCCTGCCGGCGGATTCGCTCGATCGCTATCCACATGAGTTCTCCGGCGGCCAGCGCCAGCGTATCGGCATTGCCCGCGCGCTCATCCTGCAGCCGGAACTCGTCATCTGCGACGAACCTGTTTCGGCGCTTGACCTCTCGATCCAGGCGCAGATCCTCAATTTGCTGGTCGAGATGAAGACGGAGCTATCGCTTTCCTATCTCTTCATCTCTCACGATCTCTCGGTGGTTCGCTATTTCGCCGATCGCGTGCTCGTCATGTATCTCGGCCGCATCGTCGAGAGCGCTCCGACGAGCGAGCTGTGGAAGGGCGCCAAGCATCCCTATACGCAGGCGCTGCTCGCCGCCGTGCCCGATCCGTCGCGGCGCAAGCAGGCCGCGCCCATATCAGGCGATCTGCCGAGCCCGCACAATCCACCGGCCGGCTGCCGCTTCCATACGCGCTGTCCGCTCGCCACCGATATTTGCCGGTCCGCAGATCCGGCATTCCGCCAGTTCGGCAGCGGCCACGCCGCCGCCTGCCATCACGCTCAGTAAGCCATCACGCTCAGTAAGAAGGAGAATACAATGGTCGATTATCGTTATCTCGGGCGCAGCGCGCTCAAGGTGTCACCGCTCAGCCTGGGAACCATGATGTTCGGCGGCCCAACGCCCGATGACGTCGCGTTCCGCATCATCGACAAGGCCCGCGAGCAGGGCATCAACTTCATCGACACCGCCGACGTCTATCACGACGGCAAGTCGGAAGAGGTCGTCGGCAAGGGCATCAAGGCGCATCGCGATCACTGGGTTCTGGCGACGAAGTTTGTCAATTCGCATAAGAAGGGTCCGAACCTCGGCGGTCATTCCCGCAAGTGGGTCATCGAGACCGTCGAGAATTCGCTGCGCCGTCTCAACACCGACTATATCGACATCCTCTATTTCCACCGCGCTGTCTTCGATGCGCCGCTGGAAGAGCCGGTGCGCGCGATCGCCGACCTGATCCGCGCCGGCAAGCTCCGCTACTTCGGCGTCTCCAACTTCCGCGGCTGGCGCATCGCCGAAGTCGCGCAGTTGGCCGATGAACTTGGCATCGATCGTCCGGTCGCAAGCCAGCCGCTCTACAACATCGTCAACCGCACCGCCGAAGCCGAGCAGCTGCCGGCGGCCCATCACTATGGTCTCGGCGTCGTCTCCTATTCGCCGCTGGCCCGCGGTGTCCTGACGGGCAAGTACGAGCCGGGCAAGGAACCGGCCGCCGATACCCGCGCCGGTCGCGGCGACAAGCGTATCCTCGAGACCGAATGGCGTCCTGAATCGATCGCCATTGCCTCCGAGATCGCTGCCCACGCTACCCGCAAGGGCGTCTCTCCGACCGAGTTCGCGCTCGCCTGGGTGCTGAACAACAAGCTGATCTCGGCGGCCATCGCCGGTCCGCGCACGGAAGAACACTGGGACAGCTACATCCGCGCGCTCGACGTCAAGCTCGACGCTGAGGACGAGGCGTTGGTCGACCGACTTGTCACGACGGGCCATCCCTCGACGCCCGGCTTCAACGATCCGAGCCATCCGGTCGAAGGTCGCGTGCCGCGTAGCGTCGCAGGCGGTGCCGACAATGTCGTGCCGCTGACACGCGCGGTCGCCTGATCATGACTTCAGGGATCCGCCGATATGGCGGGTCCCTTCTTTTCTTTTTCCGGCCGAGAAGGTTCCCGCATGCCGAATACCGCTCCTTCAGCACTGTCCGCCACCCCGAAACCTGCGGAGGCGGTGAACGATCTCTCGACGCTATTGGCAAAAGTTCCTGATCTGGCGGCCGAAATCGCGAAGGAGGCGGCAAGACGCGATCTGGAAAGGGAGCTTCCATTCGAGGCCTTCCGCCTGTTCAAGGAGGCAGGTCTGGGGGCGCTGCGCATTCCTGTGGCGCTCGGCGGTCCGGGTGGATCCGTTGCCGACTACATCGAAACGATCATGGCGATCGGCGCCGCGGATTCGAATGTCGCTCACGCGCTGCGCAGCCATTTCAATTTCACCGAAAGCCTGATCCTCAGCCCCAGCACTGCTATCGACCGAACACAGCTCAGTCGCGTTCTCTCGGGCAAGCTTTTCGGCGGAGCTCATACGGAACAGGGCACCAAGCGGCCGGGCGAGGTGACGACACGTTTGACGAGATCGGACGATAGTTACCGTCTCAACGGCCGCAAATGGTATGCGACGGGCACGGCGTTCTCGGACTTCGCATCATTCAGTGCGAAGAACGATGACGGTGAGTTCGTGAGCGTTTTGCTTCCGGTCGATCGTCCCGGCATCACCATTCTCGACGACTGGGATGGCATGGGCCAGCGGCTGACCGCGAGCGGTGGTGTTCTGCTCGAAGACGTCGAGGTACTGCCGCATGAAATCTCCACGCGCGGCCTCAACACGCTCGTTGGACGCCACACCTCGACCTTGCGGCAGCTGCACCTTGCGGCGTCAATGGCGGGCGCTGTGCGTGGCGCGCTCGCCGAAGGGACGGAATATGTGCGCCGCCAGGCCCGCTCGGCAGCCCATAGCGCGGCTGAAACCGCCAGTGCGGATCCCTTCGTCCAGAAGATTCTCGGTGAGGTCGCCGCCGGCTCCTTTGCCGTCGACACGTTGATCCGCGAAAACGCGCGTGCGCTCGACAAGACGGCCGCCGCGTTCGCCGCCGGCGATCCGCAGGCGCTGGAGACCGCGTTGATCGAGAGCGCGCTGACGACTGCACGCACACAGATCGTGGCTTCGCAGATTGCACTGGCGGCCGCAACCAACGTCTTCGAACTCGGCGGCGGCTCCGCGACGTCGCGCCATCTCAATCTCGATCGGCACTGGCGCAACATCCGCACCGTGCTCAATCACAATCCCTTGCTGCACAAGGCGAGGGTGGTCGGTGACTTCTACATCAATGGAACCACGACACACCTGGAAGAAGGTAAGGTCTTCTAGTCCCTGCCGCGCAGCGATCGCCACGGAGCCACCATGAGCAAGCTCGATATCGTCGATTTCCATACGCATTTCCTGCCCGAAGGCTGGGAGGTCTACCGCGCGCCCGGTCGCCCGCTCGATCCGCTGTGGGCACGGATCGGCACGAAGATCTCCGATATCGATGTGCTGATCGCAGATAGCGATGCGGCCGGTATCTCGCGCCGCGTGATCGGGGTCGCGCTGTCGATCGTCGCGGCACCTGATGCCGATCTTGGCGCGGTCAGCCGCAAGCTGAACGACGACCTAGCAGCGACGGTTGCGCGCCATCCCGATCGGCTTTTCGCGCTGGCGACCGTGGACACCTTCGGCGGAGAAGCGGCGGCGGTCGAGGCACGGCGCGCCATCGTCGACCTCAATCTGTCCGGCCTGTTTCTCGACAGCGCGAGAGGTGAGAGGTTGATCGATGCGCCGGAAGCCCGGCCCGTCCTGAGGGTTGCTGCGGAGCTCGGCGTTCCCGTCTTCCTGCATCCCATCAACCCCGAGCCGCTTTCAACGCAGCTGTCCGGCCTCGGCAGGCTCGGGACCCGCTTAAGTCGTGGCACGATCAACGCCGCCGCCGCGATCTCGCTGGTGACGTCGGGCGTCTTCGACGAATTGCCGGAACTTCGGGTCGTCATTACCGCGCTCGGCATTTCGGCACTCGCCCTGACCGGCCCCTTCGGCGAACTGCCGTCCATTTTCGCGGATGCGCCAGCGGGCAAGCGGCGTCACCTCTATATCGACATCATGCCGTCGGAGGCACGCTTTATCCGCTTCGTGACCAGTCTCGTCGGCGCCGACCATGTTCTGACCGGCAGCGACTGGCCGATCCTTGGGCACGAGCCGACGCAGGACGGACTGGCCGCAGCCTTTGCGGCGGCCGGACTGAGCGAGCATGAAGCCGAGCTGATTGCCAGCCGAAACGCCCTCGAACTGCTGAATGGGCGCCATCGCAGTCGCGACAAGCTGATCGCATAAGGGCGTCCGCCCGTTCTCATATCCCGACATATCACGCCCCACCGACGCCGGTGGGAGAGTAGGTCTATTGCGCATCGATCGTATTCCGCATCACTCCGTCGCCATTGTCGGCGGGGGCTTCGCCGGGGCGCTGACGGCGCTCAAGCTGCTCGACAAGACCGAAGTGCCATTGGCGATCACCATCATCGAGCGACGAGAGGAGCTTGGGCGAGGTGTTGCCTACAGCACACCCGATCCGGCCCATCTGGTGAACGGTCCGGCTGAAATCTTCTCCCTCTATCCAGAGGATCCAGGCCATCTCTCGCGCTGGCTCGTCGAGAATGGCCCGGCCTACGGCTGGACGCCTCCCGCCGAGGCGGGCACAAGCAGTCCGCCGCGTTACCTCTATGGAACCTATGTCCGTGACGAGCTCGCGCGTGCGGTCGCGAACGCGCGGCTCGGTTCGACGCTAAGGCATATCCGGTCGTCGGCATCCGGGCTGGTGGCAACGCCGAGCCGGATCCGCATTACCACGGCTGACGGTACCTCTGTGGAGGCGGATGAGGCCGTGCTGGCCCTTGGCGTTTTCCAACCGCGCCTGTCGGCCGCCGAGGCTCAACTCGCCGGTCACCCGCGTTTTGCAGCCAATCCGTGGGACGCACTGGCGCTCGACCGTCTGAAAGGCTGCGAGGAAATTCTCCTGATAGGTTCGAGCCTGTCGATGGTCGATGCCGTGGCCAGCATGGAGGCGCGGGGTTATCGCGGCCGTTACCGCGTGATATCGCGCCGTGGCCAGTTCGTGGAGGGTCGCAGGACTGTCGACGCAGCGCGCGACTTTCTGGCCGATGGCCCGTTGCCATCAACCGCGCGCGAACTGTTGTCGCGCGTCAAGGCGGAACGACGGTCGATTTCGGCTGAGGGTGCAGACTGGCAAGGGCTGCCCTTGGCGATCCGCCCCCATATTCTCTCGCTGTGGCAAGGGGCCAGCGATCGTGAGCGTCTGCGGTTCACCCGGCATCTCAGGGCCTACTGGGACGTTACCGCGCATCGCTCGGCGCCGGAAAGCCACGCGATTATCGAGCGGGTGATTTCGGAAGGTCGGCTGGAGCATGGCCGCGCCCGTATCCTTGGATTTGCCATTGAGGGCAGCGAGATCACCGCCAGCCTGAAGACAGCGACAGGCGTTGAGACGGTGCCGTTCGACGGCGTGATCGATTGTCGTGGCCATCAGTTGCATGATTGGCGCCAGGTATCCGACCCCTTCGTGAAGAGCCTGGTCGCGAGCGGCGAGGTTCGCCCTCACAGCACCGGCTATGGCATTGATGCGACGCCGGCGGGTGATCTCATCAACGAGGAGGGGCTCGTCCACCGCAATCTCAGCGCCATCGGCCATCCGCTGCGGGGCGTTGCATGGGAGTCGAGTTCGATCACCGAGCAGCGCGCCCAGGCGATTGCACTCGCCGATCGTATCCTCACGAAATTCACGCCCGTCCGCGTCGCGTGATCTCACCTCCAAAAAGCAAAAGGGGCGCATCGACGATGCGCCCCTTTCCTGTGCAGGTCCTGCCGCCGCACCTCAGCCTTCGCCGTCCTTGATGTAGACATCAGCGAAGTTGGACTGCACACCCTCGGCCCCGATCGTGTGGTTCTTGACCCGCTTGTTGAAGACGGTGACGTTCTCCAGTGAAATCAGGTTCACCACCGGCACTTCGTCGGCAACGATCTTCTGGAAGGCGAAGAATTGCTGCTTGCGTTTCGCATCGTCGATCTCGACGGATGCGGCTTCGAGCAGCTTGTCCACCTCCGGGTTGTTGTAGTGACTGGCGTTCGAGAACGGCAGGCCGAGCTTGAAATTCTTCGACCAGTAGATGCGCTGCACGCCAAGCGTTGGATCGAACTGGTTGCCGAGATATTCGGCCGTCACGTCGAAGGCACGGTCGGTGTAGACCTTCTTGATGTAGGTGGAGAAGTCGTAGGAATCGATCGTGGCGTTGATGCCGATGCGCGTCAGGTTCTGCTTCAGATATTCGGCGACCCGCTTGAAGCCTTCGTTGTAGGAATTGTGGGTCAGTCGCAGGTTGAAGCGGACGCCGTCCGCTCCGCGCTTGTAGCCGGCCTCGTCGAGCAGCTGTTCAGCGGCTTTCAGGTCGAAGGCGTAGGGCTTGATCGAGGTGTCGAGATAGCGCGGCAGGAAGGTGCTGATCGGGGTCGGCGAAACATGGCCGTAGCCGTACCAGACGGTGTTCAGGATGACGTCGAGGTCGATGGCGTGGGCGATCGCGCGGCGAACGCTGACATTCTTCAGATACTCGTTGTCGAGATTGAAGATCAGCTGCGTCTGGTCGCCCTTGGTCTCGTAGCCGCGTGAATCGACGGCAATGTTCGGCAGTGCCTTCACACGTTCGAGATCGCTTAGCGGAATGGGATTGTCGCCGCCGATATCGAATTCGCCGGTCTCAAAACCGGCGGCGCGGGCCGCGCCATCAGGCACGAAGCGCACAATGACCTGGTCGAGATAGGGTTTGCCGGCGTCCCAGTAATCAGGATTACGCTCGAGGATGATATGCGATCCGCGTACCCACTCCTTGAAGACGAATGGTCCCGTACCGATCGGGGCACCGCCATTCGGATTGGTTGGGACGTCAGCGATCTTGACGCCGTCATAGACGTGCTTGGGCACGATCGGCGACTCGGCCCCGTAGAGAGCACTCAGCAGATAGGGCGCCGGTTTGGAAAGCCGGATCACGGCGGTCAGCGGATCGGGCGTTTCGACCTTCGTGACATTGGCGAAGGTGCCGCGGCCACGCGGGTGGACCTGCTTCAGAAGCTCGATGGAATAAGCAACGTCGTCCGATGAGAAGGGCTTGCCGTCATGCCACTTCACGTTCGGGCGGAGCTTGAAGGTGTAGTTCAGTCCATCGTCGCTGATTGACCATTCCGTGGCGAGCTGTGGCTTCGGTGTCAGATCGAAGTCGTAGGTCAAAAGACCTTCGGTGATCTTCGGGCTGACTTTCTGGGTACCGCCTGCGGTGTGGGCCAGCGCCAGGATCGTCGGCGGCTCCGGCTCGACAATAAAGTTCAAGGTGCCGCCCCTTGTCGGTGCCGTAGTCTCGGCGAAGGCGTTAAGCGGTAGGAACGCTGTAAGGCCTGTCGCGGCAAGAAGCTTGTTTAGCTGGCGTCTGCTGATGTCCATGAATACCCCCTGAATTGCGTTTGAAATGCCTCTGTCGAAGCATCGTCGTGGCAATCATCGGGCAGCGTGGCGCAAAACCGGAAGAATGTTTTTCTCCGCGTCCGGGAAAGGAAAACTTCGCGCCAGTGCGTCGGTAGGTAGTCGATCCCTTTAATCTACTAAAAAGATATACAATTTCCGAAAATGAGTTTTTGCATCTCTGATCGAGGTCTGCAGCGCAAGAAAATGTTCCGCCGGCAGGGTTGGAAGGAAAGCCGGTTCTCGTCTTCATGGGGCGGTTTGTGGTGCAATCACGCAATGAGCACCTTTGCCGACTCCCGCAGAAAAGCAATCCAGCCCACGCTTGCGCGACTGCCGCCGCTGACATCGCTGCGGGCCTTCGTCGCGACGGCGCGACATCTGAATTTCGTTCGTGCTGCCGAAGAGTTGCATGTGACGTCGGCTGCGGTCGGTCAACAGATCCGCCTGCTGGAAGACTATCTCGGCCAGCCGCTTTTCAACCGGGTGCGTGGCCAGTTGAATCTGACGCCGGCCGGGCTGGCATTGGTGCCTGGATTGACCGGGGCCTTCGATGCGGTTCTGACCGCCATGGCTCAGTTCGTGCAGAGCGATCATGAACAGCCGATCCGCGTTTCGGTCGCCCCGTCCTTTGCCAGCAAGTGGCTCATCCCGCGCCTCGATGCGCTACGGCGGGCCGCCCCGCGCCTTCAGGTCCTGGTCGATGCGTCGACCCAGTTGACGAACCTTGATGCCGGCGACGCCGATTGCGTGATCCGCTACGGCAGCGGTCCATATCCGGGGCTCATCGTCGATCATCTCTTTTCCGAAGCCGTGCTGCCGGTGTGCAGCCCGGAGTTTGCGGATACGTATGGGCTGTGGGGCAAGCCGGAGGCGATCGAAGACGTGCCGCTGCTGCATGAGGAGGGCGCCGAGCATGATCAATCCTGCCCGGATTGGGGTGGATGGTTGCGCGCCGCCGGGCTTTCCTGCCTTCCGTCGCAGGGTGGTTTTCGTCTCAACCAGTCCTCCCTCGTCCTTGATGCAGCGCTGGCGGGGCAGGGGCTGGGGCTCGGCAAGATCCGGCTGGCGGAAGCAGAGATCCGCTCCGGGCGGCTGGTCTGCCCCTTTGGCGTGCCGCAGCCCGTCAGTTCGTCCTATTTCTTCGCCACCACGGCGCATACGGCGCGATTGATGCGCGTCGATCTGTTTCGCGAGTGGCTGCTCGCGGAAGCGCGCGCTCTGCAGACGATGGACGAGATCATCGCGCGCCGCATCCGGCCGGCCGCCGACATGATGGCGGCCGAATAAGTTGTTCTTCCAGGCCCTGCCGCTCTATTTAAGCCGAAAACCCAGCCTGCGCGCGGCCGCGGCTAGCACGTGCCGGCCCTTCAGCGCCTCGACCGTGCCAATACGATTGCGGACCTGATCGGTCCAGTCGATCGCCGGCATCGCCTGCTCCGCCTGAAAGCTTCGCAATGCCTTGTTGTAGCCGGCAAGATCCCGCGCCCGGGCGTCATCCGCATATTGCTCACGATGCAGGACCGTCGATTGCGGCAGGCGTGGCTTTACGCCGGCGGGCTGCGCCGGGTCCGGAAAGCCGACCGTCAGGCCGAAGACCGGGAAGACGCCTTCCGGCAAGGCGAGTTCCCGGGCCACCGTTTCCGGATCGTTGCGGATCGCACCGATGTAGCACGTCCCAAGCCCCAGCGATTCAAAGGCAACGACCGCATTCTGCGCCGCAAGTGCCGCATCGATCACGCCAAGCAGAAAGCTCTCGATATAGTCGAGGCCGTCGCCCGCCGAGCCGCCGTCCGCTGCGATCGCCCGAGGCCGGGCAAGGTCCGCGAGCCAGACGAGCAGGAGGGGTGCCTGGGCGATCTGGCGCTGATTGCCGGCAACGGCGTTCAGGCGGCTCTGCCGCTCGGGGTCCTCGACGGCGACGACACTCCATGCCTGCAGGTTGGAGGAGCTGGCAGCCGACTGCGCGGCGGCAACGGCAAGTTCGACAGCGGTGTGTGGAACCGGATCCGGCAAATAGCTGCGCACGCTGCGGTGGGAGAGCAGCGTATCGATCGTTTCGTTCCAGTCGCTGCCGAGGTGCTGCGCCTGGCGATAGCGTTCGGCTGATAGCGTCGCCAGCCGGTCGGTGCCGGTTGGTTTTGCCGCAAGGGATGGTGTCATGGGAGCGTCCTTTCCGGGCCGCTATTCCGCCGCGGTGGCGTAGGGGTTGTGTGGTCGCGTGAGGCCAAGGTGATCGCGCAATGTGCGCCCGGTGTATTCCTGCCTGAACAGACCGCGGCGACGCAGGATCGGAACCACTTCATCGACGAAAACCTCAAGCCCATGCGGCAGCACATCGGGCATGAGGTTGAAACCATCAGCCGCACCGGCGGTGAACCATGTCTCGATATCGTCAGCGATCGCGGCAGGCGTTCCGACAATCGTGCGATGCCCGGTACCGCCGTTGAGCGCGCGTATCAGGCCTCGAACGGTCAATCCCTGCCGCCGCGTCAGCGCCAATGTGGCGTGGAAGAACGTGTGCCCGCCGTCAGCCGGCAGCGGTATGTCCTCAGGCAATGGCTTGTCGAGTTCGAGCTTCTTCTGATCGACCTGCAGGACGCCGGCCAGCCGGGCAAGGCTGTACTCCAGCGGAATGAGGTCGCGCAGCTCTTCCTGTCTGCGCCTCGCTTCCGCTTCGGTGCTGCCGATGATGGTGGCGAGGCCCGCAAGCACAAGGATGCTGTTTTCCGAGCGACCGTAACGAGCGGCGCGACGACGCAAATCCCTGGCGTAATCCAGCGACTCTTCGAAGGATTGTGAGGCGGAGAACACGGCTTCGGCATGTTCGGCGGCGAGCGCGCGCCCGTCGTCTGATCCGCCCGCCTGCACGAGAACCGGGTGCCCCTGTGGCGGGCGCGGGATATTGTGCGGCCCATGCACGGAGAAGTGCTTGCCGTTGTGAGCGATCGGATGCACGCGGCCGGGATCGACGAAACGTCCCGTCGCGACGTCGCCGACGAAGGCCTCTTCCTCCCAGCTGTCCCATAGCGCCTTGACCACGGAGGCAAATTCGCCGGCCCGCTCATAGCGGCTCGCATGGGCCACGGGCTTTTCGAGGCCGAAATTCCGGCTTTGCGCCAGATCCGCGCTGGTGACGATGTTCCAGCCGGCGCGCCCGCCGCTGGCATGGTCGAGCGTCGCGAAGCGCCGGGCGATATTGTAGGGCTCGTTGTAAGTGGTGGAGGCCGTGCCGATCAGCCCGATCCGTTCCGTGCTGGCCGCAACAATCGCAAGCACGATCGTCGGTTCCAGCGAAGTCAGTGGGCGGAAGTCGATGCGGTCCGATATGGCCGCCTGGTCGGCCAGGAAGACGGCATCGAAGGTGCCTCGTTCCGCGATGCCAGCGACCTTGATGTAGTGGTTGATGTCGAAGGAGGCGCGCGGGTCGCTGCCTTCCATGCGCCAGGCCGCCGGGGAGAACCCCGAGTGCAGGATATTGATGTTGAGATGAAGCTGCCGTCGGCTCATTGGAATATCCCCGGCTCGGGATAGTCGCCAGTCAGGAACCAGGAGCCGACATTGCGGGTCTTGTACTCTGCCGGATTGTGGAGCGTATGGATGCGGACGTTGCGCCAGAAACGATCGAAGCCGTAGGGGCGCACGGCCGAACGGGCGCCCATCACCTCGAATATTTCGCTGGTGACGTCGAGCGCGACCTTGCCGGCCAGGACATTGGCGGAAGCCACGGCGATCGCGGTCGCGCCGCGCTCCTCTGCCGTGAGCGCCGGGCCCTTGGCATAGGCTGCATCGATGGCGACTGCGGCTCTGTCAGCCAGTGCGGTTGCGGCCTGCACCTTGGTCCAGAGTTCACCGTACTGTCGCTTGATCCACGGGTCGTCCGAATGGCGTTCGACACCGGAGTAGATCCACGGCCGAGACTTCGTGATCGTATAATCCCGCGCTGCGATCAGGGCGCCTTGCGCGCTGCCGATGAAGACGTTGAGGAGAACGCTCTGCTGTTGCTGCGGAATGAGAAGGGCAGCCGGATCCCTGGGGCGTTCCGGCAGCTCTTCATCCTTCACCGCCACATCCTTGTAGAGGACGCGACCGCTGCCGGTCTGCCGTTGGCCAATCCCATCCCAATCGTCGGCTATCGTTATGCCGTCGCGATTGGCGGGAATATAGGCGAAGCTGCGGGCGTTCGTTTCCCCGTCTTCCCATGCGACCATCAAATAGTCGGCGACATGCGACCCGGAGGCGAATGGCCGATAGCCGTTCAACAGGACGCCACCTTCTATCCTTTTGCCGAAGAGGCTTTTGGAGAAGCTGTTCGTTGTATTGCCCCAAAACCACCGACCCTCGGCCGATTGCCGCAGGATCGCGGCCGATCGTTCGTCGCTGGCCCCCGTCAGGGCATTCTGAATCGGGCTGAAGTGATAGCCGAACAGGTGGCCAAGCGAGCCGTCGACCTTGGCGAATTCGCGCACGATGCGCAGAGCCGTCGAATAGGGTTGTCCCTCGCCACCGAATTCCGTGGGAATGAGGAGATTGACGAGGCCGCTCTCCTTGAGAAGCCGGACCTGCTCCGTCGGCCTCCCGCCCTGTTGATCCCGCTCGACGGCATCGACAGCGAAGATGTTCCTGAGTTCGACCGCCTTGGCGAGATAGGGATCGGTCTGGTCCGGCTCGAAGAGGAGGGGAGGTAGCAGGGCTGGTTCGAAGCCTGAGGGCTTTACGGTCATCGTCTTATCTCCGTCAGTCGTGAAGTCGCGGAAAGCCATGCCGCTCTGAAAGCAGTTCGAGAATGCGGCTGGTCTTGGAGACGAAGCGCTTGCCTTTCCAGTCCGCAGCATCGGGTGGCGGGTTGGATGCGAGGACCAGCACCGGCAAGGACTGGTTTTCCTCGCCAACCGCCTCGATGACCTGCGTGCGCGGGCGAGGGAAGTGAACTCTCCGCACCTCAATGCGGGCGGCAAGTTCGGGGAAGCTCGAAAGCAAGCCCTCGATCGCGTTGCAATGGGGGCAGACGAAGGTCTGGCCGGGGTGCTTCGGATCCGAGAAGCCGGGAGCGATGAGAAAAAGCGTATCGCGGCTCATGTCTGTTCTCCTTACTCGGCCGCGACTGCGCCCCGATTGACGCCATGGCTGTTTTCGGGGCGCTTGAGGCCGAGGTTTTCGCGTAACGTCGTGCCCTCATATTCATGGCGGAAAAGACCGCGGCGGCGCAGTTCCGGCACCACAAGCTCGATGAAATCCGCAAGGCCACCCGGCATGATCGGCGCCATGATATTGAAGCCGTCGGCGCCATAGTTTTCGAAGCGCTCTTCCAGCGTATCGGCAATGTCAGTTGGCGTTCCCACCACTTGCCAATGACCGCGCGCGCCGGCGATGCGGAGGTAGAGCTGCCGGATCGTCAGCTTCTCACGCCGGGCGAGGTCCAGAACCAACGCCTGACGGCTCTTGCCGGCATTCGTCGCAGGCGGATTTTCGGGCACCGGTCCATCGAGCGGATAGTCCCTGAGGTCGACGCCGGATAGCTGGGAAATCAGGTTCAACCCGACCTCCGGCTGAACGAGTTCCTGAAGGGATTCGAACTTTTCCTGGGCCTCCGATTGTGTGCGGCCGACGACCGGGAAAATGCCGGGCAGGATCTTCAGATCGTCGTGCGAGCGGCCGTATTTGGCAAGCCGTCCCTTGACGTCGGCGTAGAAGCCCGTCGCTTCCTCCAGCGTGATCTGGGCGGCAAAGATGGCTTCCGCCGTGCGGGCGGCAAGCTCCTTGCCGGGTTCGGAGGCGCCCGCTTGCACGACAACCGGTCGCCCCTGTGGCGAGCGCGGAATGTTGAGCGGGCCGCGGACCTTGAAATGCTTTCCAGTGTGATCGAGGCGATGCAGCTTGGCCGGGTCGAAATAGCGGCCGCTTTCGCGATCCCGCAAGAAAGCATCGTCTTCCCAGCTGTCCCAGAGGCCGAGCACCACATCAGCAAATTCCTCGGCTCGTTCATAGCGGTCGGAATGGAGGATCTGAGCCTCGTGGCCGAAATTGAAGGCGGCGTCAGGGTCGGAGGAAGTCACGAGGTTCCAGCCGGCCCGGCCGCCGCTCAGCCGGTCGAGCGAGCCGAATTGCCGCGCGAGATTGTAGGGATCGGAGTAGCTGGTGGAGGCGGTGGCGATCAGCCCGATATTGCGGGTAACGGAGGACAGCGCGGAGAGCAGGGTGATCGGCTCAAAGGGATAGACACCGCTGTGAGCCTTGCGGCTCGCAGCCTCGACATCCTTGATGCGCGCGGCGACACCGTCTGCGAAGAAAATCGTGTCGAACTTCGCCGCTTCGGCGAGCTTAGCCAGTTCCACATAGTTCTCGAATTCGGTGCCGACGGAGGCTTTCGGATGACGCCATGCGGCCACGTGATGCCCGGTGAAGAGCAGAAATGCGCCGAGTTTGATCTTGTCCTTGCGTCTCGCCATTGCGGTCCCTTTCAGCGATAGATGGCCGGCACGGGAAATTCACCAGTCAGCAGCCATGTGCCGACGGTGCGCTTCTTGTACTCGGCGGGATTGTGGAGCGTGTGCGTTCTGACGTTGCGCCAGAAGCGGTCGAAGCCGTTGGCAACGGTCGCGGAGCGGGCGCCCATCACCTCGAAGATCTCGCTGGAGACGGCAAGTCCGACTTCACCGGCATAGACGTTGGCCGTCGCGACATCGATCGCGGCTGCGCCACGGCCCGCGGCGGTCAGCGAAGGCCCTTCGGCGTAGGCAGCGTCGAGGCTGCGCGCCGCCTTGTCGGCCAGCTCCGTTGCCGCCAGCGTTCGAATGTAGAGGTCGCCATATTGGCGCTTGACCCAGGGGTCGTCGGTGTGCCGCTCGACGCCGGAATAGACCCATGGCCGCGAACTCGTTGCCGTATAGCCGCGGCCTTCCTCCAGTATACCCTGCGCGCTGCCGACGAAGACATTGAGGAGCACGCTCTGCTGGAGGAGCGATGTGAGGGAGGAGTAGGGCGTCAGCGGCACGTCGGGCGAGCTGATCAGTTCGTCGTCGTGAACCTCAAGATTCACGAAGCGGACCGTACCGCTGCCGGTCTGCCTCTGGCCGATGCCGTCCCAGTCATTCACGATGACAATGCCTTCCCGGTCGGCGGGAACGGCGGCGGTCAGCCGGGCGCCGTCGGCATTTTCCCAGGAGATCTGGATGTAATCGGCGATATGCGTGCCCGAGGAGAATGGACGACTGCCGTTGATGATCCAGCCCGTTGCCGTCCGTTCGCCGCTCGACGTCTTCGACAAGGCGTTCCCGGAATTGCTCCAGATCCAGCCGCCGGCCGCCGAGCCGGTCAGCCATTTCTCTTTCTGCGCCGGCGAGCCGCGAAACAGGATGAGGTTGAGCGGCAGATGATGGTAGCCGAACAGGTGCGCGAGCGAACCGTCGGTCTTGGCAAACTCCCGGACGATACGCAGGATCGTCAGCCATGAGGCGCCCTGGCCGCCATATTCCCTGGCGATCTGCGCGGAGGGCAGGCCGCTAGCCTTCAGAAGCCTGATCTGCTCGACGGGGCTGCCGCCCTGTTTGTCTCTCTCGACGGCATCACGGTGGAACGCCTGGCGCAGCTCGGCCGCTTTTGCCAGCAGCGTGTCGTCAGCATTTGTTTCGAACGGCATTTTGCCTCCGGGAATGACGGTGAAAGGGGCGTTCACCCCTCTATTTCCCGTCAACGGTTGGCTGGCCGGCGGTTCAAGTTCAGAAATATCTGTTTGATTTCACGGAAAGAAATTCTTTCGCCGGCGCGCTCAATTCCTGCGTTTCGTCGGGGTGCTCATCGACGAAAACATCATCCCGTCAAATCGCGGAAATTGAGTAGCTGTTCCTCTGTGGTGCGCCGACTTCGAACAATCGTTCAGACGCAATTATTCTTTCCCGGACGAGAAGAAACTTTCACTTCGGCTTTCGAGGCACAGAACTGAAGCTTCCCCTCAGCGGACCACAATCCAAACCCGAGAGGAGCTCTTCGCGTGTCCATCAACCGTCGCAGTTTCAACCAGCTGATGTTGCTTGCAAGCGCCAGCACCCTGCTCCCGTCGATCTCCTTTGGACAAGGCGCTGCACCGGCGACGGGCGGCACCTTGAACTGGCTCTACCGGGTGGATCCGGGCAATGCTCTCTTTGCCATCAACACGTCGTCGGGCACCGGCCAGGCGATCGGCCCGAAGATCGTTGAGGGCCTGCTCACCTTCGACCTCGATGTCAGGCCGCAGCCGCTCCTGGCAACGGAATGGGCGGTCTCCGATGACAATCTTCGCTACACATTCAAGCTTCGCAAGGGCGTGAAGTGGCACGACGGCAAGGACTTCACCTCCGATGACGTCGCCTTCTCGATCTTCCGACTGAAGGAAGCGCATCCGCGCGGTCGCATCACCTATCAGAACGTGGTGGCGGTCGAGACGCCGGATCCGCTCACCGCGATTATCGTGTTGTCGAAGCCTGCCCCGTTCTTGCTTGCTGCGCAGTCGAGCTCGGAATCCCCGATCGTGCCGAAGCATATCTTCGAGAAACTGGCGCCGGGTGACGGGCAGACGCTGCAGACCGCGATCGGCACAGGCCCCTTCAAGCTGACGGAATGGGTGGCCGGCAGCCATCTGATCTTCGAACGCAATCCCGACTATTGGGATGCGGGCAAGCCCTATCTCGACCGCATCATCCTGCGCATCGTCACCGATCCGGCCGCCCGGTCCGCGGCCCTGGAGACAGGTGAAGCCGACATCGGCGACAATCCGGTGCCGCTTGCCGATCTCGACCGGCTGAAGCAGGTCCCCAATCTCATCGTCGACACGACCACCTACGCCTATTCCGGCCCGCAGCAGCAGCTGTTCTTCAACTACGACAATCCGCTGTTTGCCAAGCGCGAGGTCCGGCTTGCCATCGCACAGGCCATCAACCTGCAGGAAATCGTCGACGTCGCGCTCTATGGTTATGCGCAGGTGTCGCCCAGCCCGGTCAGCACGGCCTTGCCGCAGTGGTACGACAAGAGCGTCGTGGCCCATCCCTACGATACGGCCGCAGCCGAAAAGCTGCTGGATGAGGCGGGCTATCCCCGCAAGGCGGATGGCAAGCGCTTCGATCTCCGGCTGACCTACAACTCGTACCTGCCGCAAGGCTATGCCGATGTGCTGAAAAGCCAGCTGGAAAAGATCGGTGTCGGAATCGAGATCAAGAAATACGACCTGCCGACCTTCCTGAAGACAGTCTACACCGATCGCGCCTTCGACCTCGTCGTGGAGTCGCTTTCCAACACTTTCGATCCGTCGCTCGGCATCCAGCGCGCCTACTGGAGCAAGAACTTCAAGATCGGGCTGCCGTTCTCGAATGCCAGCCACTACGCGAATGCAGAGGCGGATGCGCTGCTCGAGGCGGCCGCGATCGAGCCCGACGAGAAGAAGCGCTGGGAGGTCTGGAGCAAGTTCCAGCACCTCATCCACGACGAAGTCGCCTCTGTCGACCTCGTCGCCGCCGGCGCCCAGATCGTCGCCAACAAGCGGGTCAAGAACTACGTCACCGGATCGCAGGGCCTCAACTGGAGCTTCGGCGATCTGTGGCTGGATCCGAACGCTTGATGTCGAGGAGCAGGAAACATGTCTAAATATCTGATAGACAAGGCCACATTGATCGATTGGCTGGGCGATGAGCTGGAATTGGCGGTGCTTGATATCCGCCCGGCCGAAGACGTCGGCTATGCGTCGCCGCTGTTTGCGACGAACCTGCCGGCCGGGCGCCTGGACGTCGAACTCGACCGCTTCGTGCCGCGCCGTAGTGTTCGCACGGTTCTGGCCGATGGCGGCGACGGCAATGCCGAAGCGGCGGTCAGCCGTTTGCGGCAAGCGGGCTGGACGGATATCCACTTCTTGGAAGGGGGCATTCCCGCCTGGGTGGAAGGCGGCGAAGAGCTTCCGACATTCGATATTCCCGGCGTTCCCTTTGTCACCAGGGCGCGTAAGGAGAAGAAGACGCCGGTGACGTCCGCTGTGGAACTGAAAGCGCTGCGCGATCAGGGTCAGGACGTCATCGTCCTCGATACGCGCACGCTCGCCGAATACGAGAAGGCTCATGTGCCGGGTGCCGTCGGCGTTCCCGGGGCCGAACTGTTGCTGCGCTTCCAGGACCTCGTCCCCTCGGCGAAAACAAGGGTCGTCGTTTCCTGCGCCGGCCTGCCACGCGCCATTCTCGGCGCCCAGACGCTGATCGATGCCGGCGTTGCGAACGCCGTCTCCTATCTCGACGACGGCACGCGTGGCTGGACGGATGCGGGTTTCGAACTGGAGACCGGGCGCACCGCCTCTTACGGTGAGCCAAGCGAAGAGGCGCGCCAATTTGCGCTTGAGCGCGGTGATAGCCTTTCTGCAAAGGACGGCCTGACGTTCATCGATCGACAGACTGCCGAGCGATGGAACGCCGATCCGGCGCGCACGACCTACCTGCTCGATGTTCGCACGCCGGAGGAATTCGCGCGCGCGAGCCTTCCCGGATCGATCTCGTCCGAGGGCGGACAGCTTCTCGGCGTTGCCTATAGGACAATCGCCGTTCGCGGCGCCCGTGTCGTGTTGATCGACGATCTGCTGGGATCGCGTGCCCGCATCGTCGCCCACTGGCTGGCCCGCCGCGGCTTCGAAATCGCGATCCTGCTTCACGATTTCGAGGCGGAGAAGCGGGCAGCCGCTTGAGGCGAGGCTCGCCTTGGCCGGAACGGGAACCGAGCCTCGGATACCGCCGTCGTCAGCCGGCGGTAGTGCGGCTTTGAATAGGAAACAACGTCATGACTGATATCAATGGGGCCTGGGGCGCGCCGCCCAGCGAACGCTTCGAGCGGCTCGCAGAAACCTTCAGGTCGGTTTTCGCCCGGATTGGCGAGCGTGCGGTCGATCGTGACCTCGCGCACGAATTGCCATTCGATGCCTATGAGTGGCTCAAAACCTCCGGCTTTTCGCGATTGCGGCTACCAGTCGCGAACGGTGGCCTAGGCGCGACCTTGCCGGAACTCTTCGGCCTCATCATCGAGCTCGCTGCAGCCGATCCGAACCTCACCAATGCCTATCGGAGCCACTTCGGCTTTACCGAGGATCTGCTGAATGCACCCGAAAGCGCTTGGCGCGATGCTTGGCTGAAGAGGCTTGGGCAGGGCGAGACGATCGGAAGCGGGTTCTCCGAAGTCGGCGACACGCCGCTCGGCAGCTATTCGACGCGACTGGTCCGCAATGGCGCCAACTGGCGGCTCGACGGCGAGAAATTCTACACCACCGGCTCGCTTTACGCGGACTGGATCACGCTCGGTGCGATCGACGGGGACGGGCAGCCGATCGGCGCGCTGGTGCCGACATCGGCGCCGGGCGTCGAAATCATCGACGACTGGGATGGCTTCGGCCAGTCGCTGACAGCGAGCGGCACTGCCCGTTTCCGCGACGTCGAGGTCGCCGACGATCTGATCAAGCCAAGCGCGGTGCGCTTAAGCTATTCCGGCGGGTTCTTCCAACTGGTCCATCTCGCCTCGCTCGCCGGCATCGGTCGCGCTGCGGCAAACGATCTGGCGCGGCATGTCGCGGCGAGAAAAAGGGTCTATAGCCGTGGCAATGCGTCCCGATCGGCACAGGACTCCCAGGTCCAGCAGGTCGTGGGGAAGGTGAGGGGCGCCGCTTACAGTGCAGGTGCGATCGTACTGCAGGCGGCAAGGGCCCTGCAGCGGGCCTATGAGGCCAACCAGGGCGGTGATCAGGAGCAGATCGCGCTGGCCGGTCGCAATGCCGAACTCGAGGTCAGCCAGTCCGTGACCGTCGTCACCTCGCTGATCCTTGACGCCAGCACGGTGCTGTTTGACGCGTTGGGAGCATCCGCCGTCAAGCGCGGCCACGGTCTCGACCGCCACTGGCGCAACGCCCGCACGATCGCGTCCCACAATCCACGTATCTACCACGATCGCATTGTCGGTGATTTCGCCGTCAACGGTACGATCCCGGGCCCGCAGGCGGGCGTGGGCGTTGCAAGAGAAGAAGAGGCAGAACGGACTGACGCATGAGCATTCAAAAACGTCGCATGAACCTAAACGTGGGGCTGAATTCCACCGGCTATCTCGCGAATGCGTGGAAATATCGTAGCGGTGGTCGGCATGATATCAACGATCCCGCCTATTACCGGCGCTTGGCGGAAATCGCCCGCAAGGGGCTGTTCGACGCCGTGTTCTTTTCCGACCATCCCGCGTTGATGACGGAACCGCTCGGGCGCCCCTTCCACACGATCGATCCGTTGATCCTGTGTACGGCTCTAGCCGCTCAAGTACCTGATATCGGCTTTGTCGTCACGGTCTCCTCTACCTACAATTCGCCCTATAACTTCGCGCGGCGCGTCCAGTCGCTCGATATCGTTTCGGGCGGGCGCCTGATCGTCAATATCGTCTCGTCGTTCAATCCCAACGTCGCCGCCAATTTCGGCAGCGCGGCGCTTCCGCCACGCAACGAGCGCTATGCGCGTGCGACCGAATTTCTCGATGTGGCGAAGAAGCTGTGGTCGAGCTGGGACCCACGCCGCGAGAGTGAGGTTGCCTCCGATCGCTTCTGGGATAGCGCCAGCGCAATCGCGATCAATCACGAGGACGAATTCTTTCAGGTGCGCGGGCCGCTCAATGTGCCGCGCGGACCGCAGGGACATCCCGTGATTGCCCAGGCCGGCGCATCGGACGGCGGCATCGAGCTTGCGGCGCGGCACGGCGAGATCATCTACTGCAACATCCTTTCCAAACCCGCAGGGAAAGCCTTCGGCGACAAGGTGCGCGGCAGAGCTGCTGTGCTCGGCAGGGATCCATCCGGGATTCGTATCGTTCCGGGCCTTGTTGTCATCCTGGGGCCGAATCGAAAAGAGGCTCTTCGCAAGCATGAGCTTTACAGCGGCACCGGATCGGAAGATGGCCTGCTTGAACGCTTCGTGCGCGAGCATGGCTTGGACCGTGACCGTTTCGATCCGGATGCCGTGTTGGACTACGAACGCTTCGTCCCCGACCCGAACAGGCAGCAAGCGGTGGGAATGGGGCTTGGTCTATCCGACCTGCTGCGCCACGAGAAATTGACTGCGCGGCAGGCCATACGTCGTTCAGAGGGGCATCATCGGCTTTTGCTCGGCACTCCGGAGGAGGTAGCAAACGAAATGATAGACTTTTGGGAAGACGGCACGGTCGATGGCTACACTCTGCAACCGCCTCGGGCGCCGGACGACATCATTGAGTTCGTGGACAAGATCATCCCGATCCTTCAGGATCGAAACGTGTATCCCCGCCAATACGAGGGGCAGACGATACGCGACCGCTACGGTCTGCCCAATCCGCAGTGAAACGAAAGAGATGGCCGCAAGGCAAAACGACATAACAGTGGCTTGCGGGTGACGGCGTCATGGACGCCGTCACCCGTGAGTAAGGAAGTCTAGCAGCGGCCCGAGGCGACGGCGTTCACCGTACGCTCGCGACAGCCGGGCTGAAAACCAATAGGCTCAGGATCTCGAACAATACCTGCGCACCAGCCTGTGCGGTGTTGGTGGTATTGTCATACTGCGGAGCCACCTCCACGACATCGCCACCGACGAAATTGAGACCTTTGAGGCCGCGCAGCAGTTCCAGCGCCTCACGGCTCGTCAGGCCACCAATCTCTGGCGTCCCGGTGCCCGGCGCGAACGCAGGATCGAGACTGTCGATATCGAAGGACAGATAGGTCGGGCCATCTCCGACGATCTTTCGGGCCTTCTGGATGATGGCGGGGATACCCATGCCACCGACCTCTTCGGCGTGGATGACCGTCATTCCGGACTCGTAGGAAAACTCCCAGAGATATTCGGAAGGTCCCCTAATGCCGATCTGGATCGTGCGGGTCGGATCGAGGACGCCGTCCAGAACGGCGTTGCGCATCGGACCGCCATGATGGAATTTCGTCTGGTCGAACGGGCCCCCCGTGTCGCAGTGGGCATCGATATGGATGAGGCCGACGGGCTCTCTGGCGCCGACTGCCTTGAGGATCGGGTGTGTGATTGAATGGTCGCCGCCGACGGAGAGCGGAATGACGCCGGCTTCGACGATCTTGCGGATCGCTGCCTCAATATTCTCGTGGCATTGCTCCAACCGATAGCGGCTCCCGAACGGGATATCACCGATATCGGCAGCGCGTAGATCATAGGCCGGTGCGCAATCGAGCACGTGATTGTAGGGACCGATGCGTTCGATGCCGCGCACAGCCCTCGGTCCAAATCGCGAACCCGGCCGATTGCTGACGCCGAGATCCATCGGAATGCCGACTGCCGCGACCTGCAGGTCGCCGAAGTCAGGGGCCGCGAAATTGACCTCCCTGTAGGGCAAGCCTGCGAAGGTCGAAATGCCCGAATAAGGTGCAGCGCGTGTGCCGCCCCTAAAGATCTTCTCGGCCACACGGCGGAAGCGCGGATCGAAGAACTCGGCGCTATCGGCGAACTTCTTGCGTAGATCCTCAAGGTGCTTCTTCAACTCAACCATCGTTCTTGTCTTTCCTATGAAATTTCCCGGCAATACGACCAAGGGGCGCAGACCTGGGCAAAAAGCGTTGTGGGCGGTTCCGATCGTCGCCTCAGGGCTGCGGCGAAAGGTGCTCGTGGATCGCCAGCCATTCTCCGCTCGCCTGCTTCTCGAAGACGATCGTCTCGCGCTCGGTGCTTGTCGACGGCTCACCGTTGAAAGCAAGATCCGTCTCGACGGAATGAGTGAATATGGCGACGGAGCCGGCAATCTGAACATCCTGGTCACTGGAACGGCAGGCCCGCACACGAAATCCGTCGCGCGTTTCCCACAATGCCCATTCGGCCTCATATTCCGCACGCGTATGAAGGCGGCGGTCGAGATTGTGAAATATGAAGGTGGCGGCGGGCGCAAATGCCGCGAAGTAGCTATCACGATCATGCCTGCCAAAGGCTTCGACGAGGCGATCCGCTGCGGCAAGCACAGCTTGTTGCTGGTGTTCCATCCCTGATGTTCCCTGCTATTGAATTTTGGGGCTGCTGATTAAGACGGCAAGCGGCCGGTTCTGCCGTGCTACGCGTTCCTTGAGCCTATCCAGCGTCATCGCTTCGTCTTTGACGAACTCAAGGAACATCATGTTGAGGTTATTGAAGACCATCTGGCCCACCGCAATCGCATCGATCCCAGGCATGACAGCGCCGCGAAGCTGCAATTTCTGGACCAGCGTCGAAACCTGATCGCACAGGCGCCCGTCGAGTTCGGTATATCGACGGCTGAATGGGCTCTCGGGTTGCTGGATGGAGATCGCCATGGCCGTACGCCACATCTCCTTGCTGAGATAGACCAGCGAATGGTCAAAATACTGGTCGATCAGTACTTGCAGGGCTTCGAGCGTAGTGGTCGGCGGATTTTCAACGATGTCCTTGCCGGAAGCCAACACTTCCTCGACTTCCATCGAAACGGTGGCGACGAGAATGTCGCCCTTGTTTTCGTAGTAGTTGTAGAACGTGCCAACCGACACTTCCGCGCGCTCGGCAATGTCTTCGATGCGGGCGCTGTCATATCCGACCTCCCGGAAAAGGCTCGTCGCCGCCTCCAGTATGCGGCGATTGCGATCGGCTTTCTGCTTGGCGCGCAGTCCCGTCATATGCGACTCTCTCGAATAATGAATGTCCTCAAAAATCATATTGACTAAAAAAATGAACTCATTCAATCTTTTTCATGAAGGCGCCGAAATGAGCGTCACCGACAGAGGGCCACATGATGATTGATATTACTGAAGGCGCTTTTGCGCGCAGACTCCTCGCCTCCGCTGCCATCCTCGCATTGGGTGCCGCAACAATAACGATCACCCCGGCGCCGGTACTGGCGCAGGAGGAATTGAATGCGCTTGTCTGGTGCGATCACACCGATCCCGCACTGATCGAGCCCTTCGAGCAGGCGAACAACGTAAAGGTCAATTTGAAGGAATATGAGGGTACGGGTGCGGGTCTCTCCATCATCGACCAGTCGCGCCCGGGAGACTGGGATGTGCTCGTTATCGATGGCGTCGACGTGCAACGCGCGGTCGACAAGGGCATTCTTGCGGAGATACCGGCCGACGCGCTTCCTAATGCAGATATCTTCCCTGAAGTTCGCATGGAACCCAACAACACCCGCGACGGCAAGACCTATGCGGTCACCGAAAAGTTCGGCTACAACACGGTTTCCTATGACAAGACAAAAGTCGATCCGGCCGACATGAAGGATATGTCGAAGCTCTGGTCCGACAAGTACAAGGGCCGCATCGCGGTCTATGACTACTACCTGCCGATGATCGGACTGACCGGTATCGATTTGGGCAAGGCAACGGCGAGCCTGACGGATGCCGACCTGCCGGCAATCAAGGACAAGCTGTTTGCTCTCAAGGCCAACGCCAAGCAGGTGAGCGACGTCGTCTCGTCGCAAACGGCACTTGCGACGGGCGAGGTTGATATCGTCTTTGGCGGAGGCGAGTGGCTGACGGCCGGTCTGGTGAAAGACAAACCCAACCTCGATTGGGTCATCCCTGAGCAGGGCGCAGTGCGCTGGGCCCAGTCGATCGGCGTTATGAAGGACTCCACGAAAAAGGACCTCGCCCTCAAATTCGTGCAGTACATTGTAAGCCCGGAAGGGCAGGCGCGACTTGCGACGTCCTCTTGCTATTGGGCGATGCCCGCAAATGCCAAGGCCGGCGAGAAGCTGAGTGCCGAACAGAAAACCGCTTTGCGCTGGGACGAGCAGGCCGACTATCTCAAGCGCACGCAGCTTTACCCGATCCCAAGCGCGGAACTGGACGCAAAGATGCAGGACGCCTGGACCGAAATGCTGCAAAACTGACAGCTTCGACCCCTCTATACTGAATCACAAGACCCTCTCCCCGTGGATGGGAGAGGGAAGTCGGAGACTTGCCTGTGGCTGCTCATTCACTTGAAGATGTCGAACGTCGAAAGGCCTGGGGTTTCGTGGCACCGGCGCTCGTCTGGACGATCGTCTTCTTCGTTGCTCCTTTTCTGTTCATGGCGGCAATGAGTCTCTGGGCGCAACAGGGCGGCTCGATCGTCCGCGTTTGGAACCTTGGCAACTACATCGCCTTCTTCGAGAAGGATGCGCTGTTTCGCGGGCTGACGAATTCCCTCGAGATCACCGCGATCGTGACGGCCCTCTCCATCCTGCTCGCCTATCCCCTGGCCTGGATCATTGCAGAGCGGGTGCCGCAAAGGTTCCAGCGAACGGCGTTAATTCTTGCGGTCCTGCCGTTCTGGACCTCTTATGTTGTCCGTTCCTATTCGTGGCTGCTCGTGCTGTCGCGCAATGGCGTCATCAATCAGACACTCATGAACATCGGCGTGATCAGCGAGCCGCTGGAGCTTGCCAGCAACCGTACGGCGACCGTTATCGGCTTCGTCCACTTCTTCGTCATGCTTTTGACGCTGACGATCTACGCAAACCTTGTGCAGCTCTCGCCAAATTACCGCCGCGCTGCTGCCGACCTCGGCGCAAATGCATTTCAGACGTTCTGGCACGTCATTTTGCCCCTGACCATGCCGGGCATCATGACGGGAGCATTCCTCACCTTCGTGCTCTGCATCGGCGACTATGTCACGCCGCAGATCCTGGGCGGCAACAACGAACTTGTCTTGCCTCAGATCATCATGCTGCAACTTGGTCGCCGCGCGGACTTTCCGATGGCCGCAGCACTCTCGATCATTCTGATGCTAGCGGTCACCGCAGCCTATGTCGCTTGCGCGCGCTGGCTGAAGATTGAGAGAACGTGATGATACGCAACCGGATCACCAGTATCGCCTGCAGCGCCTACGCGGTTCTGATCTTCGGCTTCATCTTTTTGCCTGTTATCGTGCTGGTGCTATTTTCGTTCCAGGATGGGCGCCTGCCGGTACCGCCATTCAATGGCTTTTCCCTGCAATGGTATGAAGCAGTCTTTGCCGATCGCAAGCTGATGTCGGCACTGCTGCACTCCTTCTTGGTGGCGACGATATCGTCGTTCGTCGCGTGCCTTCTCGGCTTCCTGGCGGCCTACGCGCTCGCCCGCTTCAAGCTGCCGGGCTCGGCCTGGCAGCGCGGCTTGCTGATCGCGCCAATGACAGTCAGCTACCTCATCATTGCGCTCGGACTCCTGACCGTCCTCAACGCATTCGGAATTGGCCTATCGCTATGGACGGTCGGCATCGGTCACGTGGTGATTAATCTGCCGCTGTGCTTTGCGATCATCTACTCGTCGATGGGGGACCATCACATCAACATTGAACGCGCCGCACGCGATCTCGGCGCCAGCGATATCAAGGTGATGGTGCTGGTGACGGCGCCAATGCTGCTGCCGTCGCTGCTCGCCTCCTTCTTCCTGTCGATGACGTTTAGCTGGGATGAATTCATCATCGCTTTTCTGCTGTCGCGCTTCGACGTTACGCTCCCGGTCGAAATCYGGAGCCTGCTTCGTTCGGGCCTCAATCCCAAGACCAATGCCATCGGATCGCTGGTGTTCCTCGTTTCTGTCACCTTGCTGATCATGCTGGAACTGTTCCTGTTCAAAAGGACGAAAAAATCATGACCGCTGCGGTTTTAATCGAAAACGCAACGAAGACTTTCGGCAGTTCCACCGCTCTCGACGATGTTTCTCTCGACATTGCTGCAGGCGAATTCATTGTTCTGCTGGGACCGTCCGGCTGTGGCAAGACCACGCTTCTGTCCATTCTCGGAGGCTTTCTGTCGCCGAGTAGCGGTCGAATTGCGATCGGGGGCAAGGAAATGACCCACGTTCCACCGGCAAGACGTCCAACGACGACGATGTTCCAGGACTACGCGCTGTTCCCGCACATGAAGCTAAAGGACAATGTCGGGTTTGGCCTCAGAATGCGCGGCATCGGCAGGGCCGAGCGCGAGGAGCGCGCAAAGAGCTTTCTCGACCTCGTTGGGCTCAAGGCTTCGGGGGACAAGAAACCACATGAGCTTTCGGGTGGGCAACGCCAGCGTGTTGCACTTGCCCGGGCCCTCGCCGTCGACCCTGACGTCCTGTTGCTCGACGAACCGCTCGGCGCGCTTGATCTCAAGCTTCGCCGGCAGATGCAGGATGAGCTGAAAGCCATCCAGAAGCGTGTCGGCACGACGTTCGTCCACGTAACCCACGATCAGGAAGAGGCCATGGCAATTGCCGATCGGATCGTGGTGATGAACCAGGGTAAAATCGAAGACTTCGGACCACCGTCGGAAATCTACATGCGGCCACGCTCGTTGTTTGCGGCAGGCTTTATGGGCGAGGTCAACTTCGTTCCCGGCAAGATCAGAGATATCGACGGCACCGGGGCGGTCGTCGAAACAGCGCTGGGGAAGGTCACATTGCCGAAAGCCTGCTTCACGGCTGGCTCGCCGTCCGCCGGGCAGGGGACAATGCTCTGCATCCGGCCGGAACATTTCCGCCGTGCCGGCGAAGGCGATGGCGCCGTTACGGCGCTCGGGCAGGCCACGGTGTCCAACAGCGCCTTCTTCGGAACCCACTATCGATGCCATCTGGCGCCCAATGGCGCTCCTGATATCAGCATCGTCGCGCATATGCCGCAATCAACCGTCGTCGCCGAAGGTCAAGTGCTCACGCTTGCGGTCAACGTTGGTGATATCGTCGCCCTGCCGTCGAAACAGGCATAGGCCCAGACGATGGAACGGATCGCTGCGCACAAATGGTATGAGCTGAAGCGGCTGGCCGACGATGTCACGCAGATTTCCGAGCCCTTCATCCAGGAGTTCTATCGCTGCAACGTCTGGCATGTGCGCGGACGGGATCGGGATATGCTGGTCGACAGCGGCATGGGCGTCGTTTCGCTGCGCGAATGGGTGCCGCTCGTCACCGAGCGGGATCTGATTGCCGTCGCGAGCCACACCCATTTCGACCATATCGGTTGCCATCACGAGTTTGAATGCCGGGCCGTCCATTCGGCGGAGGCCGATCTGCTCGCCGACCCTACCCGGCAAAACACGCTTGCTGATCCATACGTGACCGACGATATCTTCGACGCGCTGCCGCCCGAGCCCTATTGCTCGAAGTGCTATGGCGTGAAAAAGGCGCCGGCCACGCGCATTCTGGAGGATGGCGATGTGATCGATCTCGGCGACCGTAGGTTCGAGGTTATCCACACGCCGGGTCACTCACCAGGCGGAATCGCGTTGTGGGAAGCCGAAACAGAAACGCTGTTTTCGGGAGACATCCTCTACGACGGGCCGTTGATCGAGGACACCTACCACTCGAATGCCGATGATTACCTCGCATCGATGGAGCGGCTCCTGGGAATTCCGGCCAGAACGGTACACGGCGGCCATTTTCCAAGTTTCAGCGGCGAGAAGTATCGCCGCCTGGTCACGGACTGGCTGAACGCAAAACAGAACAAAGTATGACGGGAGTAACGACATGCTCGACAAGCGCAAATTCTATATCAATGGCGAATGGGTAGCGCCGCTTGCTGCCAACGATCTGGAGGTTATCAATCCGGCGACCGAGAAGCCGGTCGCGGTGATTTCCATGGGCACGCCCGCCGATATCGATCGTGCGGTTGCTGCCGCGAAGACTGCGTTTGCCACGTACAGTCGCACGAGTGTGGAGGAACGACTTGCGCTTCTCGAAAGGCTGCTTGAGATCTACAAGCGCCGCTACGAGGAGATGGCACAGACGATCACGCTCGAACTCGGCGCGCCGATCACCATGAGCCGCGAGCAGCAGGCTGATGTCGGCGTAGGTCACCTGCAGGGCTTCATCGATGCACTGAAGCAATTGAAGGTGCGCGACGTTTTGTCGAACGGCGACGTGCTCTTGCGGGAGCCGATCGGGGTCTGCGGCCTCATTACCCCCTGGAACTGGCCGATCAACCAGATCGCGCTGAAGGTGGTTCCGGCGTTGGCAACAGGCTCGACCTGCGTGCTGAAGCCCTCCGAGTTCACTCCGCTCAACGCCATGCTCTATGCGGAGATGGTACATGAGGCGGGCTTCCCAGCCGGCACCTTCAACCTCGTCAATGGCGACGGTGTTAATGCTGGCGCCGCCCTTTCGAGGCACAGGGACGTCGACATGATGTCCTTCACCGGATCGACGCGTGCCGGCATCGCCGTCAGCAAGGACGCAGCGGATACCGTCAAGCGTGTCACCTTGGAACTCGGCGGCAAGTCTCCCAACCTCGTCTTTGAGGACGCCGATCTCGAAGACCGCATCACTGGCAGCGTCCTCGAATGTTTCAACAATTCCGGACAATCCTGCGACGCGCCAACTCGTCTACTGGTACAGAAATCGGTCTACGACAGGGCCGTCGAGATCGCTCAGCGCGTTGGCGGCAGTGCCACCGTGGGAAACCCCGCGGAGGAAGGTGGCCACATCGGGCCGCTTGTCAGCGACGTCCAGTATGGCCGCGTGCAGGCATTGATCGAGGCCGGCATCGCGGAGGGCGCGCGCCTCCTCGTCGGTGGTGCCGGCAAGCCGTCGGGCTTCGAAACCGGCTATTTCGTCAAGCCGACGATTTTTGCCGACGTCAACAACTCCATGCGGATTGCCCGGGAGGAAGTGTTTGGTCCGGTCTTGGCTATCATGCCGTTTGAGACCGAAGAGGAGGCGATCGCAAACGCCAACGATACCAGCTACGGGCTGGCGGCATACGTGCAGACCAGCGATCCAGCCCGCGCCGAGCGTGTGGCAGGACGACTGCGCGCCGGCATGGTTCATATCAACGGCGCGCCCCATCGCTATGGGAGTCCGTTCGGCGGCTACAAGCAGTCGGGCAACGGCCGCGAAGGCGGGGTATTCGGATTGGAAGATTTTCTAGAGGTGAAAACACTTCACCGTCCCGACGCTGCTTAATCTAATGGCTGGCTCAGTCGTGAACTCGGCCGTGACTGAGCTGGCTTGCCGATCACTGCGAAAGCTGTTCGCGGTTCCGTTACTGGGAGAGGGCCGACTATTGTATCACATTCTTCATCGGGTCAGGGCGTCGAAATATCCCGCATGCGCGTGGTGTTGAACCAGGTACAGAAGGCTTCCCTTCGCATGCTGACGCTTCATGAAGTCTATGCGGCACAGCCCACAAATTTGAGCCAGCTTCATGCGTTCGGACGCATTCTAACCATCGATCGGATCGGAACGACTTGGCAACTATAGGGAGAGCAATGACTTGGCATTAACATGCGTCGCTGCTAATAAAACACCAGGGCACACCACAATCAGCAGGTAACAATGGATAAAGACCATATTACGCGCCGGAGCCTACTCTTGAGCTGTCTGGCGATGATGGCGACCTCGTGCAGCACGTTGAATTCTTCAGTCCGGAATCCCTATGCCTCAAGAACTTCCCCTATTCAACGACGGGAGGTTGCRTATTCGGGCGGCGAGGCGCCGGGCAGTATCGTCGTCAACACCTACGAACGTTACCTCTACTACGTTGAGGACGAAGGCCGCGCGACACGCTATGGCGTGGCAGTCGGCGAGGAAGGTCTTACTCTGAAGGGCAATGCCGTTGTCGGGCG
>NZ_JBFTIN010000041.1:0-47825 GCF_056394785.1 Rhizobium sp. 10N414 | reverse complement strand
GCCCAGCAAGTGGCAGCAAATGCCGGTCGCTGGTGGCGCAACAGCGGCAAGCTCCTTAACGCCACCCTCACCATTAGATGGGCTGACCAACTTGGAATGCCCAGGCTCGTCTAACCTCAATCTCTCGAACCGCCCGGTGCGGACCCGCATGCCGGGTGGTGTGGCAGGGGTGCGATCACATCGATCGTCCCCTATGCCGATTTGGAGCTGTATTGGTAAGTCGCGGACGGGATCAATCGCTGTCGAGTTCGATACCCTGCACCTTCTTCAGCGGGCTGAAGGTCATCCTGTGCAGCGAGCAGGGACCGTGCTTTTCGATACCGGCCCGATGTTGCGCGGTGCCATAGCCGGCATGCGCGGCAAAGCCGTAAGCCGGAAAGGTGCTGTCGGCGCGCGCCATCATCCGGTCGCGCGTCACCTTGGCGACGATCGATGCGGCGGCGATCGAGACGGAGCGCGCATCACCCTTCACGACTGCCTGGCCGGGGCAGGCGAGCCCAGGCGGAACGTCAAGCCCATCGGTCAGGACAAAGCTAGCTGGTATCGACAGGCCGCAGATGGCGCGGCGCATGGCATCCAGACTGGCCTTGCGGATATCGGTCTCGTCGATGCGCGTCGAACTTGAAGAGGCGATCGAGACGGTCGCGGTTGCGAGAATCTGAACGAAAAGCTCTTCGCGCCTCAGGGCCGAGAGCTGCTTCGAATCGTTCAGGCCTTCAGGAATGCGTTTCGGATCGAGAATGACGGCTGCCGCCACGACGGGACCGGCCAGCGGCCCCCGTCCGGCCTCATCGGCACCTGCAACCGGCCAGTGACCGGCCTTGCGCGCGTTCAGCTCCAGCCGGAAATCCGGCACGAGGGGGACATCTTCGAAAAGCATGGGAGAATCGGGTGACGTGCGACGGCTCATGAAGCTGACCCTCGCACGCCAACCCGATTTCCTGCAAGTCCCCGGATCAGGGCGGCGGGCCAGGGACTCGAGCGCGGAAGGGCAGGGCGACCATCCGCGAAGCTGAAATGTCAGAGCAGCGAGAGCTGGACGCCGCTGCCATCGGGCGGAACGAACAGGTCGTCCCGCAGCGGTATGCTGCGCCGGGTCATGCCTAGCCGTTTCGTCGCCATTTCGAAACGGCGCGCAATCTGCCAGGCATAGGGTCCGGCGCCCTTCATCCGCTTGCCGAACTCAGCATCGTAATCCTTTCCGCCGCGCATCGAGCGGACCAGCGACATGACGTGACGATAGCGGTCGGGATAGTTCTGCAGCAGCCAGTCGCGAAACAGTGGCGACACCTCGAGCGGGAGACGCAGGATGACATAACCCGCCTCGGTGGCACCCGCCGCGTGCGCCGCATCCAGAATTCGCTCAAGCTCATGGTCGTTGAGCGCCGGAATCATCGGGGCAGCCAGGACCGATGTCTGGATGCCTGCCTCGGAGAGCGCGCGGATGGCCTCCAGCCGGCGCGTCGGCGTCGAGGCGCGGGGCTCCATGGTCCGCGCCAGCTTTCGGTCGAGCGTCGTCACCGACAGTGAAACGCGGACAAGGTTTCTTTCCGCCATCGCCGAGAGAATGTCGAGGTCGCGCAGGATCATTACCGACTTGGTTACGATCGAAACCGGATGGTTCGCCTTTTCCAGCACCTCAAGGATCTGCCGCATGATGCGCCATTCCTTTTCGATCGGCTGGTAGGGATCGGTGTTGGTGCCGATCGCGATCACCCGCGGCTTGTAACCGGGCTTCGCCAATTCTCGCTCCAGGAGTTTCGCCGCATCCGGCTTGGCAAACAGCTTGGCTTCGAAGTCCAGACCGGCCGAAAGGCCCATATAGGCATGCGTCGGCCGCGCGAAGCAGTAAATGCAGCCATGCTCGCAGCCGCGATAGGGATTGATCGAGCGGTCGAAGGGAATGTCCGGCGACTCGTTGCGGGTGATGACCGTTCGCGGCTTCTCGATCTGCACGTCGGTCTTGAACGGCGGCAGATCCTCAAGGTTCTGCCAGGCATCGTCGAACGCTTCCCGACGCAGAGGCTCAAAACGCCCGCTCGGATTAAGCCCGGCCGCACGCCCACGGCGGCGGTCGACATCGATCCGCAGGCCGGCAGATACGATCATCGTATCGGCAATATCTGCCGTATGGGCAGGCGCGAATGCGGCCTGCCCTGCAAGGGACTGCTCATTCATCGGATTCTCCGCTGGCGGAAGCTTTGCTTCCATCCGTTCTGATGATTAAATTCCTATCGGCAAAAAGAGAACAATGCAAGAACAAAATGAGGAAAGTGTCGCTGGCAAATTTTTGTGCGGCGCTCTATGAATAGGCAATGTTGACAGTTGTACTGGAATGCCAGGATCAGGAACCGGAACTGGCGCAGACATTATCGGTGTTGGTTGCAGGCGCAGTGGAGGGGCTCGTCAGCGACGTCGTGGTGCTGGACCACGACTCGCGGGATGGAACGTCGAGGGTGGCCGACGCCGCCGGCTGCCGCTTCCATTCACAATGGGATATCAAGGACATAGTGCATTCGGCGCGAGGCGAGTGGCTCCTTTTCGTGGAACCGGGGGCGCGACCGCAGACCGGCTGGATCGACGAGATTGCTGAGTATATGACCCTGAACAAGCTACCGGCGCGGTTCACCGCGTCGCGCGGATACCGACGGCCGTTCCTGCAGCGTATCGGGCGTGCTTCGTCGCCGCTGGAGCTAGGGCTTCTCCTTCCGAAGGCGCAGGCGATCGCTGCCGCAAGAAGCGGAATGCGTCTCGCGGAATTCGCGAAGGGGCAAAAGCTGCGCAAGCTCAGCAGCGAGCTGATTCCATCCTGGGTCGCGCGCGCGGCGCGATAGTAGGTAGGGCGCTGCTCCGCGTGCTACCCATGCAGATAATTGGCGCCCGATACAATTTTGCGCTATAATTTCATCATGGCGCCGCCCGAGCGCCTCGCTTCGTGACGGTCGACCATGGAATGCCGGCAGACGGCAGAACAGGTCAGCGGAAGTCTCCTCTTCTGCCGGTTTCCGGCAAAAGGAGGTGCGTCATGAAACGCAATATGATCCGCGGCCTGATAGCGGCCGTCATATTGACGACATCGATGATCGCGCATCCGCATTCGGCAGCATCGCAGATGATGCGCAGTTGCGCAGGCCGATCCGAGGTCGTCAATTTCCTCGACAAGAATTTTGCCGAGAGACTGACGGCGGTCGGGCTGATCAACCAGAACGCCATGCTTGAGGTCTACGCCGCGCAGAGCGGCACGTGGACGCTGCTCGTCACGGATGTTCACGGCGTAAGCTGCATCCTGCTGTCGGGTGATAGCTGGGATACGATGCCTGCTCTGCCGGGCATAGGGGCATAGAGCGGCAGACGGTCGCCTGCCGAAGCAGTCCGTTACTTGCCGGCGCCGCGCTTCAGATGCTCATCGAGGCGCGGCATGATCTCCACGAAATTGCAGGGCATGTGGCGGTAGTCGAACTGGGATTTCAATATGCCGTCCCAGGCGTCCTTGCAGGCGCCAGGTGAGCCCGGCAGCGCGAAGATGAAGGTCGCGTTGGCAACGCCCGCCGTGGCGCGGGACTGGATCGTCGAGGTGCCGATCTTGTCGTAGGAGATACGGTGGAACACTTCCGAAAAGCCATCCATCCTCTTCTCGAAGAGCGGCTCCAGAGCTTCCGGGGTGACGTCGCGGCCGGTAAAGCCGGTTCCCCCCGTGGTGATGACGACGTCGATATCGTCGCGTTCGGTCCACGCCTTCACGCGGGAAGCGATCGCCTGCCGATCATCGGGGACGATCGCGCGGTCGACCAGCCGGTGCCCCGCCTCCTTGATCCTGGCGGCCAGCGTATCGCCGGAGCGGTCATCGGCAAGCGTGCGTGTATCCGAGACCGTCAGCACGGCAATGCCGACAGGAATGAAGGGACGCGTTTCATCCAAACCCGGCATCATGACCTCCCGCAGTCGTTTCCGTGGCTTCGAAATACCAGTCCGGCCGTTCGCTGTGAAGCGCGGCGGCGGCGTCTTCCGCCGCCGCAAGCGTAGGGAATATACCGTAGCAGGTCGCACCGGAACCAGACATGCGAACGAAAGATGCGCCCTGCTTCTTGAGCATCGTCGAGATCTCGGCAATTTCGGGGAGCAGGCCGCGAGCGACCGGCTCAAGGTCATTGCGCGTAGCGCGTATCGCCTCGACCCAGTTGAAACGCGGCGTCATGTCGAGCGGCGGATTGGCCTTGTTCGTCAGCCTTCGGAAAACCTCGGGCGTTGATACGCCTTTCAACGGGTTTGCCAGCACCATGGCAAAGGCCGGCATGTCGTCGACAGGCACGATTTGATCGCCAATGCCCCTGGCGATCAGCGGTCTGCTCGCCAGGCACATAGGCACGTCGGCGCCAAGTCGAATGGCGATTGCCTCGATGGTCGCGTTCAGAAGCGAGACATTCCAGAGCCGCATCAGACCGCGAAGCGTAGCCGCCGCGTCGGCCGAGCCGCCGCCGATACCGGAGGCAATCGGCAGGTTCTTTTGGAGATGGATGCGGACGGCGGGAGCGGAGCCGCCCTCGCGAGCGATCGCCTCGCGCATAAAGTCCCGAGCCTTCAGGACGAGGTTGTCGTCGCGGCTGTCGTCAAGCGCCTCGGCAAAACGCCCGGAGATCACGAATTCATCTTTATCCGCCAGCGCAAAGCCCAGCCGGTCACCATGTTTGGTGAAGGTCACGAGCGTGTCGAGCCGATGGTAGCCATCGGATCTCTGGCCCGTCACATGCAGGGCCAGATTGATTTTTGCCGGAGCGTCCTCGATGACAGTCACGTCATCGCCCATACTCGCCTCTGGCATCGCCGATCAGGACTTCTTATCGGTAGGCTTCGGTTGGATCGGCGCCGGGTCAGGCTGTTTCTTGTCCGCAGCCTTGGAGTTGTCTGTATCCTGCGGCAGGCCGTTGGCGATCTTGTCCTTGATCTTCGGGATCTCGGATGCCTCAGGGTCGGAGCCGAGCGCGCGGTTCCACTGGTAGACGGCTTCGAGCTTGCGTCCGACGCGCCAATAGGCATCGCCCAGATGGTCGTTGATCGTCGCGTCGCCGGCCTTGATCTGCGCAGCCTTCTCCAACTCCTCCACCGCCTCGGCGAAGCGGTTCAGCCGGAAATAGGCCCAGCCGAGAGAGTCGATGATGTAGCCATCGTCGGGACGCAGGTCGACCGCCTTCTTGATCATCGCCAGCCCCTCGTCGAGGTTCCGGTTCATGTCGATCCACGAGTAGCCAAGGTAGTTTAGAACCTGCGGCTGATCCGGGTTGAGCTCCAGCGCCTTGCGGAAATTCGGCTCGGCCTGGTCCCATTTCTTCAGGCGCTCATAGGCAATGCCACGCTGGAAGAAGACAGTCCACGCGCCCTTGCCCGGCAGTGGGCCGATAACTTCGACAGCCTTGTCGTAGTTTTCGGCCATCGCGGCGTAATCCTTCACGTCCGACAGCACGCTGCCATAGGCGAGGTAGCTGCGAACGTCGTTCGGATCGGAGGCAATCAGGTTCTGAAGGTGCTTGCGTGCCTCTTCCACCTTACCGCCCTGTGCAAGCGCAAGGCCGAGCTGAAGCTCGGAGATGCGGCGCATCGGCGAGTTTTCGGGTACCTGCTGATAGAGCGCGATGGCGCGGTCCATCTGCTCCTGTTTCTCGGCAATGCCACCGAGCATGACGAGCGTATCGGCGCTATCGGGATCCAGCGTCTTGGCGGTCTGCAGGTAGAGCGAAACAATATCCTCGGCGCCGTCGCGGTTCAGCGCGCCACCGATGGAGAAGAGCACGCCGGCAGCACCCTGCTTGGCCGTCTGGATCTGCTGCTCCTGCTTCTCGCCCTTTTCGATGCTCTGGCGCAGCGCTTTGAGCGGCGCGTAGTTGGGCAGCAGGTTGTCGCCGACGGAAATTGCGTCGAGCGCCTTCTGCTTGTTGCCCTGTGAGGCTTCGAGCCGGGCAAGAGCGATGACGGCGCGCATGAAGGTATCAGGAGCGGTCGCGCCGCCGTCCTTGTCGAGCACGGCGTCGTTGAGGTTCTGGCGAGCGGCCCTGATGTCGCCGTTCACGATCGCGATCGCGCCGGCATTGTATGACTTGAAGATGCCGACCCAATCCGGTCCCTTCATCTTCTGGATCGTGGTGAGGGCTTCCTTGCCACGGCCGGCGCCGACGCGGGCCCAAGCGGCGAGCAGATCGTTCATCATCCGGTCGAGATCGTTCGGTCCGGTATATTTCAGAAGGGATTCAGCCGTCTTATATTCGCCACGGCGAATGGCATCCATGCTGCGCACGATGGTCGTGATGCGCTCGACGGTCGGATCACCCTTCAGGTCGTTGGCGTATTTCACGCCGTCCTGGATGTCGCCGTTCAAAAGCAGCGAGATCATCAGGCGCTGGCGGATTTCCGGATTTCCCGGCTCGATCTGCAGCGCCTTCTTGTAGAGTTCGATCGCCGTCTCGTAATCGTGATCGACATCGGCGGTCCGGGCAGCCAAAAACGCACCGGAGAAGCTCGTGACGCTATCCGGATCGAAGATCACTGTCGCGGCATCGTCCTTCTTGGCCGTCTCTTCGGCATTCACGCCGCCGAGCGCTGCCAGCGATATGACCGCTGCCATGGCTGCGCTCGAAAGAAGACGGATGGCAAGTTTTTGCCGCATTAGAAAACCTCTCTTGTGGCAGCCGGCCTCGTCCGACTGCAAATCAGTTGAAATGACTGACTCACAACAGGATGGCTTTTTTGAAGCGGTCCTGCAATAAAATCAGCCCGCGATCAGTGACCGTCGATTAATTGACGCGCTCGATGCAAAAGTCGATGACTTCCATCAGGGCCGATTTCCATGCCGTGTCGGGAAGGGGCGCAAGCGCATCGCGTGCGATCGTGCCGTAGTGAACTGCCCGGGCGATGGTATCGTTCAGCGTGCCGTACTTGGTAATCAGGCCAAGTGCCTTTTCGAGATGCTGGTCGCTGCTTTCGCCGCCTTCAATGGCCTGACGCCAGAAGGCGCGTTCTTCCTCGGTGCCGCGGCGATAGGCCAGGATCACAGGCAGCGTGATCTTGCCCTCGCGGAAGTCGTCGCCGACATTCTTGCCGAGATCGGCTGCCTTTCCGCCGTAATCCAGCGCGTCGTCGACCAGCTGGAAGGCCAGCCCGAGGTTCATGCCGTAGGACTTCAGCGCGTTACGGCCGGATTTGCCGGCATCGGCGACGATCGGGCCGACTTCGGCAGCCGCGGCAAACAACGCCGCCGTCTTCGCGCGGATGACGGCGAGGTAGTCGTCCTCAGTAGTTTCCATGTTCTTGGCGACGGAGAGCTGCAGCACTTCGCCTTCCGCGATCACGCAGGCAGCCGAGGAGAGCACGTCGAGCGCTTCGAGCGAGCCGACCTCGACCATCATGCGGAACGCCTGGCCGAGCAGGAAGTCTCCGACGAGCACGCTGGCCTGGTTGCCCCAGATCATGCGAGCCGTGGACTTGCCGCGGCGAAGGTCGCTCTCGTCGACCACATCGTCATGCAGCAGCGTCGCGGTGTGCATGAACTCGACCGATGTCGCAAGCTTGATGTGGTTTTCGCCCTTGTAGCCGAACAGCGCAGCCGAGGCCAAAGTCAGCATCGGGCGCAGACGCTTGCCGCCGGACGAGATGAGATGGTTGGCCACCTCAGGAATCATCTGGACGTCGGAACCGGCCTTGGAGAGAATAAGCTGGTTGACCCGTTGCATGTCCGCCTTGGTCAAATCGACCAGCGGCTTGACGGATGCCAGTTTGTTTTTGCTTTCTTCAAGCGGTATGACCACGCCCAACGACCCGGACTCCTGTTAAATTATTGGGTTCGACAATAGAAAGGGGCGATTGGCGCGGCAAGGGGTGAATTGTCGCGTCGCGCAAATTTGAAAGGGATTTTCCCGCAAATGCATGAACTTATTCGCGCCAATGATCCCGTACTGCTCTCCTTTGCGGAAAGTCTGCTGAAGGATGCGGGGATTCACTGCTTCATCGCCGATCAGGGCATGAGCATTCTGGAAGGGTCACTCGGCATGCTGCCGCGCCGGCTTCTCGTCGATGATGACGAGGCGGATCGGGCGCGCCGCATTCTCGTGGATGCCGGGCTCGGCGACGAACTGCGGATGCCGAAGTGAGCTTTTGATGACGGAAGATGTTGCCGAGACCATAGATGCCTTTCACCGGGGGCTGTTCCATGTGGTGCAGCCGAAGGGCAGGGGGCATCGCTCCGGCATGGATGCAATGCTGCTCGCAGCGCTCGTTGCCGACGATCGTCCGATCAAGGTTGCCGATCTCGGTGCCGGCGCGGGTGCTGCAGGCTTGGCCGTCGCGTCACGGCTGCCGGCCGCGGAAGTCGTGCTCTTCGAGCGCTCGGGCGAGATGGCTGACTATGCGCGCCGCAGCATCCTCCTGCCTGACAATGCGCATATGGCCGGCCGCGTTTCAGTCGTCGAGGCGGATGTGACGCTAAGGGCGAAGGCGCGAAACGAAGCCGGTCTTGTAGATGAGAGCTTCCATCATGTCATCATGAACCCGCCGTTCAACGATGCAGGCGATCGCCGGACGCCCGATGCCTTGAAGGCGGAGGCGCATGCGATGACGGACGGACTGTTCGCAAGCTGGGTGCGGACGGCCGGGGCGATCATGATCCCCGGCGGACAATTGTCCTTGATTGCGAAGCCGGAATCGATCGCCGAAATCATCGATGCCTGCGGACGCCGTTTCGGCGGCATCGAGGTGACCGCAATCCATCCGCGCGAAGGCGAGAACGCCGTGCGCATCCTCGTCACGGCGATAAAAGGATCGCGCGCGCGGCTTTCGCTGCGCGCGCCACTCATCATGCACGAGGAGGGGACGCATAAATTCTCCCCCTTCGTGGACGATCTCAACAATGGCCGGGCGGCCTATGCCAGGCGCTAGCCGGTCACGAAGTCAAACAGCAGCTTGACGTTCAGGCCGGCAATCAGGACCGCGATCACATAGGCGATGGCGCTCAGCCAGCGCGGGGCGACCAGCGCACCCATCTTCGCCTTGCTGGCGGTAAACATCACCAGCGGGAAGACGGCGAAGGAGAGCTGGAGGCTGAGCACGACCTGCGTCAGGATCAGCAGTTCCGCCGTCCCTTGGTCGCCATACCAGATCGTGACGAAGGCGGCCGGAATGATGGCGATCGCGCGGGTGATGAGGCGGCGAACCCATGGCTGAAGCCGGATCTTCAAGAAGCCTTCCATGACGATCTGGCCGGCAAGGGTTGCCGTTACCGTCGAATTCAGGCCGCAGCAGAGCAAGGCGATGCCGAAGAGCGTTGGCGCGATTGCCAGGCCGAGCAGCGGCGAGAGCAGCGCAGATGCTTCGCCCAGTTCCACGACATCCGTCTTGCCGTTGGCATGGAAGGCGGCTGCTGCAAGGATCAGGATCGATGCGTTGATCAGCAGCGCAAAGCACAACGCTATGGTCGAGTCGATCGTGGCGTAGGTCAGCGCCTCGCGCTTCTCCGGCACCGAATGGCCGTAAGCGCGGGTCTGGACGATGCCGGAATGCAGATAGAGATTGTGCGGCATCACCGTGGCGCCGAGAATGCCGAGCGCGAGGTAGAGCATCTCGGGGTTGGAGACGATCTCGGTCGTCGGGAAGAAGCCCCGGATCACGGCGCCCCATTCCGGATCGGCAAGGAAGATTTGCACCCCGAAGCACACCGCAATGATACCGAGCAGAGCGATCACGAAGGCTTCCACCCAGCGGAAGCCGATCTTCTGCAGATAGAGAATGAGGAATACGTCGAGCGACGTGATAAGCACACCGAGCTCGAGTGGGATTCCGAAAAGCAGATTGAGGCCGATCGCCGTGCCGATCACTTCGGCAATGTCGGTGGCGATGATGGCGACTTCGGCAAAGGCCCAAAGCGGCACGGAAACATATTTCGGGAAGGCGTCGCGGCAGGCCTGGGCGAGGTCGCGACCGGAACCGATGGCAAGGCGCGCACAGAGCGACTGCAAAACGATCGCCATCAGGTTGGACAGCAGAGCAACGGTCAGCAGCGCATAGCCGAACTTCGATCCACCGGCGAGCGAGGTTGCCCAGTTGCCGGGGTCCATATAGCCGACGGCAACCATGTAGCCGGGTCCGAGGAACGCTGCGATCCGTCGCCAACGTGTGCCATGCTTGTGCGTCTGGACGGAACGGTAGACATCGGAAAGCGATGCCTCTTCGCGCTCGTGTCGCCAGCCGGTCTTTGCGTTCGGATTTACGATGTCCATGCAGTGTCCGCCTACTATCAATGCGGCCAGTATGTCTGATTAGAATGATAATGCAAGTCATTCGCAACAAGAATTCTGAAGTGGCAGATGTTTTCTGCGCCGGCCATTGCGTTTGTCGCGCCGTTGCATACATGGAAGACGTTCGCTGATCTTGTCGCAAAGGATGGAAAATGGCCGGATTTTTGAAGAGGTTGCTGCCGAAGCGGTTCCGCAAGGAAGGCGTGGTCATCCCCGTCGTTCGACTTCACGGTCCGATCATGAGCGGCGGAAGCCAGTTCCGGCCGACCCTCAATCTCGCCGCAACTGCACAAGTCCTCGAAAAGGCTTTCAGCTTCAAGGATGCGCCGGCGGTCGCCATCTCGCTTAATTCACCCGGCGGCTCCCCGGTCCAGTCGCGGCTCGTCTTCGCGCGCATTCGCGATCTTGCGCGTGAAAAGCAGAAGAAGGTTCTCGTCTTCGTCGAGGATGTTGCGGCATCCGGCGGTTACATGATCGCTCTTGCTGGCGACGAAATCATTGCCGACCCCACCTCCATCGTCGGCTCGATCGGTGTCGTCTCCGGCGGCTTCGGCTTTCCCGAACTCTTAAAGAAGATCGGCGTAGAGCGCCGCGTCTACACGGCCGGGGAAAACAAGGTAATCCTTGATCCGTTCCAGCCCGAGAAGGAAAAGGACATCGAATACCTGAAGACCCTGCAGCTGGAGATTCATCAGGTCTTCATCTCCATGGTTCGTGAACGCCGCGCCGGAAAGCTGAAGAGCGACGAAGTGGTCTTCTCCGGACTTTTCTGGACCGGCACGCGTGGTCTCGAACTCGGCCTCATCGACGGGCTCGGCGACATGCGGCAGGAGCTGAAGCGTCGCTATGGGGCGAAAACCAAGCTCGAGCTAGTGATGCCCGCGCGCGGCCTTTTCGGAAGGCGCATTCCGGGTATATCGTCAGCCAACTTGGAAGGCGCCGGAGCTGGCCTTGCGACTGGACTTGTCGAGGCCGCCGAGGAGAAGGCATTGTGGAGCCGCTACGGGCTCTGAGGGATAAAAGGCTGGCATTATGCCGCAACTGATAATCATCATCGTGCTGGTGGTCGGAGCCTGGCTTCTCTACCGCCGCTTCGTTGGCGATGCACAGCGGCTCGCCGAGCGATCCCGGCGTGCCGAGAAGGAGCGCCAGACGGGCGCCATCGGCACGCTGGTCAAGGATCCGGTCACCGGCGAATATCATCTGAAGAAGGACGAGGACGAGTAGGGCCGCAAAAGCCTTGACCCGTCTGGCGCGGCGTGGCACCTGTCCGCGCACTTTTTGTACGAATTCGGAAGCCGTTCCATGTCTGCAGCAATTCCCGACCACATGAACCCGAAGCGCTCGTTCCAGGCGCTGATCCTCACGCTCCATAATTATTGGGCGGACAAGGGTTGTGCGGTGCTGCAGCCTTACGACATGGAGGTCGGTGCCGGCACGTTCCACCCGGCAACGACGCTGCGCGCGCTCGGCCCCAAGCCGTGGAAGGCCGCCTATGTGCAGCCGTCGCGCCGCCCGTCGGACGGCCGCTACGGCGAGAACCCGAACCGTCTGCAGCACTATTATCAGTACCAGGTCATCCTGAAGCCGAATCCGTCGAACCTGCAGGAGCTCTATCTCGGCTCGCTGGCTGCGATCGGCCTCGATCCGCTGCTGCACGACATCCGTTTTGTCGAGGACGACTGGGAAAGCCCGACGCTCGGTGCCTGGGGTCTCGGCTGGGAATGCTGGTGCGATGGCATGGAAGTGTCGCAGTTTACTTATTTCCAGCAGGTCTGCGGTATCGAATGTTCGCCCGTCGCGGGCGAGTTGACCTATGGTCTCGAGCGTCTGGCGATGTATGTGCAGGGCGTCGACAACGTGTACGACCTGAACTTCAACGGCCGCGAAGGCGACGAGAAGATCAGCTACGGCGATGTCTTCCTACAGGCCGAACAGGAATATTCTCGCCACAATTTCGAATACGCCAATACGGAAATGCTGCATCGCCACTTCATCGATGCCGAAAAGGAATGCCAGGCGCTTCTCGCCGCCGGCGCTCCTGGCGACAGCGATAACCAGAAGCTGCACAAGTGCGTCTTCCCGGCTTACGATCAGTGCATCAAGGCGTCACACGTTTTCAATCTGCTGGATGCGCGCGGCGTCATCTCGGTTACCGAGCGTCAGAGCTACATCCTGCGTGTGCGGACGCTGGCGAAGGCCTGCGGTGAGGCCTTCCTGCAGACGGATGCGGGTGGGGTCAACTTGGCGAAAGCCGCCGCTTGAAGAGCGGCAGTCAGCGGCGCTCGTCGCTTCTGATCTCGACGCGGCGTTCCACCGGACGAGCCTTGCTTTGGAGGAAAAAGTACGTTGCGATGGCCAGTATGTTGAGCAGGAAAATAAACGCGCTCATGGTCTGAATGATCCTTGTCGCAGTTTGCGTATGCACGCTAGTTCAACGTGCAGAGTGAAAATAAGGCTTCGGCCGGTGCGACGGTATCGTGATTTTTCACTACCCCCGTCCAGTGATTGCCCCGAAAGAGGGCCGGAAAGCGGGATGACAATCTGCGGTAACCCGCATAGTCTCCGGGCATACTTTCGGTCGTTGCGGGGGATTCGCGAATGTATGTAATTCTTGGCCTTATTGTTCTGGTCGCGCTCTATGCCGTCTTTGTCTACAACGGCCTTGTTCGCGCGCGGCAGATGGCCGAGGAAGCCTGGTCCGGTATCGATGTGCAGCTGAAGCGCCGCGCCGACCTGATCCCGAACCTGATCGAGACGGTCAAGGGCTATGCCGCCCACGAGAAGACGACACTCGAAGAGGTCGTTGCCCTCCGCAATAAGGCGCAATCGGTTCCGACGGGCGACGTCGCCGGTCGCGCTCAGGCAGAAGGCCTGCTCGGCCAGGCGCTTGGACGTCTGCTGGCACTCGCCGAAGCCTATCCCGACCTGAAGGCAAACGAGAATTTCCGCGAGTTGCAGACCTCGCTGGAGACGATGGAAAGCGAAATCCAGATGGCCCGCCGTTATTACAATGGCGCCGCCCGTGATCTGAATGTCAGGGTCGAAAGCTTCCCCTCCAACCTTGTCGCTGGCCAGTTCGGGTTCCAGAAGCGGGACTATTTCGAGATAACCAACGAAGCGGATCGCGCCGTTCCGACCGTAAAGTTCTGATATCCGCCATTTGCCTTTGCGTAAAAACTGCTATGAGCAGGGCATGATCGTGGCCTGATGTGGCCCTCGCGCAAAGACGGAAAAGACAGGCAATGAGTAAAGACAAGCTCACCATCATCCCGCCGGACAAGCCGCTGACAGGTCGCGCCGTCCCGCCCGGCTCGAAATCGATCACCAACCGCGCGCTGCTCCTGGCAGGTCTCGCCAAGGGCACGAGCCGCCTGACCGGCGCTTTGAAGAGCGACGACACGCGCTATATGGCCGACGCTCTCCGCGCCGTGGGTGTCATCATCGAAGAGCCGGATGATACGAGCTTTGTCGTCACGGGCAGCGGCAAGCTGCTGCCGCCGCAGGTGCCGCTTTTCCTCGGCAACGCCGGAACGGCGACGCGCTTCCTCACGGCCGCTGCCGCCCTGGTGGATGGCACCGTCGTCGTCGACGGCGACCAGCACATGCGCAAGCGCCCGATCGGTCCGCTGGTCGATGCACTGCGTTCGCTCGGCATCGACGCGTCGACCGAAACCGGCTGCCCGCCGGTCACCGTCAAGGGCACTGGCCGTTTTGAGGCGAGCCGCATCCAGATCGATGGCGGCCTGTCGAGCCAATATGTCTCGGCGCTGCTCATGATGGCTGCTGGCGGCGACAGGGCGGTGACGATCGAACTGCTAGGCGAGGACATCGGCGCGCTCGGCTACATCGATCTGACCACAGCGGCGATGCGCGCCTTCGGCGCCAAGGTCGAGAAGACGAGCGCGGTGACCTGGCGCGTCGAGCCGACCGGCTACGCGGCAGCAGATTTCGTGGTCGAGCCCGACGCCTCTGCCGCGACCTACCTCTGGGCTGCGGAGGTGCTGACATCAGGCAAGATCGACCTCGGCGTTGCAAACGGCGCGTTCACGCAGCCGGACGCGAAGGCCTATGACCTGATCGCCCAGTTCCCGCATCTTCCCGCGGTTATCGACGGCTCGCAGATGCAGGATGCGGTTCCGACCCTTGCTGTGCTCGCCGCCTTCAATGAGACGCCGGTCCGCTTCGTCGGCATCGCCAATCTGCGCGTCAAGGAATGCGATCGCATCCGCGCCGTCTCGACCGGCCTGACGCAGATCCGCCCGGGTCTCGCTCACGAGGAAGGCGACGATCTGATTGTCCAGTCCGATCCCTCGCTCGCCGGACAACGTCTGCCTGCCAAGATCGATACCTTCGCCGACCACCGCATCGCCATGAGCTTTGCGCTCGCCGGTCTGAAGATCGCGGGCATAACGATCCTTGATCCGGACTGCGTCGGCAAGACCTTCCCGGCCTATTGGCGGACACTGGCCGGGCTTGGCGTGACTTATGCCGATGAGAGCTGACATTATCTGACGCGGCCAGGACGCCGCAGGCGAGGGGTATGATGATCCGACGGCTTTCCGGCCTTTGCTTCGTTCTGTTTCTGATGCTTGCGGCGCGTGGCGCCATCGCTGCGGAGGTGATCAACGCCTTCGCGTCAAACATTGCGCTGGAGAAGAGCGGCGCGATGACGGTGACGGAGACGATATCAGTTACCGCCGAAGGCAACCGCGTTCGGCGTGGCATCTTCCGCGATTTTCCGCTGACTTATCAGGATGAAAAGGGCCGCCTCCGCCGAGTCGATTTCGACGTCATCGCGGTCAAGCGCGATGGCCGCGACGAGCCCTGGCACACCGAATCCATCAGCGGCGGCATCCGCATCTATGCCGGCTCGGAAGACGTTACGGTGAGCTATGGCCGGCACGAGTATGTCTTCACCTACCGCACCAATCGCCAGATCCGCTACTTCGACGATCACGACGAACTCTACTGGAACGTAACCGGCAATGGTTGGATCTTCCCGATCCTGATGGCGACGGCGACGGTGAACCTTCCAGATGGCGTCAGCTCGATCGATACTGCTTTCTTCACCGGCCCGCAGGGCGCGACGGACAGGAATGCAAAGATTTCAGGCGGCGGAAGTCGACTGTTGTTTTCGACGACCCGGGCGCTGAACGCAGGCGAAGGGTTGACGATCGCAGTCAAGATGCCGAAGGGCTCGATCAATCCGCCGAGCGCTGACGATGAGCGGCGCTGGTGGCTCAGCGACAACCGCGACTACTTCCTCGGCTTTGGCGGTCTCATTCTGGTCTTCCTCTATTACACGCGCTCCTGGCTGAAGGTCGGCCGTGACCCGGCGCGTGGCGTGCTGGTGCCGCGCTGGGATCCGCCTGATGGAATCTCGCCGGCGCTGGTGAACTACATCGACAATCGCGGCTTCTCCGGGCAGGGCTGGACGGCGCTGTCGGCAACGGCCCTCAATCTCGCGGTGCGCGGCTTTGTCGTGCTGGAGGACCTCAAGAACGCGATCGTCATCCGCCGCACCGACAAGCCGGTCGGCAAGGATAAGCTGGAAGCAGGGGAAGCCAGCCTGCTTAACTCAGTCGGAGCCAAGGGCTCGCTGACGATCGATGAAGCCAACGGAACGAAGGTGAAATCAGTCGGCGACAGCTTCCGCACAGCTATCGAGCGCGAGCACCGCGGCAAGTACTACAACGCGAATGCCGGCTACACGACCGGCGGCATAGCGCTCAGCGCCGCTTCATTGGTGGCCCTCTTCGTCTTCGGAACGCTGGAACCCGATGCGATCGCCCTGATGATCATTCCGATTGGCGTCGTCGTCTTCATCTCGGTGTTCGTCGCTGGCTTCGCCAAGTCGTTCCGCCCCGGCAGATCGCTCGGCGCGAAGATCATGTCGGTGATCGCGATCGCTATTGCTGTCTTCATCGGCTTCAGCATCGTCTCGTCGCTGGTTTTGGCACTGTTCTCCTCGCTGGTCGAACTCCACGAGACGCCGATGTTGTTTGCGATCGGCGGCATCATTCTCCTGAACCTGCTCTACGTCTTCATCATGGGTGCGCCGACCCCGCTCGGGGCCAAGCTGATGGATGGCATCGACGGTCTGCGCCAGTACATGACGCTGGCCGAAAAGGACCGCATGAACATGGCGGGCGCCCCTGAGATGTCGCCCCAGCATTTCGAGAAACTGCTGCCCTATGCCGTGGCGCTCGGCGTCGAAAAGCCATGGTCGCGTGCCTTCGAGACATGGCTTGCGGTAGCCGCAGCGGGAGCGGCGGCTGCCTACGCTCCCTCATGGTATTCCGGCAATTTTGGCAGCGGCAATTTCTCCGATCGCATCGGTGGCTTCTCCTCGTCCATGGCCTCAACGATCGCCTCCACCATTCCGGCTCCGCCGTCCAGTTCGTCCTCCGGCTTTTCCGGCGGCGGCTCGTCGGGCGGCTTTTCCGGCGGCGGGGGTGGTGGTGGCGGTGGCGGCGGCTGGTAAGGCGTCCTCAAGCATTCCTGCTTGAGCCCCCCGGTCAAGCGCTCCGCTTGACGTGGCAAGCATTCCTGCTTGACCCCGGGCAAGCATTCCTGCTTGACCTTTCGACGCTCTCCCCTTAACCGCCAGACGGAAACGCGAAAGGGACGGGCATGAAGGTTCTGTTGATCGGATCGGGTGGACGCGAGCACGCATTGGCCTGGAAGCTGGCGCAATCGCCTCTCATGACGGAATTCTACGCCGCGCCCGGAAATCCCGGCATTGCCGACCACGCGACCCTGGTTGCCGTCAATGTCGACGATCATGATGCCATCCTTGCCTTCTGCAAGGACAAGGCGATCGACTTCGTCGTGGTTGGCCCGGAAGCGCCGCTCGTCGCCGGCATTGCTGACAAGCTGCGCGCCGCAGGCTTTGCAGTCTTCGGCCCATCGGCAGCGGCAGCCCAGCTCGAGGGTTCGAAGGGCTTCACCAAGGATATCTGCTCCCGCTACGACATTCCGACCGGCGCCTATCGGCGCTTCAACAACCCGCCGAAGGCGAAGGCCTATATTCGCCAGCAGGGCGCCCCGATCGTCGTCAAGGCGGATGGCCTTGCTGCCGGCAAGGGTGTGACTGTTGCCATGACCGTTGATGAGGCGCTTGCTGCCGTCGACGGTTGCTTCGAGGGTGCCTTCGGTGCCGCTGGCGCCGAGGTCGTTATCGAAGCCTATCTCGATGGCGAGGAAGCGAGCTTCTTCTGCCTCTGCGACGGCATGCATGTCCTGCCGCTCGCAACCGCCCAGGATCACAAGCGGGTGGGCGAGGGCGATACCGGCCCGAATACTGGCGGCATGGGCGCCTATTCCCCGGCGCCCGTGATGACCAAAGAGATGGTCGAGCGCACGATGAAGGAAATCATCGAGCCGACCATGCGCGGCATGGCCGAGAGCGGCTATCCCTTCTCCGGCGTCTTCTTTGCCGGTCTGATGATCACCGCCAAGGGCCCCGAGCTTATCGAGTACAATGTCCGCTTCGGCGATCCCGAGTGCCAGGTGCTGATGATGCGTCTGAAGAGCGATCTTCTGCCGCTTCTCCACGCCACCGCCACCGGGACGCTCGATCAGGTGTCCGCCGAATGGACGGATGATCCGGCCCTGACGGTCGTCATGGCATCGGAGGGCTATCCGGGCTCCTACGACAAGGACACGCCGATCCGCCATATCCCGGAAGCGGGCGAGGGCGCCAAGGTGTTTCATGCCGGCACAGCGCTCAAGGACGGAGCGCTGGTCGCAACGGGTGGCCGCGTGCTGAACGTCACCGCCACAGGGAAGACGGTTGGCGAGGCGCAGACGCGTGCCTATGCGCTCCTCGACAAGGTCGATTGGGACAATGGCTTCTGCCGCCGCGACATCGGTTGGCGCGCGATCGACCGCGAAAAAGCGTGAGCAAACCCGAAATCGGGTCAGTTCTCTAAATTTTTACCCTTTCCCCTGACGGGATGGAAACAAAGCCACGCTAGTCTCTTCTCAACGTGAGACGGAGTGTTCCATGCGTCAGGTCATCTTGGGTGCGATAGCTGTGTTTACGGCAGGGTCTGCCTGTGCCTCCTCGATCGAGGTCGTGGGCAAGGACGCGCGCACCAATGGCGGGAGCATCAGCCAGGAAAGCTGCCAAACCTGCCCGCCGCTTGAAAAGGTCGAGCGCAAGAAGGACTACACCGTGCCGACGCTGGCACCTGGCGCGCTGCAATCCTCGGAAGTTCGCGACGTCAACGGTGAGAAGAAGCTCTATCGCACCGAAGGCTGGATGGGCGGCTCGCCCGTCGTTTTTGTAACCAAGGCGCCAGCCGAACCAATGACAGCCGCCACGCAGCCGGCCGACAACATCGACCGCGCCTCGACGACGGCTGCAGTCGTCGGTGGCGACGTCAAGCCGGTCGCGGCAGGCGTGGCAGGCGTGCCGAAGGAACAAAAGGCGCCGCTCGACGTTTTCAACTTTGAACTTCGACCCTGATTTCCATTTCCCTGCCCCAGCCTGACCAAAGTTTCGGTCGTCCGGGGTCCACCCCGCGGTGGATAAAATGCGTCCCTGAGAGAAGCAGGGACGCATTTTTTCTAGTGAGCTTTGCCGAACGGGGAGTTGCCAAAGCTCGGCGCAAGCAGGCGCGCAAGTGCGTGCAATCCAGTCGAAACATCCAGCCAACGCAAATGGTGTTTGGTGCCCTGGGTATCAGCAACGGCAGCGGCAGCTTCAACAGCCGTCAGCTCGGGAACCGGCTCCGGCGGAGGGGAGTAGATGCGTCCCTGATCGAGGGAAAGGATGGTCAGCGTCGTAATCATGGCCGTCTCCCACTTGCGGTTTTGCTGTGGGAAGCAGTCTCTGCCGGTTGCGGCCTTCCGGTCCTGAAAGGCCCAAGGAAAAGTTCCGAAACGATCCGAAACTAGCGCTCAGGGACACCCGCCAACCTCAACCCGTCGAGGAGGGCAGCAATGCGATCCGGATATTTGCCGGGTTGGCCGGCACGGATGCGCTCGACGGTTATATCAGGCGTCAGTCGTCTCAACGCCGCTAGGTGGCGATGGGCTTCCTCCATGCGGCCGAGATGCGCACTTGCAGCAATGAGCACCCATAGCGTTGGCTCGAAATTCGGATTGCTGGCCAGCGCTCTCGAAGCCCAGGCCACCGCCTGCTCGTATTCTCCGAGGATCACGTGGGCATGCGCGATGCCGCAATGCGAGAAATGCGCGCCGCGGTCACCTGGGGTCAAGCGGTTGGCCCTGTGGAAGTGGCTGAGTGCGTCGTTGACGTTGCCGCAATGAAGATGCCCGATGCCGGCCCTGACAACGACCATCGGGTTGTTGGGATTGGATTCGGCGGCCGCCTGCAGAACTGCAGGACCCCAATCGTAGTCTTTCACCGTCTGCATCAGGGCAACGCCGCAATGAGCCATAACCATGGCGTCGCCGGCGCAGTGCTCCAGCGCCCGCCGCGCCAGTGCGCCGCAGGTTTGCACGTCGTCCTCGGTGAGCGACGGCCAACCCATCGTGTAGCGATGCTCGAGCGCCCATGCCGCATGGGCAAGCAACTGCGCATTGTCAGGCTCGACGGCCAGCCCTTGCATGAGAAGCGCATAGGCGGCAGCGTTATCGCTTTCGATTTCGGTCGAGATCTTGGCCAGCGCCTGCAGGTAGATGTCGTAGGTGGCTACGCTTCCGGGCCTTTCACGTCGTGACCGCTCGATCTCGGCCGTCTGGATCAGCGGTTCGATCAGCGTTGCGACGCGCTCGGTGATGCGATCCTGAAAGTCGAATATCTCGTCCAGCGTCCCGTCGAAGGTCTGCGCCCACATATGCGTGCCGCCTTGACCCTCGACGAGTTCGGCGACAATGCGCAAGCGGTTGCCCTGCTGCCGGATGCTGCCTTCAAGCACGTAGCTGACACCGAGTTCCGCCGCGATCTTGCGCACATCCATCCCGCTGCCCTTGTAGGCAAAGGAGCAGTCCCGGCCGACGACGGCAAAGCTTCGGAACCGGCTGAGGGCTGCAATAATGTCGTCGACGATCCCATCGGCAAAGTAGTCCTGGTTTGGATCGCCGCTAAGATTGCTGAAGGGGAGGACAGCTAGGGTCGGCTTCAACTCCGGGGCTGGAACAGCGGCTTTCGTTTCAATGTTCGCGCGGATGAAGCGGTAACCGACACGCGGCACCGTCGCAATCCATTCCTGCCCATCGGGTGTAAGACCGAGCACTTTGCGAAGCGCCGCCACCTGGACAGTCAGGTTGCTTTCCTCGACTGCGGTTCCGGGCCAAACGCGCTCCATCAGCGCATCCTTGGAAACAACATTGCCGCGGGCTTCAAGTAACACTTCAAGAAGAGCCGCGCCGCGTTGGCCAAGCGCGACTGCCTGCCCATTCCGCAGCAAGCCGCAGCCGGGATCGAGAACGAATTCACCGAAGGCATGCGAAGCCTCAGCCATGCAGCAAGTATAGCGCAACCGCCAGAGTCGGAAAACTGTACGGCGTGCCTTGCGACACCACTTCAACTTAAGGGCGCGCAGATGAATCAAACTTGCCGCACACTGCAAGAATGCACTGATTATATTTGATAATCCTTTGAGCGCCCGCACTTGGCAATTGTTAATTCATTCACTCTAACTCTAACAACCAAAGCCGGAAGACGCATGATTGTCGTCGCCACGCGTGGTCAACGCAGAGGTCGGGAGTTCACCGATCCGGGATTGCCGAACCCACCGATTTTGCGAGACATTCATGAAGAAACTTAACATCGCCCATCAACTCTTTGCCCTCGTGGGCGTCCTCATGGCGGCTTTCGCCATTGCCACCTATTTCCAGATCAGGACGACGTCGCAGGCGATCTACGACGACCGCTTCGATCTTTTACAGGCGCAGGTCCAATCCGGTATCTCCGTCCTCGATTCCTACTACCAGCGCGAAAAGTCCGGCGAGATGACGCATGAGGTCGCGCAGGCCGAAGCCTTCAAGGTGCTCTCCAAGGTCAAGTTCGAGCCGGCAGGCTATCTCTTCGGCTACGACTACGACGTCATCCAGCGCTTCCACCCAAAGCCTGACAACATCGGCAAGAACATGAGCGCGCAGGTGGACCAGAACGGCACCTATTTCAGCAAGGACATGGTCGCCAAGGGCCGGGCCGGCGGCGGTCGCACCATCTACTACTGGAGCAAGCCGGGCCAGCCCGACGACAAGCTGTTCGAGAAAGGCTCTTACTCGGCAGCCTTTGAGCCGTGGCAGTTGGTCGTGTCCAGCGGCGTCTACCTCGATGACCTGCAGGCACAGATCAATGATGCGATCTGGAAGGCTCTGATTGCCTGCGCGATCATCGCGGTTGCCGGTGTCGCTGCCGCCTTCTATTTCATCCGCGGCATCTCCAAACCGCTACAGGATGTTCATCAGGCGCTGGAAGCGGTTGCCGTCGAGAACGTAGCAGTCTCCATCCCGCATGCCGACATGAACAACGAAGTCGGCATGATGGCCAAGGCGACAAAGTCGCTGCAGCAGAAGGTCAAGGAGCGTCACGCCATGTCCGAGCGTGAGGCCGCGCAGCAGATGGCCCTCGACGGCGAGCGTGAGAACAGCCAGCGCCTGCAGCGCGAGGAAACGGTCGCCCAGAACCATGTTGTCTCGACCATCGGCCAGGCGCTGGAGCTGATCGCCCGAGGTGACCTGACGGTCCGTTGCGCCGATCTAGGTCAGAAGTACGCAGCTCTTCGCGACAACTTCAACGATGCGCTTGCGCATCTCGAAGCTGCCATGGCCAAGGTCAGCGCCAAGGGCGGCGACATTGCCGTCAGCAAGGAAGAGATCCGTCGCGCCTCAAACGATCTGTCGCAGCGCACAGAGCGTCAGGCCGCGAGCCTCGAAGAAACCTCCGCAGCGCTCGATGAACTGACTGTCGCCGTCCGCCAGACCGCCGAAGGCGCCCATGAAGCCAGCAAGCGTGTCGAGGCCGTCAGCGGCGAGGCGAGCCGTAGCGATGCCGTCGTCTCCGAAGCGATCGAAGCGATGAGCGGTATCGAGAAGTCGTCTGCCGAGATCGGCAAGATCATCGGCGTCATCGACGACATTGCCTTCCAGACGAACCTGCTGGCTCTGAACGCCGGCGTCGAAGCCGCCCGTGCCGGCGAATCCGGCAAGGGCTTCGCGGTCGTCGCTCAGGAAGTGCGCGAACTGGCACAGCGCTCGGCTGCGGCTGCCAAGGAGATCAAGGATCAGATCGCCCGTTCGTCCGGCCAGGTCGATCAGGGCGTCCGTCTGGTCGGCGAAGCCGGCGAGGCGCTGAAGCGTATCTCTGACCAGATCAAGGCCGCCAACGAGATCGTTGCGAAGATCGCCCACAGCGCCTCCGAGCAGGACACCACGCTGCGGTCGATCTCGTCCTCGATGAACCAGCTCGACGCTGCGACGCAGCAGAACGCCGCGATGGCCGAGGAAACCACTGCGTCGGCCGAGTCGCTGGCAAGCGACACCGACGAGCTTCTGAACCTCATCCGCGGTTTCCGCGTTGGTGACAGCCAGGATTACAGTGCGCAGGTTCGCCGGGCCGCCTGAGGTTCGGCCGCCAAGCAAGAAAACGGTCGTCGGGCGATCCGACGGCCGTTTTGCATTAAGGGGAGTCGGCCGTCGCGGCCTCGTCGGCAGTAAGCCTTGCGACAAGTTCCTCAATTTCGCGATCGGAGTAGACGGCAATGCCAGCCTGCTTCAGAAGCGCGGCCGTCACGCCATTTGCTGCGAGCTTCTGCCCGGAAAACGTGCCGTCATAGACAAAGCCCGAGCCGCAGGAGGGGCTGCCATCGATCAGCAGCGCATAACGGCAGCCTGTTTCGATCGCGAGCGCCAGTGCATTCTCGGCAGCCCGCTTGAACTCGCCCGTCACATCGCCGCCGCTGACCTCGACGACGCGCGCACGGCCGGAGAGGACATCCTCGCCCGTGGCTGCGCCTTCAATTTCGGCGGGTGGACGCGGCACCGGCATTCCGGCGGACATTTCGGGACAGATTGTCACCAGCCGGCCTTCCTCGATCCAGCGCGAGATCGCGGGATGGGCGAGCGGCTTCGACTGGCCGTCATAACGGACGGCATGGCCCATGAGACAGGCGCTGACGAGGATCTTGTTCATGACTTTGGCATAACGCCAAAGACGTGATAGTTCCAGTCCGCCGTAAGACTTGATGAAGGGATGCAGGGTGCAGCGAAGCATTGGCGCGGACAAGCCATGACCAATCTAGCGGTTTATGCCGCGCTGTTCCTGGCGGCTTTTGCGGCTGCCACGATATTCCCGATGCAGTCGGAAGCCGGCCTCGTCGCGCTCATCCTGGCGAAGCAGCATCCGGTCATTGCGCTGATCGCGGTGGCGACAATAGGCAACGTCCTCGGCTCGGCCGTCAACTGGCTGCTCGGCGTCGGCATTGAACGATTTCGCGACAAGCACTGGTTTCCCGTCCGCCAGCCTGCGCTCGACAAGGCGCAAAGCTGGTATCGGCGCTATGGCAAGTGGTCGCTGCTTCTGAGCTGGATGCCTGTTATCGGCGATCCCATCACCATCGTCGCCGGTGTGCTACGCGAACCGCTTCCGATGTTCCTGCTGCTTGTGACCATTGCCAAGGCCGCGCGTTATGCGGTTCTCTCGGCGGCTACAATCGGAGTTGCTGGCTGACGGAAATCAGAGATTTCCATCCTTGAATCAAAATCTGAGCAAGGAAGGAAATACGCAGCAAATGTCGGATGTTAAGGCGTCATCCGCACGCCGCATCTGATGCGCTTAACCCGAGATCTTCGAGAAGTCGGCGACCGTGCCGGTTGCCTCGCGGATCAGGCGAAGCAGGGCAAGGCGATTGGCACGGATTGCAGCGTCTTCGTCATTGACCAACACGTCGTCGAAGAAGCGGTCCACCGGAGCACGCAGCCTGGAGAGCGCTTCCATCGCCGAGCGGAAGTCTTCCTTGTCGACGGCCGCAGAGGCTTCTGCGGAAGCGGTGGTGATGGCGGCAAAGAGCTGCTTCTCGGCGTCGAGTCGGAAGAGATTTTCGGAGACGCCGTCGGCGATCACCGTGCCCTTCTTTTCCTCGGCAGCCAGGATCTGCGTGGCACGCTTGGTGCCGACCAGGAGGTTCTTGCCATCCTCGGACGTGATGAAGGCCGTTAGTGCCTCGACACGGCGGGCGATCATCAAGAGGTCGTCGGCCTCCGGCGTCAGCACGGAATCGATGAGATCGTAGCGCGCGCCCTGATCGCGCAGATAGACCTTCAGGCGGTCATGGAAGAAGGAGAGGAGGTCGAACTGGCGTGACAGGTCGTTGTCGTCAACAGTCTTGCCGATATCCGTATCGATGCGGCCCATGTGGCTGGTGATGCGCGGCAGCAGCGTCAGGCGCACACGCCGCTCGAGAAGGATGCGGATGACGCCAAGGGCAGCCCGGCGCAGCGCAAACGGATCCTTCGAACCGGTCGGCTTTTCGTCGACAGCCCAGAAGCCGATCAGCGTGTCGAGTTTGTCGGCAAGCGCCACTGTGATCGCGACCTTGTCCTGTGGCAGCTGGTCGGACGGGCCTTGCGGCTTGTAGTGCTCCTCGATCGCGGTCGCGACAACGGCATCCTCGCCCTGAAGGGCGGCATACTTGCGCCCCATGACGCCCTGCAGTTCCGGAAACTCGCCGACAGCCTCGGTGCGCAGATCGGCCTTGGCAAGCACCACGGCCCTATCGACCAGCTTGTAATCAGCACCGACCGGGAAAGCGACCTTTGCGGCCATGGCGCGGATGCGCTCCACGCGCTCGCCCTGTGTACCCAGTTTGGCGTGGAACGTCACATCAAGCGCATCGAGCTTCGCCATGCGCTGGTCGAGCGGCTTCTTGAGGTCGAGGTCGAATTTCTTTGCCGAAGCCTCCAGCGTCTCCAGATCAGGCAGATCGCCCTGGTCGCGCTTCCAGAAGTGCAGGGCGTCGGACAGGCGCGCGCGCACGACCTTGCCGTTGCCGTGGATGATTTCCTTGCCGCCGTCGCTGGCTTCGATGTTCGAGACGAGGATGAACTTGTTCGACAGCGTGTCGCCGCCAACAGGGCGCGTCACGAAACACTTCTGGTTCGTCTTGATCGTCAGACGGATGATCTCCGCCGGAATCGAGAGGTAGTCTTCCTCGAAGCTGCCCAACAGGACCTGCGGCAATTCGACGAGGCCAGAGACCTCTTCGAGCAGGCCTTCGTCCTCGACCAGTTCCAGTCCGTTTGCAAAGGCGACATCGCGGGCATCATGCAGGATGATGTCCTTGCGGCGTTCGCCATCGAGGATCACCTTGGCCTTTTCGAGGTTCGCGATGTAATCGCCGAAACGCTTGACGGTGATGGCGCCGGGCGCATGGAAACGATGGCCGTAGGTCACGTTGGAGGCGACGATGCCGTCGATCGAGAACGGAATGACGACGGTCTCTTCATGCTCCGTGCCGAACGTGCAGACGATCGATTGCAACGGCCGGACCCAGCGCAGCGAGCCTGGCTGAGCGGAAGCCGCGCCCCAGCGCATTGGCTTAGGCCAGGGGAAATCGCGAATGATGCCGGGCATGACATCGCTGATGATCTCTTCAGCGGCGCGACCGGGCTTGGAGATGATGGCGATGTAGAAGTCGCCCTTCTTCGGGTCGCTCTGGATCTGCGCCTCGGAAACCGAGGACAGGCCGGCGCCACGCAGGAAGCCTTCGATCGCCTTCTCGTTGGCGTCGGTGCGGGGACCCTTCTTCTCTTCGCGCACATCGGCGGAGCGCGCCGTCAGGCCGCGGATATCGAGCGTCAGCCGGCGTGGCGTCCAGTATTCGCGCGCACCCTCGTAGGAAAGTCCTGCTTCGACAAGCGCATCGGTCACGAGCTTCTTCAGGTCGCCGGCAGCCTTGCGCTGCAGGCGGGCCGGGATCTCTTCGGAGCGGAGTTCTAGGAGCAGATCTGGCATGTCACTTTCCTTGCCTTCTCTGGGAAGGCGCCACAAAGGCGGGGCTAAAAACGGTCGCCTCTGCTAGCAAAGAATGCCGCACATGCACAACCGCAAAATCGGCCGCTGGCCGTGCTATGTTGCTGTGGATAGGGACGGCGGGCATTGCCTTGTCGTTTTTCGCCGCTATGGTCCCGCAAATTTCGTGAACCGCAGGAATTCTCATGGCCGCTGACCTTCGCTCGCTCGCCGCTGTCATCTCCTCCGAAATCAACGCCCGGCCGGACCAGGCCAAGGCGGCGATCGAGTTGCTCGACGAAGGGGCGACCGTGCCCTTCATCGCCCGCTACCGCAAGGAAGTGACGGGTGGGTTGGACGATACGCAGCTGCGCAATCTGGCGGAGCGGCTGGTCTATCTGCGTGAACTGGAAGCCCGCCGCGATACCATCGTCGAATCCATAACCGGTCAGGGCAAGATGACCGACGACCTGCTTGGCAAGATCGCCGATGCTGCCACCAAGGCCGAGCTTGAAGATCTCTATCTTCCGTACAAGCCGAAGCGTCGCACCCGCGCCGAGATCGCCCGCGAGCGTGGTCTCGGACCGCTGGCGGAGGCGATCCTGGCTGATCGCTCAAAGGAGCCTGCGACGCTGGCGGAGGGCTACATCACCGCCGATGTGCCGGATGTGAAGACGGCACTCGAGGGCGCGCGCGACATCGTCGCCGAAGGCATCGCCGAAAATGCCGATCTGCTTGGCAAGTTGCGCGCCCATATGCGCAGCGCTGCCCTGCTGAAGGCCAAGGTGGTCGATGGCAAACAGGCCGCTGGCGAGAAGTTCTCCGACTACTTCGACCATTCCGAGCGCTGGGCGACCGCCCCCGGTCACCGCGCGCTAGCCATGCTGCGCGGCTGGAACGAAGAAGTGCTGACGCTGACCATCGAGGCCGATGCCGAGACCGTCTCTCCCAACAAGCCGGTCGAGCGCATGATCGCCGCCGCCTACGAGATCGGCGCGAGCCGTCCCGGCGACCGCTGGCTGATGGACGTCGCAAGCTGGACCTGGCGCGTCAAGCTCTCCATGTCGCTGTCGCTCGACCTGATGCGCGAACTTCGCGAACGTGCCGAGGAAGAGGCGATCCACGTCTTCGCCCGCAATCTCAAGGATCTGCTGCTGGCAGCGCCGGCCGGTTCGCGCCCGACCATGGGCCTTGATCCGGGCATCCGCACCGGCGTCAAGATCGCCGTAACCGATGCAACAGGCAAGGTCGTGGCGACCTCGACCGTCTATCCCTTCCAGCCTCGGAACGACGTGCGCGGCGCGCAGCTGGAGCTTGCTTCCCTGATCCGTAAGCACAATGTCGAGCTGATCTCGATCGGCAACGGCACCGGCAGCCGCGAGACCGAAAAGCTGGTCGCCGACATGTTGGCCGAACTGCCGGCGCCGAAGCCGACCAAGGTGATCGTCTCGGAAGCCGGCGCTTCCGTCTATTCCGCATCCGAGACCGCTGCCCTTGAGTTTCCCAACCTCGACGTATCGCTCCGTGGCGCCGTTTCCATCGCCCGCCGCCTGCAGGATCCGCTGGCCGAACTCGTCAAGATCGAGCCGAAGTCGATCGGCGTCGGGCAGTATCAGCATGATGTCGACCAGCAGAAGCTGTCGCGCTCGCTCGATGCGGTCGTCGAAGACGCGGTGAATGCCGTCGGCGTCGATCTTAACACCGCTTCCGCGCCGCTGCTCTCCCGTGTCTCCGGTCTGGGCGCCTCGATTGCCGACGCGATCGTCAAGCATCGAGACAGCGAAGGTCGCTTCGAGACCCGCCGTGACCTGTTGAAGGTCGCCCGCCTCGGCCAGCGTACCTTCGAGCAATGCGCCGGCTTCCTACGCATTCGCGATGGCAAGGAGCCCCTCGATGCCTCCTCAGTCCACCCGGAAGCCTACGGCGTCGCCAAGAAGATCGTCGCCGCCTGTGGCCGCGACCTGCGTTCGCTGATGGGCGACACTGCCGTGCTGAAGGCCGTCGATCCGCGTCAGTTCATCGATGAGAAATTCGGCCTGCCGACGGTGAAGGACATCCTGGCCGAGTTGGAAAAGCCCGGCCGCGACCCGCGCCCGAGCTTCAAGACAGCAACCTTCGCCGAAGGCGTTCATGAGATCTCCGACCTCACGCCGGGCATGTTGCTGGAAGGCACCGTGACCAATGTCGCGGCCTTCGGGGCTTTCGTCGACATTGGCGTCCATCAGGACGGTTTGGTGCACGTTTCGCAACTCGCCGATCGCTTCGTCAAAGATCCTCACGAAGTTGTGAAAGCTGGCGACGTTGTGAAAGTTCGCGTCGTCGAGGTCGATGCCAAGCGTAAGCGCATCGGCCTGTCGATGAGAAAGGACGATGGCTCGCCGGCCTCCGCTCCGCGTGGCGAGCCACGTGGAAACCCGCCGGTTCGCGGCCAGAATGACCGGCGGTCGGCTTCGCCAAAGCAGGAAAGCCAAGGTGCGTTTGGAGCCGCACTGGCTGAGGCCATGAAGCGAAAATAAGCGCTTAGCAACCAAATTTGCAAAAATGTCACACTTCGGCGACCATGTTGCCGAGGTGCGAATTACGGCGCTTGTAAGGCGGATGAGAGATACTAAGTTGATCGGATCATCCTGTCACATTGCGAGGCCTTACTTATGGCGTCGGCTTTCTTATCGATTGTCCAAAAAATCATCCGTAAGGGTAATCTGAGACTCACTCTCGCCAATGGCGAGACGCATGCGGTCGGTGATGGCACAGGCGAACTCGTTGTCGCCCGCGTTGCCGATGAAGAGGCGGAACAGCTGATCCGCCGCGATCCCACCCTGAAGCTAGGCGAAATGTACATGGAAGGCCGGTTCATTCTCGAACAGGGCAACATCTACGATTTCCTGGCGATGGTGAAGCAGAACACCACCAACGAGATCTTCGATATCCCGATGGCGGCTCTCCTGATCGGACGCATCGCCCTGCAGCAGCTTAAGAGCCGCATGCCGATCAACCGCAACAGGCGTAACGTTGCCCACCATTACGACCTGTCCGAAAAGCTCTTCGAACTCTTCCTCGACGAGGATTGGCAATACTCCTGCGCCTACTACAACCCACCCGGCATCAGCCTGGAGGAGGCGCAGGTCGCCAAGAAGCGGCACATTGCCGCGAAGCTTCTGCTCGAACCGAACCAGCGTGTCCTGGAGATCGGCTCCGGCTGGGGCGGCATGGGCATGTACCTGGTGGAATCCACGCCGGGACTGGAGCTCACCGGCATCACGCTCAGCAAGGAGCAGCTGAAGATCTCGCGGGAGCGAGCTCAGAAGCGTGGTCTTGGCGATCGCGCGCGCTTCGAACTGCAGGACTACCGCACGATGACGGGCAGGAAATTTGACCGCATCGTATCGGTCGGCATGTTCGAGCATGTCGGCATCGGCAATTTCGGCAAGTTCTTCAAGAAAGTGCATGAATTCCTAGACGATGACGGCGTCATGGTGTTGCACTCGATCGCACGTCCGAAGCCAAGCTTTGCGACCAATGCCTTCATCGAGAAGTACATTTTCCCGCAGGGCTATATCCCATCGATTGGCGAGACCATACCTTTCATCGAAAAGGCGGGACTGCTCGTCCGCGATGTCGAAGTTCTGCCGCTGCACTATGCCTACACACTGCGTCACTGGCGTGAACGCTTCGTGGCGCGCAGGGCCGAGGCGGTTGCGCTTTATGACGAGCAGTTCTTCCGCATGTGGGAATTCTACCTTGCGGGGTCGGAAATGGGCTTCCGCTGGGACGAACTTTTCATCATGCAGATCCAGATTTCCAAGAACCAGTATTCCACCCCCGATAACCGCGACTACATTGCCGAGAACGAGGCGAAGCTGAAAGAGTTCGAGGCGACGCGCACGCCGCTCGAAAAAGTCATTCTCTGATCCAGATCAAAAGGCGCGGCAAAGGCCGCGCCGTCTTTAAATTCGGAGCTTGATGACAATGGCAAGCACCCTTCCGGAAATCCATCTCGTGCGTCACGGCGAAACCGAGTGGAGTTTGTCTGGGCGGCACACTGGTCGCAGTGACATTCCGCTCACGGCAAAAGGCGAGGCCGCAGCACGTGACGTCGGTTCGCGCCTTGCGGGTAGAGGTTTTGCGGCCGTGTGGTCGAGCCCGTCGCAGCGCGCGCGCGACACCTGCGAACTCTCGGGCTTTAGCGCCGGCGCGATCGTCAAGGATGACTTGGCGGAATGGGACTACGGCGCCTACGAGGGTATCACCACCAAGGAAATCCAAGCGAGCCGACCCGGTTGGCAGCTGTTTCGCGACGGCTGCCCCAAGGGCGAGGCGGCGGGCGATGTCGGCGGGCGAGCAGATCGGATCATATCGGAGTTGAGGCTGGCCAATGCCCCGATCCTGATCTTTTCCAGCGCGCACTTCCTGCGCGTCCTTGGCGCGCGCTGGCTCGGATTGCCGCCGACCGATGGCGCGCGCTTCATCCTCGACACGGCAAGCATCAGCGTTCTCGGCTACGAGCACGACCTGACGGAGCCGGTGATCAGGCGGTGGAACCAGCGCTGAAAGGTCGCCCCGGCGGCCGTGAATTGATCTTGACCCGCGCCTCGACGGCTCGCTAGATGGCGTCATGCAACAGATCGGCGGAATAAACGGGCGCGTTGCGGATGCGCCTTCGAACAACTGGGTTTACCGGGTCCTGCCTCCCTGGCTCTGGCCCTACGCGCAGCTTGCGCGCTGGGATCGGCCGATCGGCTGGCAATTGCTGATGTGGCCCTGCTTCTGGTCGGCTGCCATGGCCGCGAATGCGGCGGCTCATATTGGCCAGTTTTCCGGCGGCCAGCTGATTTTCCATCTCGTGCTCTATTTCATCGGCTCTGTCGCGATGCGCGGGGCTGGGTGCACATACAACGATCTCGTCGACCACACGATCGACATGGAAGTGGCGCGCACCCGCTCGCGGCCGCTGCCATCGGGTCGGGTGACACGCACGCAGGCCAAGGCGTTCATCGTCCTGCAGGCGCTGGTCGGGCTGCTGGTCGTGCTGCAGCTGAACTGGTTTGCCGTCATTCTCGGCGTCCTCTCGCTCGCTATCGTGGCGCTTTATCCTTTCGCCAAGCGCTTTACAGATTGGCCACAGTTCTTCCTTGGCCTTGCCTTTTCCTGGGGTGCTTTGATGGGCTGGGCGGCGATCTTCGGCGGCCTTTCACTGGCGCCAATCCTCCTCTACGTCGCCTCGGTGGTCTGGACGATCGGTTACGACACGATCTATGCCCACCAGGACAAAGAGGACGACGAGCTGATCGGTGTCCGCTCGACCGCGCGGCTGTTCGGCGACAAGACGAAACAGTGGCTGGTCGGCCTCTATGGCCTGACGCTCGTGCTTGCCTTCTGCGCCTTCCTGTCTGCAGGCGTCGGCCTGTTCGGCTATCTCGGCCTGCTCATCGCGGCCGGCATGTTCGCCTGGCAGATCGTGACGCTCAATATCGACGATGCCGACCAGTGCCTTGCGCTGTTCAAGTCGAACAATCGCGTCGGCCTGATCATCTTTCTTGGCCTCTTCCTGTCGCTTCTCTTCGTCCTGCCCTGAGGCGGAAATGAAAATGCCCGGCACAATGGCCGGGCATTGATGGTCTGAAATGACGCACCGCTTAGTTGCGGGCGATGATTTCCTTGCCTTCGATCTTCATGGCGACGCCGAGCTTGCCCGTCGTGCGGCGCACGAGGAAGCGCGGACGCCGGTTTGCGAAGTAGGAATGCCGGCGGCGCGGCTTCAATGCGCTGGTGCGCAGGTCGCCAAGATGCTCTTCCAGCGGGCGGGCAACGCCGTCGGCCTCGACCATCAGCATCGGAATGCGGAAGGCCTCGGACCAGCTTCGCCAGTCGGCTGCGATATCTGCGAGGTCGTGGGCGACCAGCAGCGGTATGCAGAGCTCGGGGTCCTCGTGGTGAAGCTCCAGCGTGACAGTGACTTCGCCGTTGCCATGGTCGATGGCCCGGGCGGCTACGCCCTTGAAGGCGCGCTTGGGCAGGGCAATCGAAAGCGGCAGACCGCTGGAGGAGAGAACCTTGCGCAGGATGGCGCCACGTTCGTCGATCGTTATGTTCACGTCACTTGAGGAGTCATGGATGGCGTAGCTGACCTGCTGGGGAAAGCGAGACGGATCGAGACGCAGCGTCGTTCCAGCCCATACGGGCTTCATAACGGTGTTGTTCATGTTCATTCTACCCTTGTCTTACCTGAGAGCCGGTTTCCGGTCTTCTCCTCGGGGCTTTTCGCCCTCTATGGCCCGACAATAGGCGCCGCCTGTTCGAGACAGCTTAAAAATCGCGGTTAAGAAAACTTTGCCTCCCTGGATGGTTATCAAAACCGAAGCCGGCAAGGTTTCCGGAGGGTGAACGCCGGCTGTGCCATATTGCAACGCAAGATGGGTAAGTCTCGGGTAAGCTTTTTATCGCAAAATGGCGCAGAACCAATCTGTCATGCTTGAAGACTTTGCCGGAAAAGGACGCATTATGATCTCGGCTTCGATGGCCTACAATTTGTTGTCCGGGAACATGAAGCAGAGCCTGGATCGCGTCGCCTCCCAGGCGACGGTCAAACGCGACGCCGAGTATTACAAGGACAACATCAACAACGTCAAAGACGTCGACGATTTCCTCGGCGACTATCGGCTCTACAGCTATGCGATGAAGGCCTATGGCCTCGAAGACATGACTTACGCCAAGGCCTTCATGAAAAAGGTGCTGGAAAGCGATCTGACGGACGCCAATAGCTTCGCCAACAAGCTTTCCGATTCGCGCTACAAGGAATTCGCTGCTGCGTTCAATTTCCACACGCCCGCGGCGGATGCCCAGAGCGACGCGCAGGAAGACGACCTGATCGGTCTCTACACGCAATCCTTCGCGGACGAAGGCAAGAATGCTGCGGCCGAAACGAAATACTACAGCAACGCGATAGACGCGGTTCAGAACGTTTCCGATCTCGTCGGCGACAGCCGCGTGCGCACCTATGTTCTCAAGGCCTACGGCATCGATCCCACTTATGTTTCCAAGGATTTCCTGGCGCAGGTTTTGACGAGCGACGTCAACGATCCCAATAGCTTTGTCAATCTCAACGGCAACGACAAGTATAAGGCGCTTGCCGCACAATTCAGCTTCAATGCAGATGGCACCGTTAACGGCACAGCGCAGACGGCCACCCAGAAAGACGCCGTCATGGAGCAGTACAATCTGACTGTCCCATCGATCACGACCTCGGCGGCTGCCGACTACAACAAAGCCTACTATCTGTCCAAGATCGGGACCGTCACCAATGTCGACGACATCATCGCCGACAAGCGGCTGACGTCCTATATCAAAACGGCCTTCAGCATGGGCGACGATTTCAGCAACGCGGCACTCCGGTTGGTTCTTACCGATGCGAGCTATGCAAGCTTGCTGGATTTCAGCAACGTCAATCAGAGCTTCAATTTCAACGCGGACGGTACCATCAATTCCGCTGCGGCGTCCTATGCGGCACAGACGTCGGATCAGATGAAAGCGATGTCCGACCAGGCCGCAAACACCACGGGCTATTATCAATCAAAGATCGTCAGCATCACCAATGTCGATGACCTGATCGCTGATACCAAGCTGACCCAGTACATCAGGGATGCCTATTCGCTTCCCCAGAGCGTCAGCGATGCCGACCTTCGCAGCGTCTTGACGGATGCGAGCTACGCCAGCTTGCTGGGTTACGACGACGTCCACTCGGCCTTCAACTTCCAGGCCGACGGCAGCGTTGCCACTGGCGCCGGGGCGCAAACAATCGCGCAGGCACGGGCCACGAGTTCGCAGGTCCGCGCCAATCTCGATTACTTCCAGACTGTGATCCCGACGATCTCCAATGTCGATGACCTGATCGCTGACGGGCAAATGATGAACACTCTGCGGTCGGCCTATGGCGTCCCCACGAGCGTCAGCGACGCAGACATCAAAAGCATCCTGACTGATGCCAGCTTCGCCGCTAGCCAGGGGCTCAGCGCGCTCAATGCCGCGTTCAGCTTCGCGGCCGATGGTTCGGCCGCCGCTGCATCCGGCCCGCAATCGAGTGCTCAGTTGATGGATACGACGACGTTCTACGGCGTGCGATATGCGGACGCGCAGAACGAGGCGATCGACGAGGCCGTGGCAAACTACAAGACGCGAATGGCCGACGATAAGATCAAGAAGGTTGACGACCTGCTGCGCTCGAACGCCGCCGCAGACTTTGACAAGAAGAACGACGACCTACCTGAACTTTACGATATGGCGCTTCGCGCCTACGGACTGACGGAACAGGACGTGTCTCGTTCCATGTTCCGCAAGCTGCTGAAGAGTGACCCCTACGATCCCGACGGCTACGTCGCCTCGTTAAAAGACGAGCGGATCACCAATCTGGTCCGCGCCTTCAATTTTGGAGCTGACGGCAAGATATCCGCGGAGATACAGCCGCTGCCGTCCGCCGTGATGGCGAAATATGCGACGAACTATAAGTCGCGCATGCTGATGGGCATGAGCGACGGCCCGCTTAGGGACAAGGCTTCCAAGGATGCGACGAAAGCGGTCGATGCATTCGCCAAAGGCATGGCGGAGGTGAAGTCTCTCGACGACTTCCTGTCAAACGACAAGCTGACCAGCCTGGTCTTGACGGCAAACGGCCTCGACCCGAAGAAATACGACGAGGAGACGCTGCGCAAGATCTTTACCTCCGATCCGTCCGATCCCAAGAGCTACCTCAACACGAAGGCTGAGTCGAAGTTCAAGGAGATTGTCTCGGACTTCAACTTCGATACCGACGGTAACCTGACGCGGGCCAAGATCGGGACAGTCCAGAATGTTGGCGCCGAAGACCGGACGGAGCAAAAGTACGTTCAGCAGACGCTGGAATCGCAGGAAGGTGAAACGAACGACGGCGTACGCTTCGCGCTGTATTTCGCGCGCAGCGCACCCGACATCACATCGCTCTACACGATTCTAGGCGACAAGGCGTTGTTCCAGGTGATTACAACCACCTTCAGCCTGCCGACCAGTGTCTCGAACATGGATGTCGAAAAACAGGTTTCCATGCTTGGGAAGTTCGTCAATCTCGAGGATCTCCAGGATTCCAAGAAGGTCGACAAGCTCATGAAGCGCTTTACGGCAATGTATGATCTGCAGAACAACTCTGGCACATCCCCGGCGCTCACCATCCTGACCAATGGCGGCACGACCAGCACCAGCCTTCTTTAAATCGTCGCCCCTTAGTCGACGTTGACGACCTTGCCGGGGTTCATGATGCCGGCCGGGTCGAAGGCGTGCTTGATCCTGCGCATCAGCTCCATTTCAATCGGCGGGCGGATCGAGGCCAGTTCGTCGCGCTTCAGCTGACCGATCCCGTGCTCGGCGGAAATCGATCCTCCGTGCGCCAGCACGAAGCCATGGACGATGTGGTTCAGTTCACGCCAACGCGCCAGGAAGGCCTGTTTGTCGGCGCCAACAGGCTGGGAAATGTTGTAATGAATATTGCCGTCGCCCATATGGCCGAAGGCGCAGATGCGAGCGCCGGGCATGGCCGCCATGACTGCATCGCTGGCCTCGTGCATGAAGACCGGGATTGCCGAAACCGGCACGGAAACGTCGTGCTTGATCGATCCGCCTTCTGGTTTTTGCGCGTCCGACATGCTCTCGCGCATGTGCCAGAGCGCCTGCTGTTGCGCGACCGAAGTGGCGATTGTTGCGTCTTGAACCAACCCCGCCTCGAAGCCCTGCTCAAGCAGCGCCGTCATCATGCGCTCGGCGGTTTCGGCTGAATCGGACGTGGAAATATCGACAAGGACATACCAGGGATGCGCCGATTCCAGTGGATCGCGTACCCCCTCGATGTTGCGTGCGGTAATCTCGACGCCGAAGCGCGGCATCAGTTCGAAGCCGGTAAGCGAGGTGCCGCAAAGGCTGGACGCAAGGTTGAAAAAGGCAAGGGCATCCTCGACCGAGTTAAGGCCGGCAAAAGCGACCTGCTTTCCGAGAGGCTGCGGAAAGAGCTTGAGCACGGCGCCGGTGATGATGCCGAGCGTGCCTTCCGCGCCGATGAAGAGGTCGCGAAGGTCGTAGCCGGTGTTATCCTTCTTCAGGCGGCGCAGGCCGTTCCAGATTTCGCCGGTCGGCAGCACGACCTCGAGGCCGAGGCAGAGCTGGCGCATGTTCCCATAGGCAAGCACCGCCGTGCCACCGGCATTCGTCGACAGATTGCCGCCGATGCGGCACGAACCTTCGGAGCCAAGCGAGAGGGGAAACAGCCTACCGTATGCCTCTGCCGCCTTCTGCACGTCCGCGAGGATCGCCCCGCCATCGGCGACGAGGACATTGGCGACGGGATCGACATCACGAACCTTGTTCATGCGTTCGAGTGAAATGATGATGTCGGACTTGCCTTCGCGCGGCGTCTGGCCACCGACGAGACCCGTGTTGCCCGTTTGCGGCACGACCGCGGTTCCGGTCTCGGTTGCGAGCTTCAGGATCGACGACACTTCTTCGACCGAACCGGGCTTCAGGAGAAGAGGGGACGAGCCGTGGTAAAGGCCGCGGTTTTCAATCAGATGCGGCGCGAGATCGGCTTCGCTCCTAAGCGCATGCTTCTCACCGACGATGGCGTCGAAACGGTCGAGAAGTTCGGGGGAAACGCTGCTCATCGAACCATGATCCTTCTTGCTTACTCACGTGGCGCGGCTGCGCGGCGGAGCCGATCGTTGATTGCCTCGCCGAGCCCCTCGTCGGGAATGGCTGCAAAGGCGATCGTCTGCGCGCCGCTGGCGTCGGCTTTCTTCATATAGTCGAAGAGGTTCGCCGCGGCTTCCGCGAGATCGCCGTCCCGGCTGAGATTGAGGACGATCCTGGCGTCGTCGGCACCGGCAACGGCCGTCTTGCCGAAGGCAATCAGCGCCTCGTGGGAATCGACATGCGTTGCGTCCAGCCGGACGGTTGCGCCGGGCGCGTAGTGGGATGCCAGCATCCCCGGCGCCTCGATGGCCGCGGACGCCTTCCTGGCTCGCAGCAGCTTTTGACCGGCCACGCGCTCGATCTCCGAGGCAGGCAGCCCGCCCGGCCGCAAGAGCCTGAGCTTGCCATCCTCGACCTTGACGATCGTGGACTCGACGCCAACGGTGCTTGCACCGGCATCAAGGATCAGTCTGATGCGCTCGCCGAGATCGGCGTCGACATGGGCAGCGCTCGTCGCGCTGATCTTGCCTGACGTGTTGGCGCTGGGCGCGGCGAGCGGCCGCCCAAAGGCGCGGATCAGCTCTCCCGCGAAACCCTTCGGCACGCGGATGCCAACGGTATCAAGCCCTGCGGTCGCCAGCGAATGAATGGCACTCTCTGGCTTCAACGGCAGGACGAGCGTGAGGGGCCCCGGCCAGAATGCTTCGGCCAGTGCGCGTGAAACGGGGTCGAACTCCGCGTGCTTCTCAGCCATGGCAAGGTCGGCCATGTGGCAGATAAGCGGGTTGAAGCGGGGGCGGCCCTTGGTCTCGTAGATGTGGGCAATTGCGACCGGATTGGTCGCATCGGCAGCGAGCCCATAGACGGTCTCCGTCGGGATCGCGATCGGGAAGCCCTCGCCAAGCACTGCGCAACCGGCTTCGATAGCCTGCTGCCTGTCCTTCGTGATGTCGATCGATCGTGCCATGCGCTGTCCGGATTGCTGTCCGGCAGTCCTTATGCCTTCCCGGCGATCGGATCAATATCGAAGCGGGCCGATGATGCCGATCAGAGCTGGCGGATGATCGCGATCAGAGCTGGCGAATGATCTCGCGCAGCTGCTCGTTGCGCGCGCCGAGCAGCAATACGTTCTTGATGGCGATTTGCGGATCGTCGGTGCGGAAAAGCACCCCGTTGCCCCTCACCGAGCGGTCGATCGTCATCTTCTCCGGCGTATGTTCGCCGGGCTTGATCGCCACCGCGAAATACATGCGCGAATACTTCAGATCGATCTTGTGGAAGAAATTGTCGTTGTCGCCGATGTCGGCGTAGAAATTCGCGATGTAGAACGCCCAGCTGACTTCTTCGTAGCGGGCGAATTTCGTCCGCGACGCAGTCACGTGGCAATAGCCTAAATGCGGGCTGTCCTGCAGCGTGCGGTGGAAGAGCAGCTTCGGAAACTGGATCGAACGGTGAAATCCGTTGATATGTCGATGCGTCTTGGCGCCGGCTGTCTCCAGCTTGCGGCCCGTCTTCTCTGCGACTTCGTCATGTGTGAGGTAGCGCCGCTCCTCGGCGAGCCAGTGGGCCCGGGTGCGCGTGATCTTTCCGGTGCGCAGAAATTCAGAATGCGAGGTGACCGGTGCCGCGTTGCTGGAATTGCTGTTAGTGGCGTCGAAATAGCGAAGCTTCGCCATGAGAGATATCCACATGGATGATTGATGTGGAAAGGATAGGCAATCATGCTTAATGGCAGATTAAATTCGGCCGTCATGCGCGGGTTGGTGGACATTGGCCACCGCCGCCATGTCGCAAATACGATAGCTGTGGCAAGGTCGTGCCGAGAGCCCAAGTGTGAATTGGGTTGCGGCAATGTCGTAATTGGCCTTGCTGGCCGAGAATGAAGCATTTTTAGGCTGGAACCGCGTTCGATTCCGCACTCCTTTGCCGCCTGTCGTCATTTTCGAAGCCGATGTCGCTTTACAACCAAACGCCGCGCGCCAGCGGTGTTTAAATGTCTATCAAGAAAGTCTCCTGACGGAGAGGGAGCGAAGCTTCCGGCGGCTCTCGCCTTCGATCAAGCGGCGGCCCATTATACGAGGATATGCAGATGGATATTCGCAGCAACGTATTGCGGCAACTCAAGACCCGCCGGGAAGGCTTCAGTCTCGAGCGGCCCTTCTATATCGACGAGGATTATTTCAAGCTCGATATGGAGATGATCTATTATCGCGACTGGTTGTTCATGGGCCATGATTGCGAGCTGCCGAAGCCGGGCGCTTATTTCACAGTCCAGATCGGCGACTATCCCGTTGTCATCGTCCGTGGCCGTGACAACGTCATTCGCGCCTTCCACAACAGCTGTCGCCATCGCGGCTCGCGCGTCTGCACCAAGGAGCACGGCTCCTCGGTTCGCCTCGTCTGCCCCTATCATCAGTGGACCTACGACCTCGATGGCAAGCTCGCCTTTGCCCGTCACATGGGCGATGATTTCGACAAGAGCGGTTACGGCCTGAAGCCGGTCCATTGCGAGAGCTTCGGCGGCTACATCTTCATCTGTCTCGCGCAGAATACACCGGATTTCCAGCCGATCCGCGACATGGTCGCGCCCTATATGCTGCCGCATCGTCTGAGCGAGGCGAAGGTCGCCTTCCAGAGCACGATCATCGAGAAGGGCAACTGGAAGCTCGTCTGGGAAAACAACCGCGAATGCTATCACTGCGCGGCCAACCACCCCGAACTCTGCCGCACCTACCCGGAAGCGCCGAGCGTCACCGGCACGGACGGCGGTGCCGACGATCCCGAGATTGCGGGTCACTGGGCACGCTGCGAGGCGGTTGGCTTGCCGAGCAAGTTCCAGATTTCCCCCGACGGTCAGTTCCGCACGGCCCGCATGCCGTTGATCGAGGACGCAGAGAGTTACACCATGTCCGGCAGGCGCGCCGTCGAGAGGCCTCTTTCGGACGACGTGACGCTTGATCGCATCGGCACGATGCTGCTGTTCCACTACCCGACGACCTGGAACCACATTCTCGGCGACCATGCGATTTCCTTCCGCGTACTGCCGCTCAGTGCCAATGAAACGGCCGTCACGACGAAGTGGCTCGTGCACAAGGATGCCGTCGAAGGTGTCGACTACGATCTGGCCGAGCTCACGCATGTGTGGACCGAAACCAACGATCAGGACCGTCGCATCGTCGAAGAGAATGCCTTCGGTATTCACTCGCCGGCCTACGAGCCTGGGCCTTATTCGATGGCGCATGAAGGCGGCGTCATGCAGTTCCTCGAATGGTACTCGAACTTCATGGTCAACCGCCTGCAGGGCGATCAGGCGAAGCTCTCCGTCGTCGCCTAATCCAAAAGACTCCCTCCCAAGTGACCTCGTCTCTTGGAGACGGGGTCTTTTTTGTGCGCACGTTTCTCAGAAGTCTCGACGCGTGCGCACGACGTCGCTCTGCGGTATCGAGGATGTGACGATAGGATCCGGCGGAAGCTGTGCGAAGGTTGCCGGGCCTTGGGCAGGCATTCCGCGCGGCTCCATCTCGATCTTGGCAAGAATGAGGGGCGGGTCCGGTTCGCGCGCCGGCAAGAGGTTGCCCCGCGCCCACACCTTTGCGAGTTCGGCGCGGCTCATGGGCGCGACGTTGACATCGATATCCGTCAATGTGCCTGGAACGCGGTAAGGGCAGCGGCGCTTGCTGCAGTTCTGTCCCGACGAGAACTGCCACATCAGGTAGTTGTCCCAGTTTCCCATCGGGAACACGCCCTTCACGTCGGGCCTGTATCGCGCATACCAGATCGGTAGCCGCGCCAGCACGGGATAGTCGTTGCGATATGCGGCAATATATCGGGCGGTGTTGTGATTGGTATAGAGAACCGGGTATCGTCCGGTCCTTGCCCTGATATGGCCTGCGAATATCTGTGCGTCCTCCAGCGACATGAATTTCTGCGAATCGATGCCCTCGAGATCGAGGATCATCATCTCGTCGTCCTTGGGATCGGCGTATTCGAGGAAATGGTTGGCCTGGTCGACCGGGTTGCCGGGACGGGCGAGGTGATAGGAGCCCCAGAGGAGGCCGGCCGCCCGGGCAACCAATCGCCGCGTCTGAAAGAGCTCACGGCTCACCGCATATTTGCGCCACATGGTCTTGCAATGCGCGACGGTGTCCCCGGCATGATCGCCGGTACAGGAGAAGCTCTCCGGAAGTCCGTCGGAAGCTTTCGAAATGAAGGCGGCGATGCGCTTGTCCGAAAGCAGGGAATCCCAGTCGATCGTATTGAGTTCGTACGCGTCGATGACGAGCGCGTTGTTGGGGTTGTTCCAGGGCAGGGTGTCAGCCGCCACAGCCATAGTCGGAGGTCCCGCGACAAGCGCCGGAACCATCAAGCGAAGCAGAAGATTTCTCCAGGATTGCTTCATGGAATGAGCGTGGTGAAAGGCGGTTAATGTCCAGTTAATCCGCGATCGCTTAAAAACGGAAAGTCGCACCGACAGCATGAAAACTGGTCATTGGAACGTTTTCAGTGCCTTGGCGGTATCGTGCGCGCGTATTCCAACTGGAAATGGAGCTTCCATGACTGGGTTTTTTAAGAAGATAGCGATTGCCGCCGTTTCTTTTGTCACGCTGGCAAGTGGCTATGCGCCCTCGCAGGCGATGCAGATGCCGGCTCTGCCGCAGGTCGAAAAATCTGGTGACGTCCAGAACGTCCAGTATTGCCGTGGCCCCTATTGTCACCCCGGTTTTCGCCCCGGATACCGGCCGGGCTACTATCCAGGCTATCGCCCTGGCTATTATCCGGGGTACCGCCCGGCTTATCGCCCAGCCTATCGCCCCGGCTGGTACGGTGGCTATCGCGGCTATCCCTACTATCGCAGTGGCTACCGCTACTATGACGGCTACTGGTTCCCGCTGGCCGCCTTCGGCGCTGGTGCGATAATTGGTGGTGCTATTGCATCGCAGCCGACCTATGTGGCTCCTCCGCCGGCTGCTTCGCTCGGCTCGGGTCACGTGGCCTGGTGCCAGGCGCGTTACCGTTCCTATCGGGTCTACGACAACACCTTCCAGCCGTACAATGGCCCGCGCCAGCAGTGCGTTTCGCCGTACTACTGAGTGAAGCAAGCTTTCGCTCTCGGGGCCGGCAGCAATGCCGGGTCTTTTTGCGTTAGAGGATGCGGACGCGCTTCAGCAGCCACCATGCGAGCACGATGGAGGCGATTATGATGGCCACGGCATATTCGGTGCCGCCGCTACCTTCGGCAAAAGGTAGATTGGCCGTGTTCATGCCGAAGAAGCCCGTCACCAGGGTTGGCGGCAGCAGGAAGGCCGTCATGATCGACAGAATGTAGAGGTGCCGGTTCGTCTCCGAGGACGCCTTCGAGTCGATTTCTTCATGCAGCAGCCGAGCGCGGTCCTGCAGCGCGTAAATGTCGTGATCGACGGTTTCGAGGCGGCTCGTCAGCCGTCCCGCGACATCATCGAAGCCGAAGGGCATTTCATCGTCATGCGAGGCGGCAGCGCGACGCATCAGGGCCAGCACGGTTCTCAGGTGCCGGTGCAGCCGGACGACCGTACGTCGGACCGGCGCCAGCCGCCGGCGCTCGTCGCGTGGCGAGTTGTCGTAGACGAAATCCTCGATAACGTTGAGCTCCTCGGTCATTTCCATGACGATGGAGATCAGTGTCCGCTGGAACTCGATCACCAGGATCTCGAACAGGTCGACAGGCCGTTCGAATTTTGCCGGGTTCTTCTCCACTAGCGCGCGGGCGCGCTCGATGCTGCGTAGCGGCTGCAGCCGCGTGGTAATGATAAAGCGGTCAGAGATCGCAAAATGCAGCCAACCAAGATCGGCGGTTTCACGATCGAATTCGCGCTGGCAATCAACAAGCGTGCCGTAGAGCAGCTGTTCGTCGACCGTTATCGCGGCATGCGTGTCACGGGTGGTCAAGGCTGCCTTGGCATCGTCGTTCAAGCCAACGATACTGTCGAGCAGGCCGGGCACCCTGGCATCTGCGAGATTGAGATGCAGCCAATAGAAGCCGCCGCCGTCGGTCAACTCGGCCTGCGGCGCGCTGTTTGGGAGACGGATTGCCTTGCCGCCGTCCGGCGGAAAGCGGTAGGCCCACACGAGTCCGGGGATGTTGGCGGGCAAAGTATCCATTGATGCGCCGGTCCTCTTGCGATGGCGGTGAGTGTCCTTAGAGATTCTCTATGACGGTTGTTTGTGCAAGTGCGTAATAATTCAAGACATGTGTAACTCCGTGGCAGCTTGTCGCTGGAAGTTTGAAATTGACGTTTACGTAAAAATCAATTAGCTCTGCCCTTGGAGAGGCTGGAGGGCTGTTCAATCGGCGGCCAGCGATGCGAGGAGATCACTGATGTACAAGGCGCCGGTCGAAGAGATTGCGTTTACGCTGAAGCATGTTGCCGGCCTGGGCGATGCAATCGAAGCTGGTTTGCTCGGTGACCTTGGTGATGATCTCGTCGACGCCATCCTTCATGAAGCGGGACGATTCGCCACGGATGAAGTTGCGCCGCTCGCCGAGGTTGGCGACCGTCAGGGTTCGCGCCTCGTCGACGGCAGGGTAGTAACGCCCGATGGTTGGCGCGATCTCTACAAGAACTGGATCGCCGGCGGCTGGAACGGCCTGACCGCACCAGAAGACTTCGGTGGGCAGGCGCTGCCGCATATGCTGAACGTCGCCGCCCTGGAAATGTGGAATTCCGGATCGATGGCGTTCGCGCTCTGCCCGACGCTGACCATGGGTGCGATCGAAGCGATCAACAGCCATGCGTCCGGCGAACTCAAGAATACCTACCTCGCAAAGCTCGTCTCGGGTGAGTGGACCGGCACGATGAACCTGACGGAGCCGCATGCCGGCTCCGACCTCGGCGTGCTCAAGACCCGCGCCGAACGCCGGGACGACGGCACCTACCGCATCTTCGGCCAGAAGATCTTCATCACCTGGGGCGAACACGACGCCGCCGACAACATCATTCACCTGGTCCTCGCTCGCCTCCCGGACGCACCGGCCGGAACGCGTGGCATCTCGCTGTTCCTCGTGCCGAAATTCCTCGTCAATGCGGACGGATCGCTTGGCGCCCGCAACGATCTCTTCGCGCACTCGCTGGAGCACAAGCTCGGTATCCACGGCTCGCCGACCTGCACCATGATCTATGGCGACGGCAAGTTCGGCGAGGAGAAGGGGGCAATCGGCTGGCTGGTCGGCGAGGAGAACAAGGGCCTCGCCTGCATGTTCACGATGATGAACAATGCCCGCCTTGCCGTCGGCATGCAGGGCGTCGCGATCGCCGAGGCGGCGACGCAAAAGGCAGTCGCCTATGCGAGAGAGCGGGTTCAGGGCAAGGCGCCGAACTGGGCGGGTGGCGGCATGAGCCCGATCATCGACCATCCGGATGTTACCCGCACGCTCCTGACGATGAAGGCGTTGACGCAAGGCGCCCGCGCAATTTCCTATACCTGTGCCCATGCCATCGACATGTCGCATCGCGCGGCGGATCGAAAGCAGCATTGGCAGGAGCGCGCAGCACTGCTGACGCCGATCGCCAAGTCCTTTTCCACCGATGTCGGCGTCGACGTCGCCTCATCAGGCATTCAGGTGCATGGTGGCATGGGCTTCATCGAGGAGACGGGAGCCGCGCGCTATCTGCGTGATGCGCGCATTGCGCCGATCTATGAGGGCACGAACGGTATCCAGGCGATCGATCTCGTCACCCGCAAATTGACGCTTTCGGACGGCGACCAGGTGCACGGTTTCATCGCCGAGCTGAAACAGATCGCCGACCAGGTCCGCCATTCCAACCTCGGCGGCTTCGGCGCGACGGCAAATCGCCTCGATTCCGCAATAACCGACCTCGGCGAGGCGACAGACTGGCTGCTGGCGCAGGTTCGCGATGCTAAGGTGGCAGAGGCGCTGGCCGGCGCGACACCGTATCAGCGGCTCTTCGGCCTTGTCCTGACCGGCTGCTATCTCGCCAAGGGCGGGCTCGCGCAGGCACCGGCGGGAGGTGCCGAAGGGCGCATCGCACTCTGCCGTTTTGCCGCGGAAAATCTTCTTTCGGAAGTGACGGCGCTGAAGGACAGCGTCATCAACGGCGCCGCAAGCCTTGCGGCTGCCAAAATAGTTCTCGCCTGAGGAACCATCATGACAGAGCAGGTCATCGTCGAGCAGGATGCGGCACACCCCGGCATCCAGATCATCCGTTTCAACAGGCCGGAAAAGAAGAATGCCATCACCCGCGCCATGTATCGGAAAATGGCGGAGGCGTTGATTGCCGCCAATGGCGATGCGGCGATCAAGGCGACGGCTTTTCTCGGCACCGAAGGTTGCTTTTCCGCGGGCAATGACCTCGGAGATTTCCTCGCAGCGGCGATGGGCGGTGCCATGCCTCGCGAGATCGTCGAATTCCTCTACGCCATGGTTCGCTCCGAAAAGCCGATCGTGTCAGGTGTCGACGGGCTGGCGATCGGGATCGGAACCACAATGCACATGCATTGCGACCTGACAATCGCCTCAGCGCGCAGCCAGTTCCGCACGCCGTTCGTCGACCTCGCCCTCGTTCCGGAAGCGGCGTCCAGCCTGCTTGCGCCGCGGATCATCGGACACCAGCGCGCCTTTGCGATGTTGGCTCTCGGTGAGGGCTTCTCCGGCGAGGAAGCACGGGAGGCGGGACTTGTCTGGAAAGTCTGTGCGCCCGATGAGGTCGAAAGGACAACGCTCGCAACCGCTGCCAAGCTTGCCGCCAAGCCGCCAGAAGCGCTGAAGATCGCGCGCAACCTGATCCGGGGCGATCGGGAAGAAGTCATTGCGCGCATCGATGACGAGGCGCGTCACTTCTTCGACCGCCTACACAGCGCCGAAGCGAAAGCCGCCTTCGAAGCCTTCATGCGCCGCTGACGTGGGAATAGTCGAGTTTCGTCAAATTTTAAGCCAGTTTTAAATACCCCTCTAATATTAGGGGTATGACGGCGCGCTGATGGCGCAGTCGTCCGGGCGCATGAGGCGCTTTGTCCCGTTTTGCCCATAGCCTGCGCATCGAGTAGCCCGCGCTTCGTCAAGTACGGCGCGGACCACTCACGAAAGGAAAATCCTTGAAAAAGAAGACGAATTTGATGACGCGCATCCTCGTTGCCGCGTCTGCCGTTGTTCTTGTGGCCTTTGCCGCCTTTTCCTACTACATCAATTCCGTCGAACGGAGCACCGCGACTGCCGCGATCGAAGCCAACATCAGCTCGTCCGGTGAGCAGGCTGCAAGCAGCCTGGCCAACTGGATGAATGGTCGTGTGACGCTGACCGCCATGGTCGCGAACGCCATCGGCCGCGCCGCCGATCAGAAGGGCGTCGAAGCCGTGCTCCAGAACGATGTTCTGACCAGCCAGTTCGTCAGCACCTATTTTGGCGACGAGCAGGGTGTCTTCACCATGTGGCCGAAGCTGCCGATGCCGGACGGCTATGATCCGCGCAAGCGCCCCTGGTATCAGGATGCCGTCAAGGCCAACGCCAGCGTCATGACCGAGCCCTATGTCGATGCGTCGAGCGGCGATCTCATCATCAGCTCGGCCGTTCCCGTCAGCCACGGCGGCAAGCTGGCCGGCGTGACCGGCAGCGACTTCTCGCTGAAGACCATGGTCGACATGATCAAGGAGATCGATCTCGGCGGCAAAGGCACGGCCTTCCTCGTCAACAAGAGCGGGCAGATCCTGATCCACCCGGATGCAAAGCTGGTGACAAAGACGCTTGCCGACGCTTTCCCGGCTGAGACACCGGCGATCAAGGCCGGGCTCGTTCCGACTGAGTTTGCCGGCAAGGATGTCCTCGTCAGCTTCATGCCGGTTGCAGGTTTGCCGTCGGTCGAATGGTACCTCGGCTTCGTCGTGGACAGCGACGCCGCCTTCGCTTCGCTGAACGAATTCCGCATTGCCGCAACCATTGCCACGATTCTCGCCGTCGGCCTGATGATCTGCGCCATGGCCTGGCTGCTGCATGGCCTGGTGATCCGTCCCGTCACCGATATGACCGCCGCGATGCAAAAGCTTGCCGCCGGCGATCTGTCGGTCTCCATTCCTGGCGAACAGCGCCGCGACCAGATCGGCTCGATGGCCGAGGCTGTGGCTGTCTTCAAGAAGAACGCGGTTGATCGAGAGCGCCTTGAGGGTGAAGCCGAAACCGGCCGTGCCCTTACCGAGCGTGAGCGTCATGAGCGTGAGCAGCAGAAAAACCGCGAGGCAACCGAAATCCGTCATGCCGTCGATGCGCTTGCCAGTGCCCTCGGCGCGCTGTCGGATGGCAACCTTGCGCATCGCATCGACGCGCCGTTTGCCCCGCATCTCGACCGCCTACGTAATGACTTCAACAACGCCGTCACCAAGCTCCACGGTGCTTTGCATGCCGTGGGCAACAACGCGCACGCCATTGATGCCGGTGCGAGCGAAATCCGCACGGCCGCAGACGGCCTTGCCCGCCGCACCGAGCAGCAGGCAGCCTCGGTCGAGGAAACGGCTGCAGCGCTCGAGGAGATCACCACGACGGTCAAGGACACGGCACGTCGCGCTGAGGAGGCCGGCAATCTCGTCTCGCGCACCCGCAACGGCGCCGAAGAGTCCGGCAACATCGTGCGCAAGGCGGTTTCGGCAATGACCGAGATCGAGCAGTCCTCGCAGAAGATCGCCAACATCATCAGTGTCATCGACGACATTGCCTTCCAGACCAACCTGTTGGCGCTGAATGCCGGTGTCGAGGCGGCACGCGCCGGCGAAGCCGGCAAGGGCTTTGCTGTCGTCGCCCAGGAAGTGCGCGAGCTGGCACAGCGTTCTGCCCATGCCGCGAAGGAAATCGAAAGCCTGATCACCGCCTCGAACTCACAGGTTCGCTCCTCACAGGTTCGCTCGGGCGTCACGCTCGTCGGCGACACCGG
>NZ_JBFTIN010000040.1:0-48485 GCF_056394785.1 Rhizobium sp. 10N414 | reverse complement strand
TCGGCCGATACGGACCGGAATGTCACCGAAGCCCCCATGCCGGCATAGACCATGTCGCGGGTACCGGCCTGAAACTCTTCGCCATCGACGACGACGATGCCGGCACCACCAATATTGACAGCGATCAGCTCGCGCCGGGCCAGAAGCGTGTCGGTCCCGGCAGGCTTGATCGTCTCCAGGTCAAGCGCTTCCGAAGTCGGCATGGCACCACCGACGATCATGCGGTCGTAATTGGTGTAGTGAAGCTGGATGCGGCCGGCCAGAAACAGCGGTGGCAGCAGAAAATTCTCGCGCAGCTCTTCCGTACTGAACCGTGAGGCCGTCTTCGGATCGATCGCATAGCGGTTGGTAAAATCAGTGTGGCTCATCAAAAGCCGTCCTTCCGTCTGTGTTTCTCAGTTCGTCAGCGACATACTGACGGTGCCGCTTGTCATCTGCGGTGCGGAGCTACCAGCTTCTCAAGCATCGAGACCTCGTCTGCTGTAAGGTCTGTCAGGGGCGCGCGTACTGGACCGCTATCAAAGCCCTGCAGGCGCACGCCTGCCTTGACGGCGGATACCGCGTAGCCCTTGCGGCGGTTGCGTATCTCCATGAACGGGAAGAAGAAGTCACGCAGGATGCGATTGGTAGTTTCGGTCTTCCCGGCCCTTAGAGCCGTGTAGAATTCCTGTGCCAGAGCCGGTACAAAGTTGAAAACCGCCGACGAATAGGTCGTCACACCCGCGCCGAGATATGCATCCGCAAAGAGCTCGGCAGTCGGCATGCCGCCGAGATAAGTGAGCCGGTCGCCGATGGTTGCTGTGATCTGTCGTACCAGCCCGATTTCGCCCGAGCCATCCTTGAAGCCGACCAGATTGGGGCAAACCTCGCAGAGCCGTGCAAGGGTATCGGCCGACAGGATGGCGTTGTCGCGATTATAGACCATAACGCCGATGTCGACCGCGTCACAGACCGCCTTCACATGTGCAAACAGGCCGTCCTGGCTGGCATCGATAAGATATTGCGGCAGCAGCAGAATGCCGTCGGCCCCCGCCTCTTCGGCCAATCTGGCGATCCGGACGGCCATCTTTGTGCCGTATCCGCATCCCGACACGATCGGCGTTGCGCCCGCTGATGCCTTGGCAGCACGCACCACCTCCGGCACCTCGTCGGGGGTTAGCGAGAAGAATTCGCCGGTACCACCGGCGGCAAACAAAACACTCGCGCCGAAACCGGAAAGCCAGCCGACATGGTCTTCGTAGACAGACCGATTAAACCGATCGTCGTCGTTAAAAGGGGTGACGGGGAAAGAAAGAAGGCCAGCTCCAAGAGCAGCCTTCAAAGAAATGGGGTCCAGTGCCATGGATATCCTCCGGACAGAACGAGAGTCGATGGCAGTGAAACTAGCAGAGATATGATGACTGTCAATAACTCATCATACGATAATTGAGATCACTCAGCCGCGCTTGATGAAATTCCGGTAGCGCTGTTGGCTTCCCTTCAGGTGGAGACGCATCGCCTCTCGCGCCGCGGCCTCATCCTGGTCCGATATCGCCCGGGCAATTCGCAAATGCTCGGATTGAATCTGCTGCAGGTACTCCTGCGAGGATCTCTCGGTATCACCCTCAGCCAAGACGCCCCTTGGAATGATCTGCTTGCCGACCAGCTGTAAAAACTCACGAAAACGGGGATTGCTGGTGGAATCAGCTATCGCCAGGTGAAACGCCCTATCTGCCTCGACCGTCGGCTTTTGATCCTGCTTCAGTCGCTCGATCTCGTCATAGGCCTCAAGAATGGCCTCTTCCTGGGCCGGCGAACGCCGTATGGCCGCAAGCCCGGCGGCCTCGATTTCGATCGCGGCCCGCAGCTCAAGCATTTCAAGCAACGAGGAGATCTTATTGGGATCGGCGCTTTTGAACCCGTCATAGGCGCCGGCCGGAGGCGTCAGGACGAAGACGCCGACCCCGTGGCGCGCTTCGACCAGTCCGTCGGCGCGAAGTGAAGCGATCGCCTCCCGGACTACCGTTCGGCTGACCTCGTATTCCTGCGTCAAACCACCTTCCGTTGGCAACCGATCGCCGGGCTTCATGGCCCCTGACGCAATCGCGTCGCGCAGGCGGCGCGCCACCATTTCCACTAACGTTTCACCGCTTTTGCGTTGCTCTGGCCCCGTCTGCTGAACCACATTGCGCCCCATATTTGTCCCCGCCCTCTGTCGATCTAGACATCCCGAACGACGCCCGTCTGTCAAGAGATTGCAAAAATCCGATTGACCAGAACGCGTCAGACATATTATGACATTAGTGACGCCGTATTACAAGTAAGCATCCGGAGGCCTTCGGCAAAGGCATCGCCGCGCACGTCAGCACCAAAACAGTCCAGGCGATGACGCGACAGGACTGTGGATCGAACCTTCGACATTTGCCGTATTCCGCCACCGGCCGGACACAGAAAGAACCTGGAGGAGAAGACTTGAAGATCGTCGATATTAACGTGCGCGTCTTTGCGCACACGACCTATCGCCACGCCGACACGGCTGGGCATGCGCATCCTGGGCCGGCTCACAAGGTCAACCTTGCGCTGCTGACGATCGTCGCAGACGATGGCACCGAGGGCTACTGCTTCTCCCCGCCCGAAATCGTTCGTCCGCATGTCCTCGACAAGTTCATCAAAAAGGTACTGATCGGCCAGGATCCATTTGATCGCGAGAGACTCTGGCAGGAACTCGCCCATTGGCAGCGTGGCAGTGCTGCGCAACTGACCGACCGGACCCTTGCTATCGTGGACTGCGCGCTGTGGGATCTCGCCGGACGTAAGCTCGCTATCCCCGTCCACAAGCTTATCGGCGGCTATCGCGACAAGGTGCGGGCCTATGGATCGATCATGTGTGGCGATGAGCTAGAGGGCGGCCTTGCGACGCCGGAAGACTACGGGCGCTTCGCCGAAAAGCTGGTAAAGCGCGGCTACAAGGGTATCAAGCTGCATACCTGGATGCCTCCGGTCTCGTGGGCACCTGATGTGAAGATGGATCTGAAGGCCTGCGCGGCCGTGCGGGAGGCCGTTGGTCCCGATATCCACCTGATGATCGATGCGTTTCATTGGTATAGCCGGACCGAGGCGCTCGAACTTGGCAAAGGCCTGGAAAAGCTGAGCTTCGACTGGATCGAAGAGCCGATGGACGAGCAAAGCTCGGCCTCCTACGCCTGGCTTGCCGCCAATCTCGATATTCCCGTTCTTGGTCCGGAGAGCGCTGGTGGAAAGCACTTCAGTCGCGCCGAGTGGATCACCTCGAATGCCTGCGACATCCTGCGGACAGGCGTGCACGATGTCGGCGGCATCAGCCCCGCGATGAAGTCGATGCACCTTGCGGAGTCCTTCGGCATGTATTGCGAAATTCATGGCAACGGCGCCCCGAACCTGATCGTCGCCGCCTGCAGCAAGAATGCCAAGTGGTACGAGCGGGGCCTCTTGCATCCCTTCCTCGAGTATGATGACGGCTTCGAGTATCTGAACGCGCTTGTCGATCCCATGGACGAACACGGCTATGTCCACCTTTCCGATAAGCCGGGTCTTGGAGAAGACATCAACTTCGCCTTCATCGAGGCGAACTTGGTGGCATGAACAAGAGGGGCTGGCGAAGCGTCGTTTGTCAGCCCCTTAGAGCCGCATCGAGCCAGTTGAGTGCCGCGTCCTGCTCTGGGATGGGAAACTCGTGGCCGCCTTGCCACATGGTTGTTTTCAGATTTTGCATCCCGTGCCCGGCCGACCAGAGCTCACGCAGACGGCCAAACGCAGCCTCAACGACGGCTGGAGGGAAATGTCGGTCCTCGCGCCCACTCAGAAAGTAGCCCGGCTTCGGCGCTGCAAGGCCGGCAAAGTCGGGATAGTCCAGCTTGCCCGCGATCTGTGGATGCAGCATGTAGAATGCAGATTGGCCGCGCAACTGGTTGCCGCCGGTCTGCATGAGCCCCTCCAAGGTGCCCATCCAGCCGATTGCACAGAAGGCCGCAATGTCGGCAGAAAGAGCTGCGACCTGCCAGGCGCGGTACCCGCCAAAGGAAAATCCGAAACTTGCCACGCGCTTCCGATCAACCTCTGGCAGCTCGCCAAGAAATTTGGCGGCTGCGATATCCTCCATGGCAACGACTGAGGCGAGCGAGACGCCGAACTGCATCAGGTTGGCGGCAAGCGCCTGCTGCGCTTCGTACCCGTTACCGCAACGGCTTGACCAGCCGAGCGCATCGACGCTGAGAACGACATAGCCACGCCGCGCCGCCTCCTCTCCAGGGAAACGTCCCCCATAGAAACGATCTGCCCACGCCTGCGCTGCTTCCCGCGTCGGGCTATCTGACGGCGCAGGGGCTACCTTTTCCTTGCCGATATCAAAGGTCGCACCGTGATCATGCAACATCAGCAAGGCTGGTGCAGGTGTCTGTTGGTGTGGCAGAAGGAGAAGGGCCTCAGCCACCTCGCCATTGGAAAATCGAAGGCTCAGCCGTCTGCCGGCAAAAGACGAGCAATCCCATTGCGCAATCGTTTCCACCCGGTCGACATGGCATGCGTCAGGATCGATCGACTGCACGACATAGGCCAATGTCGAGGAACGCCACGTCGCGAAGTCGACTGAAGAGCCGCCAAACCTCAACGGAAATGCTGACGTGTCGCGATGCCGTCGAGCGATGGAAGCAAGATTGTCTCGATCGATCATTGGCCTTCATCCGTATTGCCCGGCGCTGCCAACCTCACGATTGCGCCGCTTGGCGCCAGCTCAAACGGCCTGGTCGTACTCGACACTGGCTCGGATCAATTCCCTTGCGTAGGGATCGGTCGCCCGCCCCGTCGAAAGGACCGCACGGTCCAGGATCTCGACGATGCGTCCATGCTGCATGACCGCCAGCCGATCGCACATATGGTCGATCACCGCGAGATCATGCGAGACGAGGAGATAGGTCAGCCCCTTGCGTGCTCTAAGCTCGGAGAGGAGGTTCAGCACTTCTGCCTGAACGGACACGTCGAGGGCCGAAGTTGGCTCGTCGAGCAGCAGGACGGAAGGATCGAGGATGAGTGCGCGTGCGATGGCGACGCGCTGGCGCTGCCCGCCGGAGAGCTCGTGCGGATAGCGCTGGAGAAAGGCGGGAGTGAGCCCGACCTCGATCAGCGCCTGTTCCATGCGTTCTTGATGGCGATCCATACGCTGAATACGCAAGGGCTCCTGAAGCGCGGTTTGGATCGACTGGCGCGGGTGAAGCGATCCGTAGGGGTCCTGGAAAACCATCTGGACGGTACGGCAGTATTCGTCCTGAGGCGTATCGCGGACGGCTTTGTTGTTGATGGCAATCCTACCATCCCACGCGTTCAGCAGGCGGGCGACACACCGCAGGACTGTCGACTTGCCCGAACCGGATTCTCCGACAAGCCCGAAGGACTCGCCCTTGTCGACGCTGAAGTTCACGCCCCCGAGAATGCGCTTTGCGTGAACGCCAAGGCCGAGCGAAATGGATAGATTCTCAATCTCGATCGCGCTCATGGTGTACCCTCAACTGTTGCGACTTTGATGGTCTGGCTGCGGCTCAAGACAGGCAGTGGGCGGCGGTCACCGCCGATGTGAGGCTGCGCTGCCAGCAATCCGCGTGTGTAGGGATGTTCCGCGTTCTTCAGGTCGCGCGCCTGCCGTTCCTCGACGAACTCGCCCGACCGCATCACCAGAACGCGGTCACAGAAATTTCGGACCAGGTTGAGGTCATGGCTGATCATGATCAGCCCAATGCCCTTACTGATCACCAGGTCATTGAGGATCTTCAGCACCTGCATGCGCACCGTGACATCGAGCGCTGAGGTCGGCTCATCGGCGATGATCAGCTCAGGCTCGGGGATCAACATCATCGCGATCATGATGCGCTGCCCCATTCCGCCCGAGACCTCGTGCGGATAAAGACCGAACACCCGCTCAGGATCACGAATCTGCACCGCCTCCAGCATTTCAAGCGTGCGTTGCTTGGCCGCGCCGCGTGAGGCGCCACTGTGTATGCGATAGGCTTCCGCAACCTGATCGCCGACCCGGTGGACTGGATTGAGAGAGAATTTCGGGTCCTGCAAGATCATCGACATACGGCGTCCGCGGACCTGCAACATCTCTTTCTCGCGGCAGGTCAGCAGATCGGTTTCACCGAATTGCATCCGCTCAGCTGTAATTTTGGCCGTCGGCAGAAGCTTCAGTAGCGCCCGACCGATGGTGGATTTTCCCGATCCGGATTCACCAACGATACCCAGCCTCTCTTGCCCGAGCGAGAACGAGATTCCCTTGACAACCGGGTTGTCACCTTTGCGGCCGCGATAGCTGACATGTAGATCGCGGACATCGAGGAGATTGGCCATGTGACGTTCCTCACTTCTGCTTCGGGTCGAGCACGTCGCGAAGACCGTCGCCCAACAGGTTGAAAGCAAGACTGACAAGCAGGATCGCGCCGCCTGGAAACGCAACGAGCCACCAGTTGTCCAGCATGTAGCGCCGGCCCGTCGCCATCATCGCACCCCATTCGGGCAAGGGCGGCTGCGCGCCAAGTCCGAGGAAGCCGAGGCCAGCAGCAGTGAGGATCACCGTCGCCATGCTCAAGGTAATGCGGACGAGGACCGAGGGCAGACACATGGGCATGATCGACTTTACGATAATTCGCAGTGGCGAGGCTCCTTGCATGCGCGAGGCAGCGATATAGTCCGCCCCGCGAAAGGTCAGCGTCTCGGCTCGTGCCAGACGGGCAATCGGTGGCCAGGCAGTAAGCGCTATGGCGATGATCGCATTCTCCAGGCCCGCGCCCAATGCCGCGACAAAGGCAAGCGCCAGGATCAGGCTCGGAAACGACAGGAAGATATCGGTAATGCGCATCATCACCGTATCGCACCACCCGCCGAAGTATCCGGCTGTCGTTCCAACCAGAAGTCCGACCGGGCCAACGATGATAGACACGATGAAAATGAATGTCAGGCTGATCCGGCTTCCATAGACGAGACGGCTGTAGACGTCCCTTCCCAGTTCGTCCGTTCCGAACCAATGAAGGCTGCTCGGTCGGCCGAGAGCGTTGCCGAGGTCGACGACATTGGGGTCATGGCTGGCGAGAACGGGAGCAAGCAGCGCAGTCAACAGCAGTATCGCGACGACGATGACGCCGAAGGCAGCTGTTGGGTTCGCCAGCAACTCGCCGATGACCGCGGCGAACCGTCTGGCCGCCATGACAACAGGTCCGTTGCGACGCTCAGTCAAAACAAGATTGCTCATTTCAAGATGTCCTGGTGCCATGTCACCGCGTCCTTGGATCAAAGATCTTGTAGAGTGCGTCTGAAAGCAGGTTCAGCGCGATGAAGATAACGCCCACAAGCAGCACGCAGGTCATGACCGCGTTCATATCGCCGATGAGCATGTTGTTGGTGATGTATTGTCCAAAGCCCGGCCAGGAGAAGACCGTCTCAATCAGCACCGCCCCTTCGAGCAGGCTGCCATATGCCAAGGCAACGATGGTGACGAGCTGAACCCGGATATTGGCAAAGGCGTGATGCCAGATCGTCCGGCCCTTCGACAATCCCTTCACCCGCGCCGTCGTAACATACTCCTGCCCAAGCTGGTCGAGCATGAAACTTCGCGTCATCCTGGTGATGTAAGCCATCGACGAGTAACCGAGAATGCTGGCGGGCAGGATGAGATGGTTGAGCGCATCGCCGAAGACCTCCCAGTCGCCAGCGATCGCCGCGTCAATGAGCATGAAGCCGGTCGTCTCCGGCACAAGGCCGATATAGTAGTCGGAAATCCGCCCGCCGCCGCCCACGAGCCCAAGCACCGCGTAGAAAATAATGAGGCCGATCATGCCCGTCCAGAAGATCGGCATTGAATGCCCGATCAGCGTCAGGAAGCGGATGATGTGATCGGCTGGCCGATTACGATTGATCGCCGCGAAAATACCGAGAGGTATCCCGAAACCAGCCCCACAAAGAATGGCGAAGGTGGCAAGTTCAATCGTAGCCGGCATGACATGAGCAATGTCGCTGATGACCGGTTGCCCCGTGCGGATAGAAACTCCGAAGTCGCCGCGCACCACGTCCCCGACGTAGCGGATGAACTGTGTATGAAGCGGCAGATTGACCCCCAACCGCTCTGCGACCAACTCGTAGGTGGCGCGATCCGCCTCCTCCCCGACGATCGCTCTCACCGGATCCACCGGCATCAGACGACCGATGCAAAACGTCAGGATGAGGAGGCCGAGCAAGGTCACCATAATGGTGCCGGCCTGCCGCGCGGTGGCAAAGATGCGATCATGGCTCATTGCTGGATCTTTCATAGTCACAAAATGGCATGTGCGACGGGACACACCCGTCGCACGTGTTGGCGGCCTAGCGTTCCTTGGTGACCGTACGCAATTGCGTCGACCACGACGGATTAAGCGCCAGCCCTTTGATATCGGCGCGCACGCCCACGGTATCCACCACCTCGGAGAACGGCTGGATCGCCGGTACGAGGTTGGCATAATACGCCTGGATATCGCCGTAGAGTTTAGTCTGAGCAGTCTTGTCGCCTTCAACCTGTGCAGCATCGATCATGCTGTTCAGCTTCTCGTCGAAGAACGACGTGCGCCAACCCTGGAAGTTTGTCAGCTTTGCCTCGTCCGAATTGTTCGGGTTGTAGGCGATAGCGCGCAGATTGGAGTCGGGATGCGGCAACTGTCCGCCGCCGCCGCGACCGACAAGCAACTCGAATTTGCGTTCGCGCATCGCGCCATAAATCTGATCGCCGGACCCGGTGATGACTTCGGCCTTGATGCCCGCCTGCGCAAGTGTTGCCTGGAGAGCCGTTGCGAGGTTCAAGAACGGCGCGTCCGAAATACCGCGGAGCGTCGTCGAAAAACCGTTCGGATAGCCTGCTTCGGCCAGCAGCGCCTTCGCCTTCTCGACATCGAGCTTGTAGCCGGCATCAGGCAATGCACCGAAGATGCCGCTCGGGATCGGCCGATCGCGTAGCTTGCCGAAATAAGGCAGGACAGTCTTGTCGAGACCCTGATAGTCGATCAGATAGCGAAGCGCCTCTCGAACCTTCGAGTTCTTGAACTTCTCATCCTTCATCGACACCGCAAGGTAATAGAAGCCACTGCCACCGATTGTTTCTATCTTTACGTCCTTGTTGGCTTCCAGCGACTTGAGATCGGCCGCCGACATCGAGAAGGCAATGTCGATATCGCCCTTCTCCAGCATCAGGCGCTGGCTCTGCGATTCAGCCAGATGACGCATGATGATGCGGCGCATCGCCGGCTTGTCGCCCCAGTATTTGTCGTTGCGATCAAGAACGACGCGCTCGTTCGAGCGCCATTCACCAAGCACGAATGGTCCCGATCCCGCTGAATGCGTCGTCAGCCAGGCGGCACCCTTGTCACCGTCCTTTTCATTTTCCGTGACAGTCTTGCTGTCATAGATCGATCCCGGGCCAACGATGCCCAGCGTCATGATGACAAGTTCCGGGTCAACCTTCTTGGGAAGCGTGATGACCACGGTCTTGACGTCCGGAGCGGTGAAGCTTGCCTCGGCGTTGGCGGCAGTGAACCCATGGGTCTTCAAAAACGACGCCTGGGCCAGGTTCAGTGACATCAGCCGCTTCAACGACCAGACGACGTCCTCGGACGTGACGGGGTTGCCGGAAGCAAAGGTCGCCCCGTCTCGCAAGGTGAACGTAATCTTCGATTTGTCATCGCTGACGACCCAGCTCTCCGCGAGTTGAGGTGTGACCTCGGACCTGTTGACAGGATCGAGTGAAACCAGGTTGTCGTATATGTTGGCGAGAACCTGGACCGTCTCCTTGCCGGTAATGGCCGCCGGATCCAATGTCAGGATATTGTTCATCGAGAAGCCGACAACAAGCATGTTTGGCGGCGTTTCGGCACGGAGCGGTGCGCTCCAGCATGCTGCGCCGATAACCGCTGCAGCAATCATTGCCTTCATGTGATACATCGAAAATCCTCCTTTGCCGACTCCCGATCGACTGGTGATACTATCTGTCATCATATCTCATTAGTCAAGTTGTATGATATGCCCACACGGCAGCGATCCGTATTTTCGCAAGCGGGCGGCAATTGCCCTGACGGTCAGAAACACCTCCCGATAGCAAGAGCGCATGGAGAGCAACTCGCGGGCAAGTTCCGTGCCGCGTGCAGTCGACCTGCTCAAGAACGGGTCGCTGAAGACCTATCCGGGCTACCCCCATGGCATGCTGACCACACATGCAGATGTCCTCAACCCCGACCTGCTCTCGTTCATCAGGTCTTGACCACATCGACCGGACCGCGGCCTTCACCCCACGTCGGCCGCGCGATCTGTCACCCGGCAGTGCCGGGTGACACCTGTCGCCATCGACATGCCAGCATGGCTGGCGTTGCTGTCGTCTTTGAGTTTTATGGCGCTCAACTCAATGGCAGCTTTTGGGACACTGACCATAGACCTGCTCGGTGCCGCCGTTGTTGATGACTGCATCGTTGGTCGCGTCTGCCCAGATCCGGTGAATGTTGCATCCGAGGCTAATTTCCTGGCGATGGCGGCCGCGATGGCGCGCCGAACGAGAAGAGTGATATGTCCCTCGATCGTAGCCTTCGAAGGAGGATTGATTAGGCCGTCGCTTCTGAACCTGCCGTTACATCTGATGGCGGTGCAGTCGAAGTTTCGTTACGAACCTTTGGTTTCTCAAAACGACCAGCAAATGCGAACAAAGACAGGATGAGCCGCTTGATCGAGAGGTGCCGGGAAATGCACCGCGACTCCGAGAGCCCGGCTGTAATGTGGCCAAGATCAAAGCTCAGTTAGCCTTGGAAACGTCGCCGGCTTCAAGGCATCAGCTATCATATCTCCTAAAAGCCGATGCAAGCTGTGCGGTGCTCATGTTCATATGCAAGCGGCTGGCGATGTCGCAGATGCCACTGTTGTTTCCGTCCACAATGGCGGAGCCAAACGCGAGGCAAAGACTCCGTTGTTGTGGCGCGCTTCAGTGATGATATCGACAAAACTCACGGGACCTCCGTTGTCGCGAATATCTAGCCATTTGTCCCCGACAGCGATCCTTTGGCCGCCACGGACGACCAATTCATTCCTCTTGAAGTCTTCGTCGCTCATGCTCGACTTCCTAGAGTGTGAGGGCGATATTCCACTTGAAGTAGATTGCTTGCCCGGGCGCCAGACGAAATCCCATTTCCTGCGGGATCACCGATCGGACGACTTTTCTCCTTCATTGCGCATAGTCGCCTAGCCGCCTACTGGCGAGCCACCCGAAGGAGGCCCCGAATTACTCGGCCTCAATGGATGCGTTTGACGGCTGGATGAGCCCACGACCCTTTTCACCGCTGGGCCAGGTCCCACATGGAGCGACAGCCGCCTTTGGACGCGTTTACCAGTGGCGCGTTGACGCGAAAATTCGAGAAATAATGTCGAGTTGTCAATTGGCCAGCGGCTTGCGCGATGAACGGAGAAGCGGCCGTGAACCTTAGCTCGACAGATCCCATGCAGACCGCAGTGTGCATCACCCCTTCAAGCTTGGCCGCAAACGCAGGGTGCATCGGAAGCAGTGAAACTTCTGGTTTGGGGCCGCCGAGTGACGGCGACCCTAATGGAGAGGTCGCAGGAGTTACGCTGCCTGTGCAACATCATCCCGGTGGTGAATCTCTGTTCCGAGCACTTTCAGGCATTCCCGGATAAATGCGGCGAGCGCCGTCCATCCCTTTGCGGATACCATCGTGCCGTCAACGTAGGCCTCGGTCGGCGAAAGGTCGATATAGGTACCGCCTGCGAGTGTGACTTCCGGCTCGCAAGCGCCGAGCGCACCGACTTTCCTCCCGCGCACGACGCCGTCGACCGCAATAAGAATCTGCACGCCATGGCAGATCGTGAAGATCGGCTTCTGCTTCTCGTGGAAATGACGGACGATGGCCTGCACACGTTTGTCGGTGCGGATGTATTCCGGACCGCGGCCACCGGCAGCATAAACGGCGTGATATTGGTCTAGCTGCACCTCCGCCTCTGAGAATGTCTTGTTGATGGTGAAGAAGTGCCCGAGCTTCTCGGTATAGGTTTGATCGCCTTCGAAGTCATGAAGCGAGGTCTTGATGAGATCTCCGGCTTTCTTGTCGGGGCAGATGACGTGGACCGTATGGCCAACTGCTTCCATCGCCTGCTGGAAAACGTAGATCTCGTACTCTTCGGTGAATTCACCGGTCAGCATCAGTATCTTCTTGCCTGGCATGATTTACTCCTCTTTGTTCATGCGGCGGGGTGGCTCCTTGCCACCCCTGTTTCTATGATTAGAACGGCGAGTCCGGGAAGTAATACTCCTTCGCATTCGCCTGAGTGATGAGAGGCGCGTCGAGCTTGACGTTTCCTCTGGTGGGAGCCTGTCCGACCAAGTTGGCGACCGTCATGTAGATCGCGGTCTTGATCATCGCTGGCGGGTATGGCGTTTCGACCGGGGTCATGGCGTCTCCGTCGATGACCTTCTTGACGATGTCCTTCATGCCATTGCCGCCGAGTGCCAGCTTGATATCCTTGCGCCCGGATTCCTTGACCGCTTCGAGCACCCCAAGCAGCATGTCGTCGTCGTTTGCCCATACGGCGTCGATCTGAGGGTATTTGGCCAGATAGTCCTGCATCAGCTTGAAGGCTTCATCACTGTTCCAGTTCGCATACTGGATGTCGAGTACCTTGAGGTCAGTGCCCTTGATGGCGTCCTGGAATCCTTGAATGCGCTCGTCATCGATCACTGTCGGAATTCCCCGCAACACGACGAGGTTCCCCTTGCCGCCCAGCTTGTCGATCATGAATTTTGCAGTGTTGCGTCCGACGGCGATGTTATCGCCAGCCAGGTATAGGTCCTGGATCGTTGGATCGTTCAGGCCCCGGTCGACGACCGTGATGAAGGTTCCCGCATCCTTTACCGCCTTGACGGGGGTCGTCAGTTCCTCGGACGTGTAAGGCAAGATCACCAGAGCATCGAGTTTGCGTCCGGCCGACAGATCCTCAAGCGCGCTCACCTGCGCCGTTGCCGAAGGCGAGGTCTTTACCACCACCTCCACGTCCGGAAACGCGGCATTGATTTCCTTTGCTGCGGCCTGCGCGTGATAGACGATGCCTGCCGTCCAACCGTGGTCGGCAGCCGGGATCGACACTGCCACCACTTTCTTGTCGGCGCCGAATGCGTGACCCACGAGCAGCACCGTGCTTGCGGCGAGTGCCACAACCCATTTCCTCTTCAACATTCATTCCTCCCAGAATAGGACCGACAAAATTCATTCGCCGCGCGGTCCGGACGCGGATTATTTCGAGAACCTCTGAATGAGCATCGCGATGATGATGATCACGCCCTGGACGCCCGCCACCAGGTATTCGGAAACGAAGTCGGACAGCACCATCAGGTTGGCGATGAGTTCAAGGATGACCGCTCCGGCGACCGTGCCCCAGACGTGACCCTTGCCGCCGCGGAGTGCGGTTCCGCCGATGACAACTGCCGTGATGACTTGGAGCTCCCAGAGAACGCCAGTCGTCGGGGTGGCCGCGCCAAGACGCGGCACGTAGCAGATCGCGGCGATCGCAACGCAGGCACCCTGGATGGCGTAGGCGATCGTGCGGGTCTTGATTATCGATATGCCGGAATAGCGGGCAACGTCCTCGTTGGCCCCGACCGCGGCGCATTTGCGCCCGTACTTCATCTTGTAGAGAATGAACGAGGCGACGACAGCGACGGCAATCGAGATCAGGATCGGCAACGGGATGCCCGCGACGGTGCCAAAGTACACGGGGCGGTACGCGTCGCGGAGGGTGCGATCGATCGGGATCGTGCCGCCGTCGGACATGTACGTGATCAGTGCCCTGAAGATGCCCATTGTTCCGAGCGTCGCGATGAACGGCTCGATCTTGCCGACAGTCACAATAATACCGTTCATCAATCCGCAGAGGAGACCCACGGCAATCGCCACCACCATCCCGGCCGGGATTGCCGAAACACCCCAGTCGGGTGCCATCCGGTTCATGAACATGATCGTGATCCCGGTGATGAATGCGGCCATGGAGCCCACGGAGAGATCAAGGCCCCCCGACGAGATGACGAAGGTTGCGCCGACCGCGATGATCGCAATGAAGGCGCTGCGGGTGATGACGTTGCCGAGATTGGTCGCGGAGAGGAAATCCGGATTGACCGCAAAACCGATTGCCAGCAATGCGATCAGAGCCATAAATGGTCCCACATCCGCCCATCCGATATTCCATTCCCGCTCCGGTTTGACCGGGGTCGAACCCGTAATAACAGTCATCTGTTTCCTCCCTCGCCTTTTCCCGGAGCAGCGTCGCTTGTCGCCAGAAGCGCGACGTTGTGCTCCGTCATTTCGTCTCCTGAGACCTCCCCCGCGATGCGCCCTTCCCGCATCACAAGAATTCGATCGCAGATCCCGATCAGTTCCTGCATTTCGGAGGAGATCACGACGCACGCCTTCCCCTGAGCCACGAGCCGCTGGATGAATGCGTAGATCTGCGCCTTGTTGGCGATATCGATGCCACGCGTCGGCTCGTCGATGACGACGACCGAGGGCGCGGTCAACAATACCTTCGCAAGCAGGAGCTTTTGTTGATTGCCACCGGATAGCTGTCCTGCTTTCACCCCCAGACTCTTCAATCGGATGTCGTATTGATCGATGGCCTGTGTCAGAGCGGTCTGTTCGCGGCGTCGCCGCATCAACAAACCGGGATGAAACCGTTGAAGCGCGGACAGGGTGAGGTTGGGTGCAAGCCGCTCCTGGAGGAGAAGTCCTTTTCCCTTCCGGTCTTCGGTCAAGTAACCGATCCCGGCGTCGATCGCCGCCCGCGGCGAATGAATGTTGATCGACTTGCCTTCGAGTTCGACTTCGCCAGTTGCCGGTCTCAACCCCATGATCCCTTCGAATAGCTCCGTCCGGCCTGCCCCGATCATTCCGGCGAAGCCGAGAATCTCGGATTTGCGAACGTCGAAGGTGATTTCCTTTGCAAAACCCGGAACTGACAGGTTGCGGACTGAAAGCATCTTTTCACCAGCGGCCGCGGGTGACTTTTCCGGATAGAGCGCCGCGAGGTCGCGTCCGACCATCAGACGCGCCATGTCCAACTGACTGAGACTGTGGCCCGGGTGCGTGCCGACCAGCTTGCCGTCGCGCAGCACCGTTACCTTGTCTGCAATTCGCTGCACCTCGTCGAGACGGTGGCTGATATAGAGGACAGCAATCTCCTGCGCCTTGAGTTGCAAGATGATCGAGAGCAATCGCTCGACCTCGTCCCCCGTAAGGACGGCTGTCGGTTCGTCGAAGATCACCAGCCTATGATCATCCAGCAGCGCCCGAGCGATCTGGACAAGCTGGCGGTCGGCAAGCGAGATGTTTCGCACCAGCGCATTGGGGGAAACCATGCTTCCGAGTTCGGCCAGCTTCTCAGCGGCGAGACGGCGCATCGTCCGGTCGTCAACGACTCCGTTGCGCATCAATTCGCGGCCGAGGAACAGGTTTTCCGCGACAGTCAGGGCATCGGCAAGCAGAATTTCCTGATGGACCAGAACAATACCAGCCTGCTGGGCCTGCTCAGGCCCGACAAAACGGACCACGCCCTTGTCCATGCTCAGCGAACCTGCGGTAGGTTCGGCGTAGCCGGACAGAAGCCGCATGAAAGTCGATTTGCCGGCACCGTTCTCGCCGATGATCGCGTGAATCTCGCCGGGAAGGATGTCCAGTGTCACATCCGAAAGAACCGTGACCTGGCCATACTCCTTGGAAAGGTTTTCGGCACGCAACACCGGCTGACGTGCGAGGTCATCGGCCTGAACCACGGGCGCTCTTCCATCTCTCTGAATGCTGACAACGCTCGACATCGCAGATTCCTCAATCGAAAGCTGGGAGCAGCCTGTCCCGCGAATGCTCAAGGTGGACGCGCATCGCCTTCTCGGCGGCGGAAGCGTCGCCTGCAGCGAATGCCGTCAGTAACGCTTCGTGTTCGTCGAGAGCCTCCTCGGTCACCCGTGAGTGGAACATCAGACGGAAGATATGGAAATGCGTGTGCTGGTGATTGAGCGTCTCGCGGATGAGCTCGTTGCCCGCATATTCGAGGATACGGTCGTGGAACATTGCGTCCTGGCGCGCGAAGGTCGAATAGCGAAGGCGCTCATCGGTGCCATCACGTCGCCCCATCACTCCGGCTGCTTCGCGAAGCGTTGCAAGCTTTTCATCGTCCATCGCGAGGGCCGCTCTGGCTGCGCTGTCCGGCTCAAGCAGAAGACGCAGCTGATAAAGCTCGTCGAAGCGGCGTCGGGCGATCTGGGGAGCCGCGCTGTAACCGATTAGGTGGGTCTTGACTACCAGTCCCTCCCCTTCCAGCCGCCCAAGCGCTTCGCGGATGGGCGTCTGCGAGACATTCAGTTCGCGCACCAGATTATCGACATTGATCCTTGCGCCTGGGGGAATCTTCAAAGCCATCAATTGGGCGAAGATTGCCTCATAGACGCTTCCCGCAAGACTATTGGCCCTCGGGATGAACGCGCCCGTGTCCGGCGCATCGTTAAGGATCGTGGGTGTTCTATTCTGCATCATCTATTGCCTCTTGACAGAACCAATCGCTAACACGATGCTCGCCGATATTCAATACTATATCCTATAGGATTTTATTTGGAGCTGTCGTGAGAGTAAAGAGGGAGATAGCGGCGGACCTGGTGAGGAACCTTCTCGAGGAAAAAGGGACCCCTCGTTCATACGCTTTGCAGCAAACCGACGTTCTCGTCGAAGCAGAGTTGAGAGGTCATCCATCGCATGGCCTTCAAAGGCTGCCGAGGATTCTTCAGAGAATTGGCAATGGTCTCATCGATCCAAGCACCCAAGGGAAATCACACTGGCGAACGCCGTCATTCCTGAAGATCGACGGGCTGCGCGGACTGGGGCCAGTGGTCGCTCTCCAGGCATGCACCATGCTCTCTGAACGAGCTTCTTCGACAGGCGTCGCCGTTGCTGGCATCAGGAACTCAAACCACCTGGGGATGCTCGCCTATTACGTAGAGCACCTCGCGAAAGAAGGCATCATCGGGATCGCGCTATCTTCGAGCGAGGCACTTGTCCACCCATATGGCGGGACAACGCCCCTCCTCGGCACCAATCCCCTTGCGATTGCCGTGCCGACTGCGGACCGACCGCTTGTCGTCGATCTCGCGACCTCTGTGGTTTCAATGGGGAAGATCCATCACCATGCGGCAAACGGATGCGCGATCCCGGAGGGTTGGGCACGCGACAGCGACGGAGAAATGACGACCGACGCCGCCGCTGCAATGAACGGGTCGATCGCTCCGTTCGGCGACGCCAAGGGATACGCTCTTGGTATGGCACTTGAATTGCTGGTGGCCTCGATTGCGGACTCATCGACTGCGCCTGACGTCCGGGGAACGCTGGATGCCGATGCCATCTGCAACAAGGGGGACGTGTTGATTGCCATCGACGCCGGCAAGCAGCCCGACCTCCTCGCTTGCTTCAGTACCTACCTCGATCGCATCCGGAAATCGCGTCCAGCCGAGCCCACACGACCAGTAACGGTCCCTGGCGACGGCACCTGGTCGCGCCGCCAGCAGGCGCTCTGCGACGGAATCGAGATTCCTGGAAGGCTTTGGGACGAACTTAACGCCCTTTCCCGCTCAAACGAAGCACTTGTCAAAGGACATGCACAATGACCCTTTTCGCCGCCATTCGGCTTCCCCAGGAAATTCTCTTCGGCAAGGGACAACGTCATGCCCTCCCGCACATTGCCGCGAAGCTGGGCAGGCGTGCGTTGCTATGCACTGACGAGCGGTTCGCTGCTACGCCCGTCTTCGCGGATATCGTGAAGGCGCTCGAGGCCGCCTCGATCACAGTACTGATCCACGATGGTGTCCAGCCGGACGTTCCCATCGAGACAGTTTCCGTCTGTGTGGAGGAAGCACGAACCTTTCACCCGGACATGGTGATTGGCATTGGTGGAGGAAGCTGTCTGGACATGGCAAAGTGTGCCGCCTTGCTCCTTAGCCATGGCGGGCAGTTGAAGGACTACTACGGCGAGTACAAGGTGCCCGGCCCGACGCTTCCGATCATCGCTGTGCCGACGACGGCAGGGACGGGGTCCGAAGTCACGCCCGTCGCTGTCATTTCCGATTCCGAACGCACGCTCAAGGTTGGGATATCCAGTCCCTATCTGATCGCCACGACCGCCATCTGCGATCCCGAACTTACGATGACCTGCCCGCCCGGACTGACGGCGGTTGCGGGGGCCGACGCCCTCACCCACGCAATCGAGGCCTTCACCGCGGCGCGACGCGGTACCGATCCGCTGCTTGCTCAGAACCATGTATTCATCGGAAAGAGCGCTCTTACCGATCATTTCGCGTTGCTGGCGATCAAGCTTCTCGGCCGCAGCCTGGAGAGGGCCTGCAAGAATGGCTCCGATGAAGACGCACGGGCCGATGTCATGATGGGTGCGTTGGCGGCCGGATGTGCCTTTGGGACTGCAGGGACCGCTGCGGCTCACGCGATCCAATATCCGGCCGGAGCGCTGACCCACACAGCACACGGTCTCGGTGTCGCTACCATGATGCCCTATGTGATGAATTACAACAGATCCGTGTCCGCTGCCGAGATGGCCGAAATCGGCACCGCACTCGGCCTCGACAACGCGAACCGTAGCGACGAAGAACTTGCAGTCGCCGCTATCGAAGAGATCCGCAGGCTGTTTGCAACAATAGGCATTACACGGACGCTCGCGGATCTGGGCCTTGCTGCCGACAAGCTGGACTGGACCGCTGAACAGGCCTTCGGCATCGACAGGCTCATCAAAAACAATCCGCGGTCTTTTGACCTCGACGCCATGAAGCGTCTCGTCAGAGCGGCCTACGAAGGCGATCTCGTCGCATCCGCCAACTAAGAGAATCGGGGAAGCATCATGACCATTGCCCAACACATACCTCAAGTCGACCACCAACTGCCGGATCTCACGGCGACCGCACGCGGCCTCTACATCGATGGAGCCTGGCAGCCATCTCGGTCCGGTCGGACAATCGACGTCGTGAACCCTTCGACGGGCGAGGTTCTCGCCACCGTGCCGGATGCCACGATCGAGGATGCCCGCGCCAGTGTCGAAGCTGCATCCACTGCAGCGCCGGGATGGCGGGCTACGCCCCCACGCAAGCGCTCCGAGATCCTGCGCCGGTGCTTCGAGCTTATGATCGAGCGCTCCGAGATGCTGGCGACACTGATCTCGCTGGAAAATGGCAAGGCGTTGCGCGACGCGCGTGGTGAGGTCGCCTACGCAGCCGAGTTCTTCCGCTGGAATGCGGAAGAAGCTGTCCGCATTACGGGCGAGTTCGGCATAGCGCCATCAGGCACCAATCGCATCATCGTCGACTACCAGCCAATAGGCATCTGCCTGCTGATCACGCCGTGGAATTTTCCGGCGGCGATGGCTACCCGGAAGATCGCGCCTGCGCTTGCTGCTGGTTGCACCGTGATACTGAAGCCCGCCAGCGAAACACCGCTGACTGCTTACGCATTGGCTGCAATCTATGAGGAGGCCGGGGTGCCGAACGGTGTCGTAAACGTACTGACGACGACCAACCCCGGACCATTAACGGCAGAGGTTCTCGCGGATCCACGTGTCAGAAAGCTCTCTTTTACAGGATCGACTGGTGTCGGTCGCGGCCTCTTGGCCGAGGCTGCGAAGAACGTCATCTCCTGCTCCATGGAGTTGGGCGGCAACGCACCTTTCGTGGTGTTCGACGACGCAGACCTGGAAGCGGCCCTTGACGGTGCGATGATCGCCAAGATGCGAAACGCCGGCGAAGCCTGCACCGCGGCCAACCGCTTCTACGTCCAGTCGGGGATATACGATGCATTTGCCGAAGGCCTCACAAGGCGCATGGGCGCGCTCATTATGGGGTCGGGAGTTTCCGGGGACACCGAATGCGGTCCAATGATCACCCGCAAGGCGGTCGACAAGATCGCACGCCTCGTGGACGATGCAAAGGTCCGAGGAGCCCGTGTACTCTGTGGCGGCGACGCCCCGGCAGGTGACGGCTATTTCTATCCTCCGACTGTTCTGGCGGATGTACCATTTGAGTCAGAGATGGCCTCAGAGGAAATCTTCGGTCCGGTCGCGCCGCTCTATCGCTTCGAAACCGAGGAAGAAGCCGTCCGGAGAGCCAATGACACGGAACACGGCCTGGCTGCCTACGTCTATACGCGCGACCTTGCACGCGGGCTGCGGGTCTCCGACGGCATCGAGGCTGGGATGATTGCTTTAAACCGTGGTCTTGTATCCGATCCTGCAGCCCCGTTTGGCGGTGTGAAGCAAAGCGGCCTTGGCCGCGAGGGTGGTCAGCATCATGGCATTGCCGAATTCATGGAAGCGAAATATATCGCAACAAGTTTCTGAGCTGGGGAGCAATCGTGGAAACGGACCCATTTCGCATACGTGATCATGTTGCGCACTTCGACAGCATTGTCAGCGAGATCGTGAAAGCGAGTGAAAGAACTCGCGAAACTCTATCAATGACTGGGAACGTCGTCTATGGCGACGGTCCCTCCGAAAGCTTGGATATCTTCTATCCGGAAGGGACACGAAAGAACCTTCCGGTCCACATGTTCATCCATGGGGGCTATTGGCGGATGTTCTCCAAGCGCGACTATTCCTGTGTTGCAAACACCATCACCCAGGCAGGCGCGATCGCGGTCATCGTCGACTATGCATTAATGCCTGCCTACAGGATGGAGGTCCTTGTCGACCAAGTCGTACGCGCCAAACGATGGGTGATTGACCGCATCGCAGAGTATGGAGGCGACCCCTCGACACTAACGGTGAGCGGGCATTCGGCTGGCGCACACCTCGCAAGCTTCCTATTTCATGGGAGTACCATCCCCTCCCGCATCGAAGGTGCGTTCTTGCTCGGTGGCCTTTACGACCTCGCTCCATTGCAGCGGTCGTTTCTTCAAAACGAGATTGCGCTATCGGATGAAGAGGTGGCGCGCTTCACACCTCTCTCTCACCACCACGACCCGCACTGCCGCGTTATCCTAGCGGTTGGCGCAAAAGAGACAGATCCTTTTCATGCGCAATCTAATGCGTTTCTGTCTACCTTGCGAGGGCAAGGGCTCCCGGCAGTCCGGAAGATCCTGGCAGCTCGGAACCACATGGACTCAGTTCGCGACCTCGGTGTCCCTGGCTCTGAGGCTGGAGATCTTCTCGCCCGATTAGTGACTGGCGAGCCGTGCCCCGCCTGAAGCTTCGATGCTTCGGTCCATGCTTGCAACGCGCGTGAACATCAAGGCGCTCATCAATGTTGCCTGATAATGGCGCGAATCCGGATTTGCCCGCTTGATCCTCGAAAAAGGAAGGAGCCATGAAAGCGACCAATACCGTTCTCGCGAGCCGCCCCAGCGGCACGCCGACATGATTGCCGACCGGGGCTCACCAATACGCTCATCCGTGCTGACAGCGTGGTACTGCGAGTGGAGAGCGAGTTCACCTGTCGAATGACTTGAGGCGCTCAGCTCCATCCAACATCGATCACAGCACGGATTCGCCACCTCTTCCAGGTACCCCATCCCGGCCATTGAGGATGCGTTTCCCGTTATGAAGTCCGATTTGACCGCGCTCAACAACAATGCCATCCTCCGTGGCCCAAGAACAGGAGAAGCGCTGAAACCCGCGTCGTCGCCTGTCGACGCACTAGCTTTGATTTCCTAGCATCGCAGAGAAACTGCTAAAGACGGAGAGGCTTGTATGCCGGGCTCGCAGCGTTCCGCTCTCGGATCCTTGATGCTGATTGCCGCGGTGGTCGGTTTCAGCGTCGGCGCCTTTGCCTACACTGCCGGATGGCTTTCGCCCGGCCGCCTTTCTTCAACAGAACTTGTCAGCGCCCTGGCGCCTCCAGGCGGACCCGCGCTGGGACATCGGCGGAATCACGCAAAGGGCGTCTGCTTCACTGGCACCTTTGAATCGAATGGGACCGCCGTGGCGCTTTCGAAGGCAACGGTATTCACCGCAGGACACTACCCCGTTCTCGGGCGCTTCAACTTGGCAACTCCTGATCCGAACGCCGCTGATCCGACGGTGCGGGTGCGGGGCGTCGGCGTGCAAATCTCAGCGCCTGACAACAGCGTCTGGCGCATGGCACTAATTGACCCACCCGTCTTCGCGGTCTCGACGCCTCACGGGTTCTACGACCTGCTCGAGGCCTCGAAGAGTAAGGATCCCGAAGCGATGAAAGGCTTCGTGGCAGCACATCCAGAATTTGCTGCGTTTGGCGAGTGGGCAACCACGGCTCCCTGGACGGCCAGCTACGCGGAGGTGACTTTTAACAGTCTCAATGCATTCATATTCACGGATGCTGCGGGTACAAAGAACGCAGTGCGTTGGTCATTGCGCCCAGAAACGCAGGCCGTGCCAATCTCCGGCGCGGATTTCACGAAACTCGGCCCCAATCATCTCGAAGAAGACATTACTGAGCGCGTTGCCAAATCGCCGCAGCGCTGGACACTCGTGCTGACAGTTGCCGACCCCTCAGATCCAACATCGGATCCGACGGGGGCCTGGCCGCCCGAGCGGCGTACTGTCGAAGCTGGAACGCTCGTGGTGCAGAAAATCGAGCCGGAGGTTGATGGTCCCTGCCGGGATATCAATTTTGACCCGACCATTTTGCCTGACGGTATCAAGGTTGGCGATGATCCGTTCCCGGCAGCCCGATCGGCAGCTTATGCCAGATCCTATGATCTGCGGACCAGTGAGGCGAACCACTATCCTCGAACAGCAGTGAGCGCAAAGCCATGACGGACATAAAAACACGCTTCTCCGCCGTTCAGCGTTTGTTGCATTGGCTGATGGCGATCGGAATTCTGGCCATGCTGTTCATCGGCGTCGGAATGGTCTCGACCATCGGACGGCAGTACGTACCGCTGCTGATAACCCACAAGACGCTGGGAATCGCCATTCTCGTTCTTGCCTTGGTTCGTCTTTTGGTGCGCTTCGTATCAGGCGCACCAGCACTGCCCGCAGACCTTCCCGAGCCGATGAGACTCGCTGCGCATCTCTCCCATGTTGGCTTGTACGCGCTGATGATCGGCATGCCCCTGATCGGCTGGGCCATGATGTCCGCAGCCGCCTATCCCATCGTGCTTTTTGGTGGGTTCCGCCTTCCGCCGATCCTACCGCAGAGCGCGAGCCTCCATACAATGCTGTGGAGCGCGCATTTCTATCTCGCCTTCGCGTTCTTTGCCCTCGTGATGGTGCATCTGGCGGCAGCGCTCTTCCATGGTCTAGTTCGACGCGATGGGGTCCTGCAAACGATGCTGTCTGGCAAGTAGGCTCGCTCCGATCGACGAGGTCGCCCTGCAAAAGGACTTCGTTCGTGAGGCCCGAAGGCCATTTTTCCGCCCGGCCTGTCCGTACATAGCCAAGCCCTGCTCAATCCTATCGCCTGGCAGCTCAACGAACGTCCAAGAAAGACCTTGCTTTATCAGACGCCCGCGGAAAAATTTGCAGAATGTGTTGCGGCGATCAATTGAACCCACTACCCAAAGCAGCCGTTCCGAGAACGAAACGCGTCGCCGAGCCCACGATTCGCGAGCGTTGGGAGTGCCCGCATTTATCTTGATGATCGGGTTTGCTGAGCCTCCGCGATCCTCTAGGTTATCGTGCCCTCAAGGCCGGTGTCACGATTTTGCCGACGCCCTCGGACGGCGATCCGAAGCGGTTGCGTCTGTCAGAATTGAATCTCGATCAGCTCGGGAGGCTCCTTGTTGAAATCGGAATATCGAATCCACCGCGGCGTCGCTTTGAACATCTCGGCCCCTCTCTCGATGAACTCCCTTTCGGCCGGAACGCTGTTGAGATGGGCTTCCTGGTATTGTTCGATATCTGCGGCAGGAACCCTTGTGGCCTTACCCTCGTATTGAACCGTGATGTTGTCGTCCCATCCGACAACGAACGCGACGCCGAGACGCTCCGCAAGATTGTTGAACTTCCGGGTGTCTTTGAAAGTGTCGAACACGATCTCAAGATTGTCCCGCACCGAGAAGTCGACCGTAGCCGCCTCCGGCGTTCCATTGCCGTGGCATGTCGCAATGACCGCCAAAGTGTGCTTCCTCAGGAATTCAAGGATCATGCGTTTCGTATGATCTTCGTCCATTGCCTCATCCCTCAGTGAGTATTCACGACTTTTGTGCAGTCTCATTCGACAGCCCGCCGGCTTCACCGGAGTTTGGCCGCCAGCGCCGCGAGCTTGCGAGATATGCGTTCACCGCCCGATCCAGCGATTGATGCGTCCGTTCTAATCTCATGCCTTCCAGGACGATTAACACATTGCTCGCCCTCGTTCGATGGTCGTCAAGACCGTGACCTGGACCTCGAGCGGACTGATGGTGGTTTTGTTCCACTTCGTGCGCGCCTCAGCAGCACAAACTGCATGCAAGCGAGGAAATGGTTGCAGAGGTGCTCTCCCACGTCATCTGCCGGCAGGGTCCTGCGCCGAACATCATGAAGGTCAAGGTTCCAAAAGAACGCAAGATCGCCGACAGGACGTTGCTTCACTTGCACGGCTATGATCGCTCTTGCCGCAAAGCAGACACGTCGCCCTGCCCTTGCGCCCAAAATAATTATGGGCGCAGATGGGGAACGGATGCGAAACGCGGCCCATCTGCGCCCGAAAAAAGCGCTTTGTTTTCAATGTTCGTGGCGCAACAGGGCGGCGGCCGGCAACTGGCGCTTCCTACTGCCGCTCTCCGAACGATATCGGATAGGTGTGGTTGCGAAACGTCAGCATGGGGTCAGCCGGTTCGATACCAGGGTGACTGGTACCCGGGAGGAAAAGCGTTTGCTTGTCGGCGACGGCCTTATCGCGCGGTAAGCCATCGAAGTTGAATGTGCCAAGCCTTACGAGGTTGCGGCTCTCCGGCCATGCAATAGACGGGTCTTCGATCTTGTCGCCATCTTCGGCCACCTGCGCATACCAATCGAATACGACCGGCTTCTTGGAAATCCTCGACACGATTTCCTCTTGGAGATAGTTCGGTCCCATCCTGTTGAGTTCCTCGGGATTCAAGTAATGCTCTCCGGCTTTCGGCACAAAGCGATAGCGCACAAACGCCGACTTTCCGTCACCATTGGTAAATTTGAATGAGTTGATCCCAAAGAAGGTCGCAGTTGCGTAGGATGCGGGGGACGTGAGTGTCTCGACAAAATGCTTAGAGATTGGATGGCTATCGAGGAACTTTTCCAACGGCGTCGGATGTTCCACGCCCGGACCGCTCGCGGCTACCAAACGTAGAAAGTTGGCGAATTCGTCACTCGTCGCGACGACGAATCCGTTGTGTTGATCGGTGGCGAAATCAAACTCAGTCCCGTCCTTGGCCTTGATTTTGATCGCTAGGCCGGTTGGTGCCGCGCCATTCGCCGTATCGGGAATGTCGGGCACGCCGGCAAAAAGGGAGAAACGCGCAACGACGGGGAGTTTTCCTTCGGAGAACACCGAAGCTTTCGTGAGTTTACTCGCGTCCCTGGTCGGCGTGAATGTACCAACGACCATCACGCCCTTGGTGTGCACCGCCCGTTCGTGGTGCGCACCAAATGTCCCGTGGAGTGTGTTTATGAGGTCCTGCGGCGTTTCTTTCTGCCCGTCCGCCCAGGCGGCCGACGTTATCACGGCGGCCCAAAAGACTGATGCCGCCAGGCAACGTTTGATCCGGAAATTGGCGGAAGTGAGGTTCGACATGCGATTGCTCCTTTTCGCTATATTCACCACGCAATTTTGCCCGAGACGCCACAATCCGGATTTTCCGCAACTGTCATTCTTTTCCAAATCGGGCCATCAAATTGAACATTCAGGTGCAGTACGGAATGGCCGGATAGTGCAAGCAGCGGCGCCACCGTCCAATACCTGCGAACCTGAGTGAACTATCCTGCAACGGCAAAAGAAGCTGGGAGGCATCCGTGAAAGAGTTCGCTGCATCACTTGAAACCGCAACGCCCCGCGAAGGCGTCGATCTGGCCGCCAGGCTTGCATGGGAAATGGTGAGGAAGGTCCAGCCTTCGAAGAGCATACGGGACCGGCTGGTGGTGATCTACGAGGACGATGCCGAAACCATTTTAATGGCCTGCCAAATCATTGCGATGAACTTTCAAGCCATCGCTGCGGCGAACAACTATTGGCACGATCGACCCATTGCATAGAGCGGAGAGGAGGCAAACAAAGAGCAAATTGAATCCGTACGAAAGTGCAAAAGAGCGACCGGTAGTGATAGTCAGTGGACACCACGCGGGTCGGTCCCGACTTTTCGGATGAAATCGCCGACGAAGTCGGAAACTTGCTCATAACCAAGGAGCGCGGCCACTTCTCCGGCTTCGTAGCCGCGGACCAACAGGCGCTTCGCACGCTCAATCCTGAGGTCGTCCCTCCAGGCGTGAACGGAGCCGCCGACGGTTTCCTCGAAGGCGGACACAAATTCTAGTGGCGACATGCCGCACTCATCCGAAAGTTCCTCCAGCCTGAGGTCACCGTCCAGATGTTCTGAGAGCTTTTCCTGTGCTCTTGAGACCTCTCCGTCCGACAAGGTCTTGCGCCGCGTCGCTTTTTGTCGAAACGCACATGCGTGATGGCGCACTGCGTGGGCGGTTGCAGCAACTGTCAGATGGTCGACAAACAACTGATTGGCGAGACCAGGGGAACGGAACGCCGGAAGTATGGCACGGACCAGATTATGCATGACGGGGTCCTGCACGCCAACGCCCGGGTTGTGATTGAAAGCGTCGACCGACGGAATTCCTTCCTTATCGGTGATAGCCGTCAATGCTGTCCGGGGCACATAGAAGCTAATGTGGTTAAAAGCGCTTATACTATTGGCCACCGGAGACGAGCGCAGATCGTAAAAGCTCGTTGTCCCCACAGGCAGAAACGCGGTTTTCATTTGCTTGCCATCAAGGAACAGGTCGTGAGCGGGAACGTCGCGCAACTGTACGGTCATGAGGAACGCGTCCTCGACTGCGATCGGCTCGCTCAGGCCCGTGTTTGCCTTATCACAACGGATTTCCGTGATGGCGATCCGGGCGTTCTTCAAGGTTTTGGCGACAAGGGATGGCGCGCGGGCGACTTTGAAAGTCTTTCTCAACCGCTCACCGTAAGCACCGGTCTCTTCCATATCGTTCTCCTAAGCGCGCCTGCGCCACGCGCCGGGCGAGATGCCGACAATGCGGGAAAAGGTGCGGGTGAAATGACTTTGGTCTGCGAAACCGCAGGCGAGTGCAATGTCGGAAATCGGCAATCCGGTATCCCGAAGCAGCTCCTTTGCCCGATCGCAACGCCGCACCACCATCCAGTGATGCGCGGGCATTCCCGTAGATTGCTTGAAGGCGCGCGCGAAATGGCGAGGCGACAGTCCGCAGTGCGATGCAAGTTCCGCGAGGGAAATCTCTCCCGTAAGATTGGCGTCGATGATTTCCTTCGCGCGCCGTTCATTCTTCGCGGAGAGACCTCCAGCGACAGCCCGCGCAATCACGTGCAGACCGCCGTAACGGTGGGCGATATGATTGGCGACGGCAAGCGTCGTGTGATCGAGGAAGAGTTGGCTCGCATATTCGGGATTTGCAAAAGCGGGCATCAGGGTTGTGCTAAGGGCGGCGATGACCGGATCATCAGCGGGCTTGTCGGACCGCATCTCCAGCTCTCCAAATCGCTTGCCATGTTCCTCCGCTATCATATCCATGGCGCTTTTCGGCAGGTAGTACATCATGCAATTCGAAGTTTCGCCGATGAAGGACGTTGGGTCTTCACGCAGATCGTAGAAGGATGTTTGGCCGCCGAAAAAGGGAAGCCTGCCGGTACCCTTGCCGTTGATCCAAAGCTCGTGCTCGATGCAGTCTTCGATCTGATACGCCACCAGATAGGCATCTTCGGRCGGGATCGATGACGTCAGGCTAGGTTTCCGACACTTAATGTGTGTGACTGCCACTTCCGATCGCTTCAGCGTCTTGGTCACGATGGCCGGAGCGTCGTCCAGGTGAAAGTGGTCTCCGAGACTTTGTCCATAAACTCCCTGACTGCGCATCTCAGTTTCCTCGCGGGCAGCTCTCGTAGTTCGATCGGTCGTTATTGGCGCTTTGCCAAGGAAATTCGATAGGCCTTCAGACGCGCGGCGAAGATTTCGTCGGGCGGATAGCCAACTCCGTGGGCCAACGTACCCGGATCGAAAATCGAGACATCGCAGGCATGATCACTATCGATCGCATCGATCGTGATCGTACCGAGGACAACTGTTTCACGTTCATCTTCTCCGGGCCAGCGAGCGGTAACATCCATGGTCGGATCGCCTGGTCGATCGAGCAACGCCAGAATGTCAAACTCTATCCCGCCGTTCCGGATGCGATCCTCAAGGTCATGGTGGAGAAAGTCCACAGCCTTCTCTTTCGCCTCTTCATCGGTCAGAACGATCTCTCCGATCCGTGGCACGATCTTGAATTTAATGAATCTCGTCTTGCCTGCTTCGTTGATAACGGGGAATGAGTGAACTCCCCAGTACGTGGTTCCCGCAAAGCTCGCCGGGAGCGAACGGGCCGCAATGTACTTCGCCTGGTTGAGCGTCTCGGGATTGGCGTCCGAAAAGGATTTGACTTTGGCGGGGTCCGGTTTGCCGTCCGGCCCGGGAATGCGGGCCTTAAGGAAGGCAAGCATCTGGTCGAGAGTGCGAGCGAAATGGACCGGTGCGCTTTCGACAAGGATGTCCGACGTCTCGCCGTCGGTCTCGATGCGAAAGCTGAACCCGCGCAACACCAACCTGTTCGTATCCGGCACATTCGGGTTGCCGCCACCCATCGAGAACCGCGCGAGTACACGGCCTGGTCTCGTGAAATTCACAGAACGTGTAATTTCCGCTACGCGCTCGGAAGGCACGTAGCGGCCGCGTACGCACCGACCCTTTGCGAAACTTGCTCGAACCTTTGGAGGATTGCCCGCAACAGCCTTGAGGGCCGCCACAATCGACGCCGGCGTCGCGGCTCCCTCGGCCGGGACAAATTCGGTGTTTTCGATCACATCAGCCATCGCCTATACCTCCGGCGAACCGCGTTGGTGTTCGTTGAGTTTAGTAGCGGCATCTCGGGTGTCGTGAACTGGGCGGCGATGTTTTGTCTAAAAAGGACAAAATCGTCTGCGCTTCATGATCAATCAACGGCTTCCCGGAGCAGGTTTTCGGCAGCCTTCAGAAGGCCGGGAATCGGTGTGAAGCTCGTGTGGAGCAAATGGATGCGGCCGCCGACTGTCGCTACACCGATCATCTGCTCGCCCTCGATGCCGACAAAAACCGATGGTCCCCAAAGGGCTTCGACACGGACAGCGCCGTACGCGTCAGACAAGGGCGCTTCCCCAAGGTTCGAGAGCATCATTTCGCAAGCACAAGCCTGCAACTCGATGGCGGCGAGCTCCTCGACCGAGGGCGAAGTGTCGAAGATATGCTGAAACGCACCGAAGGACTCGACAATTGCCTCTCGAGTCTTCATCGGCATCAGGTCTTGGCGGATATCCTTGGCCAAATCCCAGAGCCCGGTCGCGATGCCCGGCGCGTATCCGCCGATCGGGAAGACGATGGAGACAACACAGTCGTCTGTGATACCGAGCGTCGGCCTGAGATTGACCGGGGATACGGCGCGGATTGTCGCGTCGCACCATGCTTTTGAAAGCCGCCGACCTGCCAGAATGATGGCCGACAGGAGCGCGCCATGGACGGTCGTCGCATGACGCCGCACAGCCACCCTAAGCTGCGCTGAGAATTCCTGCGACAGTTGCAGGCTCGAAATGACGGGCCAGCCCTTTGACCTATCAAGCATTCGCGCCGGGATCGCCGTTGCGCCCTGGGCTGCCCCGACGGAACTAACGTCCCATTCAGAGGCGATGCTCTCTTGCGCGAGGGCCAGCCCGAGCTGTCCGCGGTGACCGCCACTCATCACCTCTAGCATGTCTCGCAATACAAATGCGATCGACATGCCGTCAGCTACTGCGTGATGCGCAGTGAAGACCAGTGTCGCATAGCGAGGTGAGTGAAACAAAACTGCGCGAACGAGCGGCGCATCGGTTTGTTCGAACGGCTTCATTAGTTCATCCGACACCACTGTCTTCCACGCATGTGGCGGCTCGGACCTGATGACTTCTAGCGGGATCGGGCGACCACTGCCCATGTAAAAACTTGGAACGCCGAACTCATTCCTTGCGATCTTCGAACGCAGGAGTGGGTGCCGCAACCGGGTAGCCTCGAGAGCACTCTTCCAGGATTCAATTGTCGTTTCGCCCGACACCTGCAGCGTCATGCAGAAGTGTTTGGGACTATTTTGGTCGCTAAGCCAGAAGTATTGCTCCACAGCGCCTAAGGGACGAAGTGGAATGCCGGATTGTGGGGCGACTGATGGCTTTACCTGCTGTTCCATGACGAATTCCTTTGTTCGGACGGCCAGCAACGATTGCCGCGATACTCGGGCTCAGGCTGCCGCTTTGGAAAGCGCGCACTGCGACCACAAGGACGAGAGTGCGCCAACGAGGTGTTCGATGTCCGCATCGGTGTGAAGTGGTGTAGGCGTGATCCGGAGACGCTCGGTCCGACGGGGGACAGTCGGATAGTTGATTGGCTGYGCGTAAATGCCGAAATCCCGAACGAGAAGGTCGGATACCCACTTGCATTTGGCCGCGTCGCCAATGACGATCGGGATAATGTGACTGGGATTATCAATGTGAGGAATGGCGGCTCGGTCGAGAAGCGCGCGCAATCGGGCGACCCGATCCTGATGCCGGGCGCGCTCGAATGGACTCTTTTTAAGATGCCTTATCGAGGCTAATGCCCCGGCGGTAAGCGCCGGTGGCAACGCTGTCGTAAAAATGAAGCCAGAGGCGAACGAGCGAATGAAATCACAGAGCGCTGCCGACGCGGCGATGTAACCGCCCATGACCCCGTACGCCTTGGCCAGCGTTCCCTCGATAATCGTCAGACGGTCTGACAAACCCTGACTTTCGGCAATACCGCCGCCGGTGTGCCCGTACATTCCGACGGCATGGACCTCATCAAGGTAGGTCATCGCACCATAGTTCTCGGCGAGGTCGCAGATGTCACGGATGGGAGCAATGTCACCATCCATCGAATAGAGAGATTCAAAGGCAATCAGTTTCGGGGCGTGAGGATCGGCTGCACGGAGCTTGTCGTCCAGATCGCGGATGTCATTGTGCCGCCAGACAATGCGCTCACACCTCGAATGGCGGATGCCTTCAATCATCGAAGCGTGATTAGCTGCGTCCGAGAAGACAATAAGATCGGGTATATGCGTGCCTAGTGTCGTCAGAGTGGCCCAGTTCGACATATAGCCGGAACTGAATGTCAAAGCCGCCTCTTTGCCATGCAAGGCGGCAAGTTCGCTCTCAAGAAGGACATGAAGGTGATTGGTACCGGCGATATTGCGGGTGCCCCCGGCTCCGGCCCCATATGAATCCACGGCCTCCTTCATAGCGGAGACGACAGCAGGGTGCTGCCCCATGCCGAGATAGTCGTTGGAGCACCACACGATCACTTCACGTGATCCGTCCGGCGAATGAATCATAGCTCGGGGGAATGTGCCCTCGGTGCGCTCAAGATCGGCGAAAATCCGATACCTGCCCTCAGACCTAAGGTCTGACAACCGTTCATTGAAAAATGCCTCGTAGTCCATCTTTTTCTCCCGCGTTTCCAACTGAAGACGGGATCATCCTAAGCGATGAACTGGAAGGCCGCTGGAAGCGACGGGTCATCTATTGTTTGATTCGGACAGGAATAAGTTTAAGGGCGGATCGCTGTTCTCTCGGCCCTGACAACGCTCATATGGCGTTATTCCGCCGCCATAACCCTGGGCTCGTTCCGGTTAGCGCCACGAAAACTCGTGTGAAATGGCTCTGGTCAGCAAAGCCGCAAGCCAGGGCCACCTGGGTGAGGTTCAGTTCGTTGGCGGCGAGAAGCCGCTTCGCAGTCTCCACGCGTTGCCGCGTCAGCCACTGGTGCGGCGAAATACCGGTCGATTGTCGAAACGCCCGGGAAAAATGACGGGCCGACACCCCGCATTCGCTGGCGACTGCGGCGAGCGAGATATCCTCACCAAGTCTAGACACGATCATTTCCTTAGCCCGCTTCTCCTGCCAAGGTGCAAGCCCGCCGCGCGCGCCTTCCCGCCTAAGCCTCATGCCGCCATAGCGAGCGGCCACGTGGATTCCGATCGCAAGCATCACATGGTCCATAAAGAGCACGCTCGCTTCTTCGGGGCGCCCAAAGAACGGCAACAATCCGGCTGACATATTCCGCATAACAGGATCGTCGGTGGCCAATGCCGGCTTGTATTGCAGCTCATCGATAGGAGAAGCACCTGCTTCCTCTGAGAGGGCGCTTAGGGCGGCACGGGAGAAATAGTAGTGAACAGTGTGGAAGCCGTGATTCAGGAGAAATGTCGGCTGTCGCTTGAGGTCATAAATGATGGTCTGCCCTTGACCTATTGCCGAGGCCGGAGCGGGACGACCACTCTCCCAGTAAAGATAGGATGGACAGCCGACAAGATAGTGCCCGACCATGAACGCATCTTCCTCCTTTGGAGGAGTGGAGAGTTCAAAGCTCGGACTATCATATCGGAGTTCGGTTGCGGCGATCGTCGATTTTCGAAGCGCTCTGCTGACAAAGGACGTTGCCTGCGCGCCAAGCCTTTTGCCGAAGCCTTCCCCGTAGCCACCGCTATCGCGCATTTAGTCACCACGATCACTTCGAATGGATGCGCATAATATGACAGCCATTCGGCGATGCAATATGTCGAAAAAGAATGTGCCTATCGCAAACGCTCGGACCGCTCACTTTGCCAGGGTGCACGGCCGTCATTGGCCGACCAGTCAATCACGCGTGAGGTTGTGATCCATTTGCGGCATGAAGCCCTGTTTGCAAGGAGTCAACATATCCATCTCAAAACGACTTTTGCTTCCCGTCGTCCTTCCATAATCGGCAATGGTGTCCATGAAGGGCTTCGGATCTAGTATTTCCAGCGAAGCGATCGCCTATAACCTGCTGATGCAGGCTAAGGAGTTTTTCCGGATAGAAGCGGGCCACAGACCGGTGGGAATCTCTCAATCCCGCCGTCCGCCCGCGATCCGATCAAACGTCGAAGAACACGACCGTAGTGGCACAAACCTAGGTCCTAGGCGTCTTGGTCGATCCTGACCAGGTGGCCGGGGCTGACTTCGCGATACTGGCGTGTGGGTGGGACATAGTCGAGCGGACGCACCGGGCTTTTCAGCTCGTCAGCCGCGAGGTTTCGCCGGATACCTCGGCGAGCAGGATCGGGGACCGGCACTGCAGCTATCAGTTTCTTCGTATAGCTGTGCTGCGGATTGCCGAAGACCGCCGGACGCGGCCCGATTTCCACGATCTCGCCAAGATACATGACTGCGACCCGGTGGCTGAGGCGCTCGACGACGGCCATGTCGTGGGAGATGAAGAGATAGGCCAGGTCGAGGCTCTTTTGCAGGTCCATCAGGAGATTGCAGACCTGCGCCTTGATCGAGACATCGAGCGCCGAAACGCTTTCGTCGGCCACGATGACCTTCGGATCAAGTGACAGTGCACGGGCAATGCAGATGCGCTGGCGCTGGCCGCCCGAGAATTCGTGCGGATAGCGGCTCATCATCTCCGCCTTCAGCCCGACCCGTTCCATGAGGTCGGCGGCCTTGTCGCGTGCCTGGGCGCGCGTTCCAAGGCCGTGTTCGCTGAAGGGTTCGGCGATCAAGGTGCCGACGCTCATGCGCGGGTTAAGGCTGGCAAAGGGATCCTGAAAGATCATCTGGATGTTGCGGCGCATGGTGCGCAGGCTGGTGCCGTCGAGTTTCAACACGTCCTTCCCCTCGAAGCGAACGCTGCCGGCCCGCGCATCGAGAAGGCGCATGATCGAGCGGCCGGTCGTGGACTTGCCGCAGCCGGATTCACCGACGAGCGAGAGTGTTTCGCCCTGGTGAAGGTCGAAGGAAACGTTCTCGACCGCGTGTATCGCACCGGTTTTGCGCCCGAGCAGCCCGCCGCGAATGTCGAAGCGGGTGACCAGCCCTTTGACTTCGAGGACCGGCTTCCTGTTATCGTCAACGGTTCGGCAAGCCTCTGCGGCCTCTTTCAGCTGGCCGGTCACCGCGTCCACCACCGGGAATGGAAGCGGGCTTGCACGATCCGTCATCGAACCCAAACGCGGCACCGCTGAAAGCAGGGCGCGGGTGTAGGGATGCTGGCCGCGGTGGAAAACGTCTTCCGTCTTTCCTGTTTCAACGGCCTCGCCACGATACATGACGACGGTGCGATCCGAAATCTCTGCTACCACGCCCATATCGTGGGTGATGAAAAGGACGGACATACCCTCCTCTTCCTGCAGCGTCTTTATGAGATCGAGGATCTGGCCCTGGATGGTGACATCGAGCGCGGTCGTCGGCTCGTCGGCAATCAACAACTTGGGACGCAGGGCGAGCGCCATGGCAATCATCACCCGCTGGCGCATGCCGCCGGAAAACTGGTGGGGATATTCGTCGAAGCGGGAGGCCGCATTCGGGATCCGGACCTTTTCGAGCAGACGGATCGTCTCAGCCCTGGCTTCCGCCGCCGAAAGATTGCCATGGCAGGTCAGTGCCTCGGAAATCTGCCGCCCGATGGTGAAGATCGGATTCAGCGAGGTCATCGGCTCCTGAAAAATCATCGCGACGTCCTTGCCGCGGACACCGCGCATCTCCTTGTCGGAGAGCGAAAGGAGATTCTTGCCATTGAGCAGGATGCGGCCTTCGACGCGACTGCTGCCTTTCGCAAGCAGCCGCATGATCGAGAGCGACGTAACGCTCTTGCCGGAGCCGCTTTCGCCGACGATGGCGACGGTTTCGCCGGGCATCACGTCGAAGGAGACGTCGCGCACGACCGGCCGCCAGGCGCCGTCCACTTTGAACGACGTCGTCAGGCCGGAGACCGACAGGACGGGTGCCAGGCCTGCGGCGGGCTTGACGGCGGCTGCGGTTGTCATGGGCTCACCTTCCATTTGCATCAGGTCGCGGCTTTGAGCGGCGTGGCGAACGAGGCGGACGGTCTTCCGGCCGCCACGCGTTCCGCCTCCAGCCCTGCGATCCGCTCGTCGATTTCGCGCCGGTCGATCATGCCGCTCGGATTGTCCCGGGTCGGCATGGTCTCGGCGACATGCAGGTAGCGCTCCTTGGCGACGGCGTAGAGCCGGTTGAGTTCGCCCAAGGGATCGGCGTGGTCGTCGACGCGCAGATTGAGCCAGGCAAAATCCTGATCGCGGTAGATGAGGAGCGCTGCCGACTGCTTGCCGCGCTTGTCGCCGCCGGCGTCCTCGCCGGCCTGCATGGCTTCGAGCAGCCGTTCGGCCAGGGGCCTGCCCGCCGTCTTCTTGAAGGTGGCGAGCGTTTCGGCGATCACCTGCGGTCCCGCCAGCATGTTGCCGGCGACCGAGACGTTGTCGTCGACCAGATGGCCAGCCCAATCGATGCACTTGGTGCCGGTGAAGGCCGCGTTGCGGCCCTTGGCATCAACGAGGTGCAGCTGGCGCTGGTCCCGCCCCTCGTCGCGCCCGGTCAGAGCCGGAATGATCTCCTCCGGCGACTTGCCGGCGGCGAGCATGGCGAGGCCATCGGTGCCGTAGAGCGGGCTCACGAAGGCCTGTGTCGCGACCGCACCGACGCGGCCGCGAATGTGCGGCACGACGCCGCCGGCGGCGAAGAAGCGGGTGGCGACCGCGATCGCCAGATGGCCGGATTCCGGTTCGCGGGCAACGATGGACCAGGTCATGGCGATTATCTCCCGACCGCGTAGGCCTGCATCAGGCGCGGCGTGGCGGCCGCGCGCAACAGTCCGTCGGCATCGCGCCGCGCCGCTGTCAGGCGCCCGACGGTCCATGGATCGGCAACCGTGAGCTGATGGCCTTTCTGGCGCAACGCCTCGAGCACTGCCGCCGGGAAGTTGGCTTCGGCCGTCAGGTCACCCGGCGCCCGGGTGCGCGGATAGAAGGAGCCCGGGAAATGCGCGGTATGGAAGAGCGGCTGGTCGATCGCTTCCTGCAGGTTCATGCCATGATGGACATAGCGCAGGAAGAAAGCGAGCTGCCACTGGTCCTGCTGGTCGCCGCCTGGCGTACCGAAGGCGAGTGTCGGCCGGCCGTCATGGAGGGCGATGGAAGGCGTTAGCGTCGTGCGTGGACGCTTGCCCGGGGCGAGCGACGACGGCAGACCTGGTTTCAGCCAGAACATCTGAGCGCGCGAATTGAGGCAGAAGCCCAGGCCGGGAACGATCGGGGAGGATTGCAGCCATCCGCCGGAGGGCGTCACCGACACCATGTTGCCTTCGCTGTCGATGACGTCGATATGCACGGTGTCGCCGCGCTTCTCGCTCAGATGCGCCATGGTCGGCTCGTAGACAGCACCCGTCTTGGCGCCTTCAAGCAGCGCCATGGTGGCATCGTACTGTGCCTCGAAGCCGGAAAGACGGCCGGGACGCAGATCGAAGGAGGCTTCGTTCGTGATCAGCTTGCGGCGCTCGGCGGCGTAGGCGTCCGACAGAAGCTCTTCAAGCGGTACGTCGGTGAAATCAGGATCGCCATAGTAGACCTCGCGGTCGGCATAGGCGAGCTTCATCGCCTCAACGACGGTGTGTACGAAATCTGGACCGGCCGGATCCATGGAGGCGAGATCGAAGCCCTTCAGCAGCGACAGCGATTGCAGGAGTACTGGCCCCTGTCCCCACGGACCGGTCTTTGCGACCGTCCAGCCGTGATAGTCATGGGTGACAGGCGCCTCGACGGTCGCCTGCCAGTTCGCCATGTCGTCCGCGCTCAGCACGCCCTTGTGGTGGTTGCCGCTTGCATCCATCACTTCCGCCTCGCGCAGGTAAGTGTCGATCGCCTCGGCGACGAAACCGCGATAGAAGGCGTCGCGCGCGGCTTCGATCTGCGCTTCGCGGCCGGACTTGCTCTCCGATTCCGAGACGATGCGCTTCCAGGTCTTGGCAAGCACGGGGTTCTTGAAGTTGGACCAGGGAGCCGGCGCAGAGCCGCCGGGCAACCAGGTTTCGAACGAGGTCGGCCATTCCTTTTCAAAGAAGTCGGCAAGGCCGGCGATGGTGGCCGAGACACGCGGCAGCACGGGATGGCCGTTCTCAGCATAATGGATCGCCGGTTCGAGAACGTCGCGGACGCTCAAGCGACCGTAGTCGCGCAGCATCAGCATCCAGCCATCGAAGGAGCCCGGAATGACGGTCGCGAGCAGACCGTCGCCGGGGATCATCTTCAGTCCCTCGTTCGTATAGTGCTCGATCGTGGCTCCGGCCGGCGCCGGCGCCTGGGCGCAGATGACCTCGACCTTGTCCTTCTTCTTCGAATAGATGATCGCCGGCAGGTCGCCGCCAGGGCCGACCAGATGCGGCTCGACGATCTGGAGTACGAAACCGGTCGCGACCGCCGCGTCGAAGGCGTTGCCGCCCTTTTCCAGGATGCTCATGCCGACGGCCGAGGCGATCCAGTGCGTCGAGGTGACGACACCGAAGGTGCCGAGAATTTCGGGGCGGGTCGTGAACGTACTCATCTCAATTTCCTTTCGAAGAAATTACGCTTCGCGAGGGTCCAGCGCATCACGCAGGCCGTCCCCGAGAAGATTGAAACCCATGACGACGAGAAAGATCGCCAGTCCCGGCCACAGCGCCATCCAGGGCGCCTGGTTGAGAAAGTTCTTGGCGACGTTGAGCATCGAACCCCAGCTCGGCGCCGGCGGCTGCTGGCCGAGACCGAGGAAGGACAGGCTTGCCTCGGCGATAATAGCAGTGGCGATCGTCAGCGTCGCCTGCACGAGGATAGGCGCAAAGACGTTCGGCAGGACGTAGCGTCTGATGATATTGAAGTGTCGAAGCCCGATGGCGCGCGCGCCTTCCACGAATTCCTCGGTCTTGACGGCGAGCGTCTGGCCGCGCGTCAGCCGCACGAAGATCGGCATGGCCGAGAGCCCGATCGCGATCATCGCATTGGAGAGGCTCGGCCCCAGGAAGGCGGCGAGCGCGATCGCCGTGATCAGGAACGGCATCGCCAGGAACGCCTCGATGATGCGCGAGATCACATGGTCGATCCAACCGCCGAAATAGYCGGCGATCAGGCCGAAGGGCACGCCGACGACAACCGCGATCGCGACCGAAAAGATGCCGGCCAGCAGCGATGCCCGGGCGCCCCAGACCATGCGCGAAAGGATGTCGCGACCGAGTTCGTCGGTGCCGAGAAGATGGGCAAGCGACGGCGCCTTGCGGATCGCCGACCAGCTCGTCGCCGCCGGGTCGGGTATCGGCAGCAGCGGCGCGGAGATCGCGACGAGCGCAAAGAAGAGGACGATGACAAGGCCAGCAAGCGAGCCCTTGTTGGCCTTCATCTTGCGCCAGGCGCGGTTTTGCGAACGCGGCTCGACTGCTGTGGCCGACTGCTCGATGGCGGTCATAGGGCGGTCCTCATGCGCGGGTTGAGCAGGACGTAGAGCACGTCGGCGACGAGATTCATCAGGATGAAGCCGGTTGCGGTACAAAGCACGATGCCCTGCACGACGGCATAGTCGCGGTTGAACACGGCATCGACGATCAACTTGCCGAAACCGGGAATGGTGAAGATCTGCTCGGTCAGAACAGCACCCGCAAGCAGCTCGCCGAAGAGAAGCGCCGTGACGGTGACGATCGGAAGCAGTGCGTTGCGGAAGGAATGCTGCAAGACGACCGCCCCCTCCGACAGACCCTTGGCACGGGCGGTGCGGATATAGTCGGCGCTGAGCACGCTCAGCATCGAGGAGCGCGTATGGCGCATCAGCGTGGCTGCGAGCGCGTTGCCGAGAACGAACGCCGGCATGATCATTGTTTCGATCGAATGCAGCGGATCTTCGAAAAAGGGCGCGTAGCCCGAGGCCGGCAGCCAGCCGAGCTTTACCGAGATGAAGAGGATAAGCATGATGCCGAACCAGAAGTTCGGGATCGACAGGCCGCAGAGCGCGATGAAATTGGCCACAAGATCGAGCGCGGTGTTTTTCTTGACTGCAGCGAGTATGCCCATGGGGATGCCGATCAACAGTGCAAAGACGATCGACATCACGGCGAGCTGGATCGTCACCGGCAGCTTCTCGGCGATCAGCGTCGTCACTTCCTGGTTCGTCCTAAGCGAGATGCCGAGATCGCCCTTCACCGCACCCGCCAGCCAGTAGCCGTACTGGTAGACCACCGGATCGTTCAGCCGGTATTTTTCGCGCAAGAGCTCCAGCACTTGCGGACTGCGGTCCTCGCCGGCCATGGCCAGGACCGGATCACCCGGCAGAAGCTTCTGAAGCGAGAAGACGAAGACGGAGATGATCAGCAGCGTCGGTATGGCAAGCAGCAGCCGCTTTCCGATGTAGGTATACATGAGGAGATCCCGATGCTCGTCAGTCGCGTTGCAGGCGCCGCGCGGGAGACAACCCCCGCGCGGCGGTTCTTTTGTTAGTCGGCTTTCTTCACGCCCACGAGGCGGATCATGCCGTCCGGTGACGGGACAAAGCCGGTGACTTTCTTGTTGTAGCCCCAGATCCAGGCCTGATGTCCGATGTAGACGATCGGGAGGTCCTCAGCGAGGATCTTGCCGGCGGCATCGTACTTCTGCTTGCGCACGGCATCGTCCTGCGACTGGCGGGCTTCGGCAAGCAGTTTGTCCACGTCGGGGTTGCTGTAGTGCATGTCGTTGAGGCCCGCGCCAGTGGTGTAGAACTGGTTGGTGTTGCCGTCAGGGTCGACGCGGCCGGACCAATCCGAGCGGCTGACCTGGTAGTTGCCGGCGGTCTGGTCGTTGAGCAGCGTGGCGAATTCGGTGGCCTTCAAGGTCACGTCGAACCCGGCTTCGGCGACCATCGACTGGATGATCTGCATCATCTGGGCGATGATCGGATCGTTGGCCATGTTGAGCTCGACCGGAACGCGGTCGAAGCCTGCTTCCTTGATCAGGGCCTTGGCTTTTTCCACGTCGCGGGCCGGAACCGGGAGATCTTTGTTGAACCATGGGCTCGACGGCGGGAACGGCTGGTTGCCGGCAACACCCGTCCCGTCATAGACGATCTGCATGGCTGCCTCGCGGTCGATCGCCAGCGAGAAAGCCTGGCGAAGCCGCTTGTCCTTGCCAAGCGGATTGTCGGCGCGGGCGCCGTTGCCGACGTTGAAGTAGATGCCGAGGTTGCCGATATTGACCTTGTCGACCATGTCCAGGTTGGAATCGCCCTTCACGGTCTCGACATCCGTCGGCGCCACGCGCTCGATCAGATCGAGATCACCCGAGCGCAGGTTAGCGAGCCGCACCGCGCTATCCGGGATCGGCCGGTAGGTGATCTTGTCGATGAAGATGTTGTCCTTGTTCCAGTAGTCCTGGAACTTTTCGAGCACGATGCGGTCCTGCTGCACGCGTTCAACGAATTTGAACGGGCCGGAGCAGACGGGATGGTCACCAAACTTGGCGCCGAGTTCCTTGGCGGCCTTCGGCGAGATCATCATGCCGGCGCGGTCGGAAAGCTGTGCGACCAGCGTAACATCCGGAGCCTTCAGCGTGAACTTCACCTCGTAGTCCCCTGTTGCCTCGACCTTGGAGACGGAGGAAAGCTCGCTCTTGCGGCGCGATTCTGGCAGGGTCATCGCGCGGGTGATGTTGTCGACGACGGCCTGGGCATTGAATGGCGTATCATCCTGGAATTTCACGCCTTGGCGCAGCGTCAGCGTCAGTTCCTTGCCGTCGGCGGACCATTTGTAATCCGTTGCCAGCTGCCCGACGATCTTGAGATCGGGCGTGACGTCGAACAGCTTGTCGCAGAGCGCCGTGTAGACGATACGACCGACGAACGAACGCGATTGTGCCGGATCCAAGACGTCAGCGTCATCGGCAAGGCCGATCTTCAGTTCGGCGGCAAAGGTTGGTAGCGCTAACAGGACGCTTGCGCCAAGAGTAGCAAGGAAGTTGGCAGTTTTCATCTCGTTCCCTCTTATGTTTGAACCAGTTTTCCGGGCCGGCTTCCCCGGCCGGCCGATCGTCAGGCGTCGGGAGCAACTCCGTCAGCTTTTCGTTTCTCTTCGCTTCCCTCTTCCGGCAGATCGAAGGAGGTGACGCGGATGAGGCTTTCCTGCAGCATCAGCAAATGCTGGCGCATCGCTTCGGCGGCGCGCAACGGATCCCGCTCGGCGATTGCGTCGATCACGGCGGCGTGCTGCGCATAAGCGCGCTCTTCCGTCTTATGGCTGCGCCGAGCCATTTCGCGGATCGCCTGCCAGGCGTCGTCCTGGCGGACATGGTTGATGACATCGAAGATTTCGAGAAAGAACTGATTGCCGGCGCTTTGGGCGATCAGCCGGTGCAGCGCGCCATCCCACAATTCGCGCGCGTCGGCATCCTCACTCGCGACGATCTTCTTCGTCAATTCACGCATGCGCTCGATGTCGGCTGGCTTGGCACGGACGGCAGCAAGTTGCGCCAGCTGCGGCTCTATTCGCAGCCGCACTTCCATGATTTCCAGAAAATTGGTTCCGGCGACGATAGCGCCGACATGCCGGCTAAGCCCTTCGGCTCGCTGACCCGCGTAAGTCCCGGATCCCTGGCGGCGAGAAATCCTGCCCTCGGCATCAAGGACTTCCAGCGCCCGGCGAATGGCGCGGCGACTGACGCCAAACAGATCGGAGAGAGCACGCTCGGTCGGCAGCTTGCCGTCCGCAGGAAGATCGGAAGAGCTCAGCAGCTCTCGGAGCTTCTCGAGAGCATAAGTTGAATTTTCGGGTAGTCCTTGTACTGCCATTTTGCTTATTGGTTCGAACCAATTTCCAAGTGGTTCAAACTGCCCCGCAATCCGCGGTGGCGTCAATGCCAAAATTCATGAAAGTCGCAATTTTCTTGACTTCGTAAGGCAGTAGTTACGCTCGCAAGCTGGCATTTCACCTGCGGGCAGCGAAGGGCGCCCGACCACGTGCAACTTGAGCCGTCGAGAGCTAACCGTCTACGCGCCATACAGAGGATTTCGGAGCACGCTGCTAAGGTCTCTGACGCACCTTTCGCTCAGGCTGACGGTGTCAAAGTTCCAAGATGGCACGCCGTTCGATGCTGCGGCGGCCATAAAGTCGTTCGAACGCCGCCGCGATGACTCGGGCTGATCCTGAGCTACATGCTAGCCAGTGGTTTCTCAAGAATGCTACTAGCTGGCATCGTACACCTAACGGTGGCGGACCAATGGCGAACAGGCCGTTCTCTATCCGTCTGTCATACCCGAGTGATTTGCGTCCGAAGGTTCATGGCGGCGGCGCGGAGCTCGCGGTGATGGTCGCAGGCAATTGGACCGTCACCGTGTTTGAGTGTCCACTCGGCCATGCCAATGTCACGTCCTTCGTGGAGCGCAAGAGCCGCTGCACCGTTCTCATCAAGAATCCAAGCCGGCATTCGCTCCCTGATCATGGACAAAATCATCAGAGCTCTTTCTCCATTGCCGGCATTTGCGCGTCAAAGCTTCATGTTTGATCGCGGTACCGAGTTTGCCGGATTCAGGGCTTTGGACGAAGGGGATCCGCGCGTAGCTGGTTCTGCGACCCCAGTGTAGAGTGGCAAAAGGGAGCCCTGGAAAACGCCAGCAAGCGCCTACGCCGCTTCATGCCAGGAGCTACAGATCTGGCCGCCGTGTCACAACGCGACCTGATCCAACTCGCCCGTCAATGACCAACCCCGTAAATGCCTTGGCTACAACACTCCAGCCGAGGTGTTCATGGCGCATTGCAGGATGACGCGTGATCCCCTACCCTGCAAGACGGGTGTGATGCACTTGGGGCTTCTCCAAACGGCGCGCAAATGTCACGGCAGCACCTGGAGCTAGTCCGACATGACCTCCTCAATTTTTCTCTTCAGAAACCGAATTCAGGAACTGCTCGAGTTCAGCAATGCTTCGCATCACATCCCCGAATTTCGGGATTTCGCCGAAGATCATGGCTGACATACGCTCGTAGTCGCGTGCGAGCTTTTCCAGCATCTCAGAATTTGGGTTTAGCCGGTAGCTTCCCGGCACTGCGCGATCATAGCGATGATCTGGCGCCCGAAACATCAGTTCCTTGTGCACTCGGCAGGCCTCGGCCAACTCACTCATGCGGGCCGTTTTCTTTCCATAAGCGCCGTTCGTCCAGATTTGATGGACATCATAGTAGTGCCGCGAGTACCGGTTGAGATCAGGTACCGGCTTTTCGGGGTTCTGCTCGTCGGCTCGCTTCTGCGTCATTTCGGTCATCGCATGGAGAATAAGCACCTTCTCCCAGAAGGTTCTTTCCGGCTTCACGGTCGTTACCCCATTGACCGCCAAGTCGTCCGCGGAGGTCAGTTCGGACGCGATGTAGGGGATGATCGTGCGAGCTTCGACGGGAACAGGATCAGGGCGGGCGCCGCCCTCTATCCGGACGGCCGGCCTAACATAATCGGCATCGGTCCCAAGCACGCTCTTATAGGTGACGACAAGAATGTCGAGCGCGTCACGTTTCCGATAGGCATCGTAGCCGTACTCGACGGTGAAATGGCCTTGTTCGCCAACTATCGCCTCGATCTCTGCAATCTTGCGGAGAAGCTGGTCGCGTAAAGGGCCGGAGATGTAGGTGCGCGCCGCATCGTCGACCTTCTCTGCGAGCATTTTCTGTTGCTTGGTCACCGAGCCCTGTGCGGCAATCTCGTCTTCAAGGGGTGCTTCAATGTCGGCTTTATAGACGCCAAAGTCGATATCTTAGGAGAACCTTTTGATGACGTCATAGGCCTTGCTCAGGCTGGTGCCGCCTTTGAAGTAGAGATTGACCGGATCGCCATCTCGCTGATTGAACAGAAAGTCCAGGATCCAACAGACATAGAGATCCTTTTCGACATTCTCAGCGCGCGTCTGGAGGCCAGCTGCGGCTGCCGCATACAGCGCACGGCGTTCGTCGGGGTTCGGTCGAAGAACCTCAATGAACGTGGTCTGCATCGGCGGTCCCCTCTGGCGTCGTTTCTTGGCCGTGTGGTGCTAAGCCGTCGGCTATTTCTTGCGCAGCCGAATACATCCAGGCTGGCAGAGCCGAGAGGTTGGATCGGAGATCATCCGAAATCGCTTCTCGGTCCGGGCTCTTCCTCAGTTTCTGGACGATCCCGCTTATGGCCGGTTCCAAATTGCTGCGATCATCGCGCACCCAAGCTAACGCCTGGACTATGCGCATGGCCGGCCGGCCGGCCCAGAATGCGGCTTTAGCCGAGACTCGCTTGAAATCGAGCGTGTAGATGACCGGGGCGCYTACCTTGGGATCCCCGGTGGTTGCATCGATTTCGATCGTCCGCGGATATGTGTCCGCGTAGATTGTCGATCGCGCGGGAGCAGCCGTTGTGAGCCCGAGATCATTAGCCGCGGTCATTCCGTCCACGAGTATCCGAAGCTTGTCCCGGCGGGCGATTGCATCAACGAATGATGCGCGCGGCGGGAACACCAGCTTTCCAGTGAGCTTGCTGATAGAGGGTTTGTCGTAGAGCCCGCGGTAAGGTCGACGAATATCGCCACGGTTTGTCAGGCGCTGCAGCGCTTTCTCAACGGCGTTCGGGCTGGCGATATCAAGGAAGTCACCGCGGGACCACACACCCGAAGGAGCGCCAGCGCTGATCCGGGAGTGAATTTGCTCAAGGGTATCTGACGTCGGGTCGGGCATTGGTTCTCCAATGTCCAAAGATTATATACAAATACTGGTCAGCGACAAGCTGTCCAAAGTTTGCGTACAAATTCTGGTCAGCAAGGTCGTCCTTCGCTGACCGGGTATCGCGGTTGCCGCGGTCGTGATGATCGGCGGCACGGAAATCCTGCAGCCTGGCGCTCCTTCAGGCGCGGGAACATCGCGAAGACCTTCTCAAGGTCCTCTTTAAAGTATTTGAGGTTTCCCCCGCTAGAGTGATTACCGCGTCTCCTGCAATCCGAATAGAAATACCGTCTTCCCCCGGCATACGGCCGGGTAGGGTCTCTCAATCCTGGCAAGCTTACGACGCATATCGCGTCGCCAGCGACCTCCTGGACCGCGGCCGTCGACCGGATGCGTTCGTGGTCGGGGATGATTATTATGCGCTCGGCCTCTACCGAGCTCTACGCGAGCGTCGCATCCGCATCCCGGATGATGTGTTGGTTATGCGGTGGGGAAACCACCCCTTCGCACGTTTTATGGAGCCACCGCTTTCTACATTGCTTCTGCCTTTCCAGGAGGTTGCACGTCGCGCAACGCGTCGGCTCCTCGACCGGATCGAAAGGAAGCGCCGACGATCGGGTGGTGGAACGATTTGCGCCTGAACTTGTTGCTCGGGCTTCAACCACGCGCTGATCCTCAGCCTCGTTAGCAAATCTCGGCATTGGCCTGATGAAGTCAATGCGCAGATCGTGTCGGAGAGCCTCGGCCCGTTGCGGGGAACCGCCTTTCGACTTGGCGAACGATAGCGCGGCAGAGAAAGCTTGTTCTGCCTGCACCTGAGGACCTCGTCCGCTCCACGCTGGCCGATTGGGTCGGGCTGCTTTCCAAGAGGTCGACTGCGGGTGTCGGCTATGACTGCCACCTTTTTAGCTGGAGGCTTCGCAGGTCTTGAACGGAGACGAACCGCCGACCCTGTTGCTGCCTAGGCCATTTGACTGCCTCAGGCGCACCGTTGGAAACGCTCCCAAGACGAGAACTGAAACAGTCCTGGCGGGTAAAAGACCTGCGCCACCGGAACGCAAATAGCTCCAACAAATGCCATGTTTCACGGCGGTGACGCGGTTCTCGACGGTGACGCGTCTGTGCCAGAACACACCGCGGAGTTTGGTGACAGCCGACCTATGCCTTGTAGCGTTCAATCGTCGCTGCAAAGACTAGCGCGACCGTCTCCATCAATGCATCAACATTTGGCGGTCGACGCCCTGGATCGAAGGCGACACCGACCACGATTGTCTGGTCCACGGTCGCTGGGACAGGCCAGAAGTCAAAGCGGGAGTTATCGAAGGGGTAGACATCCGCCGCGACCAACGTGTTCGACCCCGATGCCGCTCTCGCCGCATCTATCTCCATATCAGTCAGGCTTGCATCACACTTACGACCTCCATTTCATAGTCGGGACCGATGTAAATGATGGCGACCGGTCTCTGGAGCGCTCTTGGCCTGCTCCCCGGAAGTCGCCGCAATCATCAGTCTCGTATATGTTGCCTTCCAACGTACGTCGCACGGACGGACGCATGCAATATGACTTGACCTTGTACGTCGATGAGGCGTACAACGCGATCTAGTTTCTAAGGCAGGAGGCGACTATGGTTGCTTTCAAAGACATCACTGTCGATATCGACGAGCCGAGCAACGCGCGGATGAATTTCCGTACGAAGCCTCGTATCAAGGATGCCATTCACCGGGCGGCTGCGCTTTCTGGCATGGACGATTCCGCCTTTACGATCAATGCAGCCTACAAGTCTGCAATCGAAACGATCGCGGCCCACGAAGCGACCGGTCTTAAGGCTGTCGATCACACGGCATTTTTCGAGGCTCTCGATAATCCGCCTGCGCCGACGAACAGCCTGAAGGAAGCTTTCAGGCGTCATCGCGAGACCGTCGTTTCCAAGTAATGGCAGAAGACGTAAAGCCGAAACTCCTCATCGAGCCGCTCGATCCTTCCAAACACGATCGGGCGGCTTTTTCGTGTGGCGTTAGCCAAGTCGATAACTTTATCAAGAAGACGGCCAACAAGCTCACGAAGGCAGATAATCTTCGTGTTTGGGTGCTGACGGCGGAGGACGAGAAGTCGATCATCGGGTTCTACGCGATCAACGCTCATTCGATCTATTACGACGAACTGCCGGAAAATTTCGCCCGCAATCGTCCGGGGCACGGCGCGATACCTGCCGCGTACATCTCCATGGTCGGTCGCGACGAACGATTCAGAGGCGGTGGATACGGCGGCATTCTTCTTGCCGATTGCCTCCAACGGATTGTCCGGATTGCGGAGCAGATCGGCACGGCCGTCATCGTCCTGGATGTACTCGATTGCGGAGACCCCGGAAAAACGCAGCAGCGCAAGGACCTCTACATCGGATACGGGTTTCAGCCTTTTCCCTCTATGCCGATGCGGATGTTCCTGCCTATTGCAACGATCAAAGATCTCGTCGGTTGAGCCCGCTTGCCATCCGAGTTTGAATCTCAGTTGCGGTATAGGACAGCTTGAGAGAATTGCCTGGTTGTCAGAGATTGGCCATCACCCACCGTATTCCAGTTCCCGCCTAAGTTTGTCTGGTAGGACGAAGGTCTTGAACGGAATCGAACCGAAGGGGTCTCGGCCGGATCGACGGTTTCGTTTCAGGATAGGTCAACCGACCGGGCATGTTCCGTGCGCTGCGGGAGCGGTAAGTCAACATCATCCGCTCCGGGCGCGGCCAGCATGTCACCGAGCGTCCGCATTTTACCGATAAGCCGCTTGTACTCATCGAACGACAGGAGGACATGCGCAGGCCGGCCCCTGTCGGTGATGATCACCGGTCCATCCCTGGTGGCGCGCTTTGCGCGGCCGAGGTCCTGATTGAGTTCTCGGCCTGAAAGCATGGTAACGGTCATGACGAGCCTCAACCTTACGCAACCACTTCTAGCTCGCGTAAACTGGAATTGTAAGGGGGCAGGCCCCTCGGGCTAAGCTAAAACTGCCTAGCCAAGCTCGGCAATCTGCCGGAGCAGCGGAAAAGTCGGCACCAGCGCAGGCACACTCTCGAGCGCTCACCGCCCTGCCCGAGCCAGCGACCGTGCGATGTCGACGATATCGTCTCGGCCAGCGGTTGGATCCTCTTTGCTCCAGGCAATGCCAAGCCCGATCCTAAAGTCGATCCCGCTTACCTTCTTCAGTTCAAAGCCGCGATTGGGAAGATCAAGCGTCCATTCCGGGGCAAAGCCGATGCCAAGCCCGGCAGAGACCAGTGACACCAGCGCATAGGTGTCATCGCAGCTGAAGGCAATGTTGGCGGTGAGGTCGTATTCCGCGAACTTCTCATTGAAGTAGCGTTCCGAAAACGACAGGTTCTGCCGGTTGAAGGCGATGATCTTCTGAGTGCGCAGATCGTCGATGCTGATCTCCTCTTTGGCTGCCAGCGGATTGGCATGGCCAACTGCCAGGTAGTAGCGCTCATGCGCAAGCGAGACGAAGCGCAAGGAGCCGATGTTTTCCACCGGCCGGATGAAGCCTAAATTGAGCTGGCCGGTCTCCAGGCCGCGGATGATCTCGCCGGTATTGCCCGACGCGATATGGATGCGGACATCGGGATACTTGCGGGCGATCTTGGCAAGGAAGGTTGGCAGCATGCCCATGGTGGCCGGATAGATGCTGCCGATCCTGATCTGGCGGATGCGACTGCCGCCGGCTGCCCGGGT
>NZ_JBFTIN010000039.1:0-53232 GCF_056394785.1 Rhizobium sp. 10N414 | reverse complement strand
CAAGGAATCGATCCCGGCGCTGCGCCGCGTCGTTGCGGCGGCCCTGCAAGCCGGCCTGCCGGTTCCGGCGCTGACCTCGGCGCTGACCTATTTCGACGCCTATCGCCAAGGCCGCGGCACCGCGAACCTGATCCAGGCGCAGCGTGACTTCTTCGGCGCGCACGGCTTTGATCGCCTCGACAGCAAGGACTTCCACCACGGCCCGTGGGGTAGCGGTGCGGCGACGTTCTAGCTATCGGCGGGGGCAGGCGAGAGGGCGCAACAAGAGTGGCAACGGCGAAGACCTGCGCCAGCACGTGGTCAGATATGGAGGAATGGTTGAGCAGTTCCGCGAGGGTTCTGCCGGTGTTGCGCGCCTGCTTTGCGAATTCGGCCGCAACGTCATAGCCAAGCAGTGGAACGAGTGCGGTCGCCAATGCAGTGCCAGACATCAGATGTTTCTCGCACATATTGGCGTTCGCCGTGATACCTTCGATGCAGTTGATCCGCAACGCGATCCTCAGAGCCGATCGGGGGGATAGGCAAGCGTTGGCAAAGCCGCAGAGCCCCGTCGCCCGGATGATCGTATTGGCGACGCCTCGGCTCGTCAGAGTTCACCCAGAAAGAATTAAGTGACACCCACTCACGGATTTTGAGGTCGGAGCCGCCTGATCAACCGGGACGACGCATGCACCAACACAATGGTCATGCCGCCGATCAAAATCGCCAGCACTGCCTGAAGCGCGGATGTGGTCGTCCAATGCAGAACCCCCGTGAGATATGCCGACACGGCACCGACGCCGACTGCAATCGTGTCAATGAAATGTTCCGGTCCATGGAAGCCCAGTTGGGCCATTCCGTGGACGAGAATGCTGCCGCCCACCCAGAGCATGGCGGCGGTCCCAATCATTGCAAGGATGCTGAGAAACAAGGGGACGCCGATAACGAGGCCGCGGCCGAACGCTCTGACCAAGCCGACTGAGGAAGTAGCAAGCGCGAGCCCTATGTCGTCCGCCTTCACAATGAGGGCGACAACGCCGTAGACGGCCAAGGTGATGAGGATTCCGACGGACGCCAGGACAGCAGCTTGCGTGTAGATATTGGAAGCGGCGACGTTCGCGAGGGTTAGTGCCATGATTTCTGCTGAGAGTATGAAGTCCGTTCTGATTGCGCCCGCAACCTTCTGGTTTTCCAACGCGACCGGGTCGGATGTTCCCATCACTGCCGCCTCATGCTTGTGCGCATCGTGTGGGGCAATCGCTTCATAGAGCTTTTCGGCTCCCTCGTAGCAAAGATAAACGCCCCCGACCATCAGCAGCGGCGTGATCGCCCAAGGCGCAAAGTAGCCGAGAAAAATACACGCCGGCAGAAGAAAGAGAAGCTTGTTCTTCAAGGATCCGAGGGCTATCTTAGCGATAATTGGCAATTCTCGCGCGGGCGACAGGCCAACCGCGTATCTCGGTGTTACCGCTGCATCGTCGATCACGACTCCCGCCGCTTTCGCACCTGCTTTTGCTGTTTGAGCGGCGACATCATCCAGCGACGCAGCCGCAAGTTTCGCAATTGCCGCGACGTCATCGAGCAGTGCGAGAAGTCCAGTTGCCATAGGTGCTTTTCCATTCGTCCAGATACAGTGGGACTATCTAGGAGCAATTTCGGTTTGGATAGCCTACCGCAATGACTTTGTCGCAACGCGGCTTCGGAGGGGCTCCCGCCGCCGCAGAGGAGGCCAACGATTTGAAGTATTTCAGCTTTGTGGCGCCGGCGAAACCCGATACGTTAGCTGCCCATGGCGAAGTCAGACGAGACCCAAGTGTAATCGAGCCCCCGAGCAGCGTGTGGGAGACGCTGCCGGTATCGAACTGGCTCTCAAGCTGATTGTTGATCTGATAGGCGCGCATGTTCTCCGTCACCGCGGTCGTCGGCCAGCTGCCGTCCGTGTTGACGAGGATGCGATTGAGGGAATGTGCCTTCAGATCCGTACCGCGCGCGCATTCTGCCGGAATGTCAGACCATTGTCGCGGCGGGCCGCCGAGCCGAGATTGCTGAAAGGACCCCGCCTCTGGTCGCTTCACGAATACAATCAACTACCGATCTGCGGGACACTTGAATGATGCAAGCTTAAACTTAGTGGAGTATTTCTTCCGCTGGAGAGGGCGACCCCACCGTTTGTCTGATGAGGAAAGTCCGGCGGACTAGGGCCGTGGGCTCGCCCAGACACAAAATGTCGGGGAAGCCGACCTCCGCCGGTCGTTTGGGGAACGGGCACGGCGTGCGAGCATAGGTAAGGATTGCGAACGCACATTCCATGTTCGCAACGTGTAACGAGGCGCTCATGCCCTGGAACTTCAGACCTGACACCATTCGCTAACCGCTTACTCATGAGCGGTTTCCAGCTAACAGTCGGATGGGACAAATATCTTGAAATCGGAATCAGAAAGTAATACCTAATCAAAAAAAGGTATTACGAGGCTGCCCAGCATGACAACGACGGTAACAGCCAAGGGACAGGTGACAATCCCGAAAGCGGTGCGAGAACTGCTTGGCATTGTGCCCGGAAGCGAGGTCGACTTCCGTCGAGCTGCGGATGGTAGCATAGTGCTGACAAGGGCTGATAGACAGCAACCTGCCAGCCGCTTTCAAAAGCTTCGGGGGCATGCCGGAAAAGGGCTCGATACGGATGCGATCATGGCACTCACGCGTGGTGAAGCGTGACGCTTGTCGACACGAATGTCTTGCTCGACCTTGTGACCAATGACTCGACCTGGGCAGACTGGTCGGTCGAGCAACTTGAGACAGCCAGTCTTGCCGGTCCATTGTTGATCAATGATGTAGTCTATGCCGAACTTGCGGTTCGCTATGAGCGGATCGAGGAACTTGATGCGTTCATAGACGAAGCGGGACTGGTCGTCGCGCCTATTCCGCGAGCCGCGCTATTTCTCGCCGGAAAAGTATTCACACGGTATCGTCGAGCCGGTGGTTCTCGTACGGGAGTCCTGCCGGATTTTATCGTTGGCGCCCATGCAGCGGTTCAACAGCTCCCGCTGTTAACGCGAGATGTCGGTCGGTACCGATCTTATTTCCCAACTGTCGAGTTGATCACACCGGCTCAATGAGCCAAGTCCACGGCAGCGGAGGAACAACGCGTCTTCGAGCCCAAGTGAGGCGGCTCGGGCGTTCGTGAAATTGAGCTCAAATCCCAGCTGGTGAACTTCAAGCCGAATGCGGGCAGGGACCGCAGTTGACGCTCCTTCGCGGTCGACGCGATCCGAAGAATTGAGTGGATGCCTCCTAGGAACAGATGTGGCATCGCCCATCCAGCCCTCCTCTAGGCGCGCAAGCGGCGTGCCGATGGTATCGCAAGCGTCGGGCCGAAGGATGAAAAGGTCGGCGAGCCAACCGAAGTTGATTTCGCGAGCCTCATCGCCGACTGGAACAGCACCAGTCTGGCCCAAGCGATGTATGAATGTTGCCGACAGAGGCAGTGATTTCGACTTTCAACCCTCTGGAGCAGTGAAATAGAGGCTGTGTAACAACGGGGTCATCGGTTCGATCCCCTTCAAATTGGTTGCTCCGTTTTTTGGTCTCATTGCGGACGATGCCTGACAAGCCATGCTGTGCATAGATGCAACGCTGAGACTTCGTTTAGCCATACAGATAGGCTGGGAGCCAGAGCGTCATGCCCGGCCAGACATACATGATAACCATGCAGAGAATGACGATCAGCATATAAGGCATCATGCCTGCGAAGATCTGGTTGAGGGTGACGTGCGGCGGCGAGACACCCTTGAGGTAATAGGCCGACATCGCAACCGGCGGCGAAAGGAACGCCGCCTGCAGATTGACGAAGACGAGCACGCCCCAGAGGATCGGATCGATGCCGAAGTGTCGGAGCATCGGCAGGAAGATCGGTACGAAGATGATGATGATTTCGGTCCATTCCAGCGGCCAGCCGAGGATGAAGATGATCGCCTGCGACAGGATCATGAATTGGACGGGCGTCATGTTGAGCGACAGCACCCACTGCTCGATCAACGCCTGGCCGCCAAGAATGGCGAAGACTGCGGAGACGAGTGCCGAGCCGACGAAGAGCCAGCAGACCATGGCAGTGGTCTTCGCCGAGCCAGTCCCCGGTGCGGCGGTTCTCGTCGTACTCCTCGCCCCATCCCGCACCTTTCTCCATGATGAAGTAGCGAAAGACTTGCCCTTCACGGTAGTCGACGAGCGCGAAATGCGTGCCATTTGGAACGGGCTTGCCCGCCTTCACGGCCTCGATCGCTTCGCGCGTCGTCATGATGTGTTCGGTGACCTCGCCGCGCGTCACCGTGGTGTAGTGAACAAGCTTGCTGATATCAGGCATCGTGGCCTTGGTCGGTTCGGCATCCACCTGCCAGCCGATCATCACGATGCCGCAGGCTACGGCGACGAGAACGAGAAGACGTGGGGGAAGACGCGTCATTGCTGACCCTCCGCTGCTTGAGAGGAGTATTGGGCGTCGGTGACCAGCTCGAGCCAGTCGACGGACTTGCCATCCAAAGACTCCGAGAAGGCGATGTGCGTCATTCCATTCCTCGGAGATGCGCCGTGCCAGTGCTTCACGCCAGGCGGGATCCATACGGTATCGCCGGACCGCATCACCTGATGCGGCCCTTCCCACATCTGGACAACGCCCACTCCGCTCGTCACGATGAGCGTCTGGCCGAGAGGGTGGCTGTGCCACGCGGTGCGCGCGCCAGGTTCGAAGGTGACGGTCGCGCCGCCTACCGTAGCTGGCGGCGTTGCCTTGAAGTTGTCCTCCACTCGAACGGACCCGGTAAACCTATCAGAGGCGCCGACGGTCGCAGGCTGCGATCCGGCATGCGTGATGGTGATCGCTTCGCTTGCCAACGCGGGCGATGTCGACGCGAACGCCGCGGCCGCCACTGCAGAAGCCATTGTCATCTTCTTCTCGGTCATTCGGCGAAGACCTCCTTGGCGATAGCCACAGAAGACACCGCGCTCGGCCACCCGGAGTAGAACGCCATGTGCGTGATCGTCTCGACGATCTCGTCCTTGGTGAGTCCGTTCTGCAGGCCGAGCCGAATATGTGATTTGAGCTGATCAGGACGATTGAGCGCGATCAGGGCCGAAATGGTTACCAGGCTTCTGTCCCGCTTGGACAAACCGAGCCGCTCCCAGACGTCCTTGTAGAGTACGTCATCAGTCAGTTCGGCCAGTTTCGGGGCCGTGTCCCCCATCAGTTGCTGGGCACGAGAGGTCATTGGACTTTCCTTTGGTTCATTGACAGGCTGGGCGCAGACGACGCCGGGGAGCGCCGCCAGAACTATGCCGATGGTCAGAAACGCGTTCAGGAACAGGTGGCGCGTCATCGCTTCCTCCTCAGACCAGCGTCCGGTCGAAGAATGGCGCCAGCTTGCCCAGCGCCGCGTCCACGTACTCGGGAACCCAATAGGTCTCGATGTGCTTGGCACCCTCGATCTTGAAGAGTTCCTTGTCCTTCGTGCCCGTGGCCTTGGGGAACGCGTCTTCGGTCATGTAGAGGGTGTCGGCCGCAGTACCCGCGATCATCAGAAGCGAGACGTCGATGAGGCCGATTTCGTCGGTGGCATCCCAGCGCATCAGGTCCATCAGGCTGCTCATCGTGTACTTGAAGGTGGAGCCGGGATGAGCATTGGTGTGCCAGTAATAACGATAACCGTCCCTATAGAGGTCGAACGGAAGCGCATCGATCTGTGCGTCCGTCAGGTTGGCGTCGCCTGCATAGAGAACTTCGCCACCCGCGGCTTCCTGCGCACGGGCCGCCGAGGCCTGCTGCAGCCGTTTCTGGATCGTGTCCATTTGGGAATCCTGGAAGCCGTTCCGACGGACACGACCGGAATTGAACATGCTCAACGTCGCAACCGCCTTGAAACGCTTGTCGGTCTTGGCGGCAGCGAGAGAGTAGCCGCCCCCGCCACAGATCCCGAACAGCCCGAGGCGTGCAGTGTCCACGCCGGGGAAGACGCTGATGAAGTCCGCCATCCCGTGAATGTCCTCGATGCGGTACTGAGGCTTGTCGATGCTGCGGGGCGCGCCACCGCTTCCGCCCTGGTAAGCGGCGTCGGCCGTGATCGTGATGAAGCCGCGCTCCGCAAGTCGCTGCGCATAGAGACCAGTCGTCTGCTCCTTCACGCCACCGTTGGGATGGGCGAGTACGATCGTCGGATATTTTTTGCCAGGATCGTAGCCCGCGGGCGTATAGACGTTCGCCACGATATCGAGGTTGTTGAGCTTGTAGGTCACCGGGTGGATGTTCACCTTGCCTGGCTCATTCTTCGTGATCGCGCCGTCGTAGACCAGCGTGAATGGGTTCTGCCTGTAGTCGGCTGCCACAGCTTCGATGGTGGTCATTGCTGGAACTCCTATGATGGCACCTGAAATGATCAGCGCGGTCGCGCCCAGAAACTCGCGTCGTCTCCTGTCGATGACTTCCGTCATGTCGGGCTCCTGAAGGTCGGTGTTCGAAATGTTGGAGAAAAGATAGCCGCTCACAGCTTGGGCGATTAGACGGCTCGTGCCGCTAGAGCCTATTAGGGCTGCTTATTAATCACGATCACTTGATAAGCCTTGAAGGAATAAAGCCAGCGGAGCACGGAAGGCTCAAATTTCGTTTGCATTCGACAGCAACGAAGAACAGGGGGTATTTAGCCAAGGATTGGCTGAACGATGCTAGATGGACCCCAGGCCGATCGCGCAAGATCCGGTCACTCGCAATTCTTCGTCATTTCGACCATGGTCGCTTGGAAGCCCATTCGCTCGAACAATGCTTGGGCGCCTTTGTTCTTGTAGGCGGTCGACAGGACGATCCGCGGAGAGCCTCTTCCTGAAAGCATCGTGATGGCTTGTTCCAGCAAGCATCTGCCGACGCCTTCCCTTCGCCTCTGCGGATCGACGAAGATGACGTGGATAACCCCCGCAGGACCTCGGAGAGCCATGTAGTCGGCGCTCTCGATCGCACCGTAGACATAACCGATGATAGAATTCCGATGCTCGGCTACGAGGACGACGACGTCGTCGCGGGCGACCTGGCTCGCGAGCCACGAAGCATATTTGTCGGGTGTGGTTGGCCCGGCGGGAATGAACCGGGCTGGATCCCACTTGTTGTGCAGCGACATCAGCGCGGCGTCGTAGGATCCAAGGACTGCAGCGTCAGCGCGTACTGCGGGTCTTATGTTGATCGATTCGAGGTGCCGATCGGACATGTTGATACCGCGAGATAGGCACCGAAGGCCCGGCGATTGTCTTCGAGCTTCATAACGGTGCTCGCCGAGGGATCGTTCGTAATCTTGTGCGCCTGCTTGCCGTGATGCGGGGCGACGCGACGAGCGTCCTTCGTCGCGACAACCACGGGAGAGGTACCTCAACAGATCAATCGAGCTTCTTTTCAGTCAGGAACGTTGCGATTTGGTTGGCAATCTCGACGTTGTTCAGATCCGACATCAGGAAGTGGGTGCCGCCCTTGATGCCAATGTCAGGCAAGTGAATGAGCGTGGCGTCGCCGCCGTGCTCGTTTACCGCATCGACCCAGAGCTTCGCCATCGCGAGCCGAACACGCCAATTGTCCTGGCCGCGTTCGGCCGTCGGCTCCGTCGGGAAATTGTCACCGTAGTAGATGACGATCGGCAGCTTGGTGAGCTTCTCGAAATCGGCGAGGGGCACTGCGTCACCCTTGAGCGTTCCAGCGGCGCTCGGCATGCCGGCTGGAACCTCGCCTTCCGCAAAGATGAAACCGCTTCCCGGCTCAAGCGCGACGATGGCCTTCACGTTCGGATTCTTGATTGCGGTCAACCAGCCGGGGCCGCCAGCCTGTGAATGGGTGAAAAGGATCGCCGGACCGGTCTTGTCGAACAGCGCCGACATGGCATCGGAGATCACATTGGCGTCGAACGGCCCGGTGTTGGGCGTGACCGAACGGAAGAACTGGTCGAGTGCTGCGGGGTCGCGGGAGAACTGGGCGTTCGAGAAATACTCCGGCCATTTGCCGATGCGGAACTGGTCGAAGAAGAGCTGGTCGTATGGCGTCGGCTCGATCGTCGCCGCGACCGTGCTGTTGCCTGCTCGTCCGCGACGCGGTTGATCAACGAGATAGACTGGGTATCCGCGACGAAGGAAGATGGTCTGGAAACCTTCGCGGCCGTCGGGCGTCGTCTCCCAGCTTCGTGCGGACTGGAAGGCTCCGTGGAGCATCACGATCGGCAAAGGCTTGGGATTCGGCGGGATCTGATAGAACACGTAGGCGTGGTCGCCATGCAACGTCTGTCCTGCGGCGGTCGGAGCGTTGTTGTCGAAGGTTCCAGGCGTGCTGGATACGGTGCCGCCGACGGCGAAGCTTCCTTGCTCCTGAATTGTCAGCGGCTCCTGCTTCGAAGCGCCTTGCGCGCCGGCCACGCCCGACGACAGGAGCAGCACGGAAAGCGAAACGGCGGATAAGGTTCTGGCGAACATGTTCGGTACCTGCCTTGAAACGTTGAGCTGGCAGGAGATTACCCGAGCATCATTCAGATGATTAGGGACGTATTTCCGATTGAGGGTATAAGCGCTCCTTATCAATTCATCCTGTGGTGCTGCTTATCCTCTGTACCGAAGGGCATCCACGACGAGCTGAAATGCCGGGGAAGCGTGGCGGCGGTTCGGATAGTAGAGATGATATCCGGGAAACGGTGCGCACCAATCTTCGAGAACGCGTATCAGGCTGCCCCTGGCTAAATCCTCCGCCACAAGATCATCGGGCATGTAAGCCAAACCGAGACCGCGCCGAACCGCATCAAGACGCATGGCGATGTTGTTGAACACCATCTGTCCCTCGACCCGGACATTCAGTTCGTGGCCATCCTTCTCGAACTCCCACTGCAGGATGTTCCCATGCGTCGGCATGCGGATCTGGATGCAATTGTGTGCCGTAAGATCCTGGGGGACTTCCGGCCACGGGTGCTGGCGGAAGTAGGACGGAGCACCAACGACGGCCATGCGCATCACTGGCCCGATCTTGATCGCGATCATGTCCTTGGCAAGTTGCTCGCCAAGGCGGACGCCTGCGTCGTAACGCTCCGCAACGATATCGGTCAGACCGTAGTCGACGGTGATCTCGACATTGACGTCTGGATTGTCGGGAAGGAACTTGTCGAGGGAGGGCGCAAGGACCGAGATAGCGGCGTGCTCTCCCGCCGTGATCCTGACCGTCCCCGCTGGCTTGTCACGCATCTCGGTGAGGGCCGCAAGCTCCGCCTGTATCTCCTCGAAGCGCGGCCCGGCCGTCTGGAGAAGACGTTCGCCCGCTGCCGTCGGAGACACCCGGCGGGTCGTTCGTGTCAGCAAGCGGAGGCCCAACCGCTCTTCCAGTCCCCGGACGGTCTGGCTAAGCGCCGACTGCGAAACTCCGAGCTTCACCGCCGCCCGCGTGAAACTCTCCTCGCGCGCGACCGTCACGAAGGCGACCAGATCGTTGAAGTTTTCCTGCGGCATTCATTAGGCATCCTTATAGCTTCATCCCGATTACTGCCCCTAATCGATATGGTGAGCAAGAGCTATCTTTCCGTCATCGCAACGCAGCTTGCCGCGGAGGACGGTCGAGCAAACAGGTCAACGGGACTGAAATGTCTGACGTAAACAAAGCTACCTCGCCATCGAACAAGACAGCGATCCTTGCGATCATCCTCATCAGCTACGTGATGATCGTGCTCGACATCTCGGTCGTCCTCACAGGCCTGCCGAAGATCCATAACGAACTCGGCTTCACGGACGCCGGGCTTGCCTGGGTTCAGAGCGCCTACACGCTGACCTTCGGTGGCTTCCTACTGCTTGGCGCGCGTGCAGGGGACATACTCGGCCGCCGTCGGATGTTCGTCGTCGGCATGACGATCTTCACCGTCGCCTCCGTCGCCATCGGCGCCTCGCAATCGTCGGCATGGATGCTGTCGTGGCGTGCGATCCAGGGACTGGGATCCGCGATCCTCGCGCCAACGACGCTCGCTCTCCTGCAGACCACATTCGACGAAGGCGAAGAACGCGTCCGGGCTGTCTCGCTGTACAGCGCCGCAGCGGGGGTATCTGCGACAGTCGGTCTCGTCGTCGGCGGATTGCTTGCCGACTGGCTCTCCTGGCGCGTCGGGTTCCTGATCAATCTCCCGATCGGCATCGCCACGGTTATCGCGGCACGCATCTACATCCACGAGACAAATAAGCGGGCGGGAGTGTTCGATCTGCCCGGTGCGGTGACTTCGACATTGGGCATGGCCGCTTTCGTCTACGGATTCATCCGTTCCGCACAGGCGGGATGGAACGTTGTAACCCTGGCAACACTGTCGCCGCCGTCATCATGCTTTGCGCCTTCGTATTGATCGAGCGCCGTGCGAAGCAGCCGATCCTTCCACTTCGCCTGTTCGCTGACATCGAACGCTCGGGCGCCTATGGAGCCCGTGTCCTCTACATCAGCGCCATGGTCGGCTTCTTCTTTTTCACGACGCTCTATCTTCAGCAGGTCGCGGGTCTGCGCCCAGCACTGGCGGGCCTTGCCTTCGTCCCCGCCACGATGCTGCATGTCCCGGTCGCGGTGGTCGTGCCCCGTCTCATCAGGCGCTTCGGCCGGAATGCCGTCCTTATCGTGGGGATGCTGATCGGCATCGTCGCCATGGCCTGGCTCAGCCGGGCGGGAGTGGGTTCCAACTATTGGACGGCGGTGGCGTTGCCGATGGTGTTGATCGGCATCAGCCAGGGACTGACGCTCAGCCCACTGACATCGTCCGGCGTCGCTCGGGTCGATCATGCGGACGCAGGAGCAGCATCCGGGGCGGTCAACGTCGCGCATCAGATCGGCAGCTCGGTCGGCCTCAGCGTCCTCATCGCCATTGCCGCCATCGGATCCAATGGCCTCAACGGAGCCGGCCTGACAGCATACCGTGTTTCCCATGCGTTCGACGCAGGCACCGTCATGCTGCTGGCGACACTGGTGATCTCGCTTCTCACCATCGTTCCTGCCGCACGGCGGCAGTCCCAATCCCAGGAAGAAGTCGCGCCGACCGAATGCGCGGCCTGATCAAGGAGATGAAAATGAAGAAACGAATTATCGGAACGCTCGAGGTATCGACGCTCGGCCTCGGATGCATGGGCCTCAGTCACGGCTATGGAGCGGCGACCGATACGAAGGATGCCGTTGCGCTCATCCGGGCGGCTCATGACCGCGGTGTGACCTTCTTCGACACGGCACAGGTCTATGGCCCGTTCACCAACGAGGACGTCGTCGGCGAAGCTCTCCAGCCGATCCGGGACAAGGTCGTGATCGCTTCCAAGTTCGGCTTCGAACTCCCGAGCCTGGATGGTGGCCAGCACATGAACAGCCAGCCCGCCTACATCCGCCAGTCCGTCGAGGGATCTTTGAAGCGGCTGCGAACGGATGTGATCGATCTTCTCTATCAGCACCGCGTCGATCCGAACGTTCCGATCGAGGACGTCGCCGGAACCGTCAAGGATCTCATCGCGGAAGGCAAGGTCCGGCACTTCGGTCTATCCGAAGCCGGCGCGCAAACCATCCGCAAGGCGCATGCTGTTCAGCCAGTGACCGCGCTGCAGAGCGAGTACTCGCTGTTCTGGCGCGAACCGGAGAACGAGATCATCCCGACGCTTGAGGAACTCGGTATCGGGTTCGTACCGTTCAGCCCGCTCGGCAAGGGGTTCCTCACGGGCAAGATCGACGAAACGGCGACCTTCGGCCAAGGCGACTTCCGCAGCGTGGTTCCGCGCTTCCAGGCGGAGAACCTCAAGGCGAACATGGCACTCGTGGCGGCTCTGACGCAGATTGCCGAAGCCAAAGGCGTCACGCCCGCGCAGATCGCGCTCGCATGGCTGCTGGCCAAGAAGGAATGGATCGTGCCGATCCCCGGCACCACCAAGCTGCATCGCCTTGAGGAGAACCTGGGCGCCGCCTCGGTCGAACTCTCCGTCAGCGACGCTTCCGAAATCGCCGACGCCCTCGCGAAGATCGACATTGTCGGAGACAGATACCCCGCGCACCTTCAGGCACGCGTCGGAAAATAAGGCCAGCGAGCACAAGCTCCCAATTCAGACCAAGGATATGAAGATGACCACCACAGTACCCACCGTCACCCTCAACAACGGGGTCCAGATGCCGATCCTAGGTTTCGGCGTATTCCAGGTTCCCGATCCCGCCGAATGCGAGCGCAGCGTTCGCGACGCGATCGACGTCGGCTACCGGCTGCTCGATACCGCGACCTCCTACGGCAACGAAGAAGCGGTCGGCAAAGCTATCCGAAACCACGGGATTGATCGGAACGAGCTGTTTGTTACTACGAAGCTATGGATCGAGGATGCGACGTACGAGGGTGCCAAAGCTGCTTTCGAACGTTCGCTGAACAAGCTGCAGCTCGACTATCTCGACCTCTGGCTGATTCACCAACCCTACGGCGACGTCTACGGCGCCTGGCGCGCGATGGAAGAGTTGTACGAGGCGGGCCGCATCCGCGCGATCGGGGTCAGCAACTTCTATCCCGACCGTCTGGTGGACTTCGTCCTCCACAACAAGGTCGTCCCCGCGGTCAATCAGATCGAGATTCATCCATTTCATCACCAGGTTGACGCTCAGCAAATTCTCCAGGAATACGGCGTGCAGCCTGAAGCCTGGGGTCCATTTGCGGAAGGGAAGAACGGGCTGTTCACGAATGAGCTCCTGCACTCGATCGGCGAGAAGCACGGCAAGAGCGTTGCGCAGGTCGTGCTTCGGTGGCTGATTCAGCGCAATATTGTGGCGATCCCGAAGTCCGTGCGTAAAGAACGTATGGCCGAGAATTTTTCGGTCTTCGACTTTGAGCTCGATCAGGACGATGTCATCTCGATCAGTTCGCTCGACCAGAAGACCAGCAGCTTCTTTGATCATCGCGATCCGGAAAAAGTGAAGTGGCTCGGCACGCGCAAGCTCTAGGAGTTATCGGTTTTGCTAGTGTGTTGGCCCGGGAAGCCTGGCTCGAACGGCGGTTCGACTCCGTTCAAGACCTAGCGGTCTCGGGCTATGAAAGCTTTGTCACCGGCCTGCTACCTCCTGTCGCCCGCTGTTCGGCCAAGAGGCTGGCCTTCGGAGGTCGGGATATCCTGGAGCTGTCACGCCGCGAGCTCGAAGATCTCAGGGGCAAGGGCATCGGCCTGTGATCTTGCGCTTGGTGACGAAGGTGTGAAGGACATTTTCTTATGACTTCGTGGGGCGGGATGCCGCGATCATCGAGCACCTTCGAGAACTCGGCTTTGCGTCGATGCAGTGGTCGAGCGCCCCAATAGCCAGTGCGCATGCCAAGACCCTCTCAAGCCGTGGCCGCAACGCCGAGGCTGCCCAGAGGGTTCATGTTTCAGACTGAGCGTACCGGTCGTCGCTCAACAAGATGAAGCCGAATTTCCTGTCCAAGCCTAAGTGGCGAAGATCACCGCCATTCCCGCAAACACCGTTCCTGCGCCGAGCCAGGCGCCAAATGCGGGTCTCTCCCGCGTGACTGCCCATATCATCGGAAGCACGAGGATCGGCGAGGTCGCCGATAGGGTCGAGACAATACCCACGTTTCCACCTGATAGGGCAAAGAGCAACAGTGTCATGCCCAAAGCCATCGAAAGCAGCCCGGAACAGGCCGTCATAGCGACGTTTTGCCAACTGATTTTCACGCGTGACCTTGAGGGGAAAGGTAGTTGCGCAACGACGGTGAGGCAGGCCGCAGATACTCCGACACGCAACAGCGAGCCCAAGACGGGATCCATGCCAGCCTGCATCACTGGTCGTGCCAGGATTGATCCTGCCGCTTGCGCAAGCGCCGCCAAGAGGCCGAGACCAGCGGCAATCCACAGCGGCCCCTGGATTGCTTCCCAGGGGTGCTGCTGACTGGATCGCTTTCCATAGAGGATTGCGATCACCACCCCGATCGTCACGAGCACAATGCCTGTCATCGCCATCGGAGAGATGGTCTCGTCCAGAAGGGCCCAGCCAAGAACGCCGCTCATCGGCGCATTCATGGCAAACAACACGCCCGTGCGCCGCGGCCCCAGGCGGATGAGCACGCTGTAAAGGATCGTATCTCCGGCAAATATTCCGATCAGTCCCGAAAGCAGCAACGGGAAGGCGCTGTTCGCGTCGAGTTGCCTCCAGCTTCCGGTCACTAGAACCTGGGCCAGAAGCACGAGCGAGACAAAAATCAATTTGAGGCTATTAAAGCGCATCGCGCCAAAATATCGAGCTGGCCTTGCTGAAAAAAGACCGGCAAGCGCCCAGCATGCCGCGGCGCCAAATGCCGCAAATTCGTAAACTATCATGTGAACTTAAACCTGAAGAATTGTCGAAACATCGAACCCGAACGCTGCGTCAGCATTCTGCGCATGACTGTTCGAGCCAATCTGCAAACCCCTTGACCTTCTGTCGTGCATCCGCCCGGGCCGGCCACAGCGCGTAGTATCCGTAGCCGCTATCGATGACACGTTCGAAAGGTGCTACCAGCTCTCCGCTCTGGAGCTCCGGGCCGGCGAACGCAAAGTCACCGATCGTGACCCCGTAGCCACTGGCTGCCGCGGTGAGCGCAAAGTCCTGGGTGTCGAAGACCTGGTGGCGGGCCGCCTGGAAGGAGTAGGCCCCTTCCGCCTGCAGCCACAGCATCCAGTCGCTATGGCGAGGATTGGAATGCAGCAATACGCAATCCTGAAGCCGGGGGACCTCTGGTGGGTCGCCGAGTTTCGACAGAAGCTGAGGCGAGCACATCGGGGTCAGGCGCTCGCGAAGCAAAAGCAACACGTCCATGCCGGGCCAATTGCCGTTGCCATAGGTGATGAGCATGTCGATATCGCCAACCGAAAATGTGGGGCGCAGGAACCAGGCGGTGTCGATATTGATGTTCAGATCGCTGTGGTGGCTGTGCAGGTCGGGCAGGCGGGGAAGAAACCATTTCCGGGCAAAGGTAGGCGGCATGCGCACTGTCAGGGAACGCACGGTGGAGCGTGTTGCTTCAAACGACGTCCTCAACGAGGCGAGCATGCTGTCGACGATTGGAATGAGCGCCATACCGCGCTCGGTCAAGGCAACCTTGCGGGTGTGTCGTTCGAACAGGCTGCAGCCAAAATAATGCTCGAGCTGCTGGACCTGCCTGCTAATCGCGCTTTGGCTGAGATTGAGCTCGGCAGCGGCCGCCGTGAAGCTCCCCGTTTCCGCGACGACGGAAAAGGTCTGCAGGGTTTGCAGCGGCGGCAACCGGCCTTGATCGAATCTCGGTTCCATTCCCTCTTTTGCGTCCTCCCGGATTGGAAAGGCAACCAGCCTTAAAGCAAGCCGGTCCAATGGCAACAGGCCAGGCTAGGCAATCATCAACCGTGCGGCCACGGCCGCCTCCCTGACACGGCAGGGAGCCGTTCCTCCCTTGTGATCGCGGCTGGAAACCGATCCTTCCACCGTCAGGATGTCGAAGACGTCATCGCGGACAAGCGGCGCGAAGGCCTGCATTTCGGCAAGCGACAGATCGGAAAGAGTGGAGAGCGCCCTGTCGCGCGCAAGCCCGACGATCGCTGCAACCGCATGGTGCGCGTCACGGAACGACATCCCCAATCGCACCAGATAGTCGGCAAGGTCGGTCGCGGTCGAATAGCCCAGCTTTGCGGCCGAAAGCATCTTGTCGCGCTTGGCGGTGATGCTCGGAATCATCTGGGCGGTTACCCGGACCGCGCCCCGAACGGTCTCGAGTGTATCCGTCAGCGGGGGCTTCGATTCCTGCTGGTCCTTGTTGAAGGCCAGAGGCTGACTTTTCATGAGCGAGGCGGCGAATGTCAGGTTTCCGAGTGCGCGTGCTGCCTTGCCTCGCACCAGTTCGGCGAGATCCGGATTGCGCTTCTGCGGCATGATCGAGGATCCGGTGCAAAACTGGTCACCGACCTCGATGAAGTCGAACATCGGAGTGCACCACAGGATCACCTCCTCGCTGAACCGGGAAAGGTGCCCCATGATGATTGCACCGGCGCTGCAGATGTCGACGACATAGTCCCGGTCCGACACCGCATCGAGCGAATTTGCAAATGACGCCGCAAAGCCGAGCTCGGACGCGCTGTATCCGGGGTCAATCGGAAAGCCGGTTCCAGCCAGAGCGGCCGCGCCGAGTGGCGAGACGTTGAGGCGCGTGCGGGCAGCTTCGACCCGATCGAGATCGCGCAGGAACATCTCGACATAGGCCATCATGTGGTGACCGAAGGTGACAGGCTGGGCGATCTGCAGGTGCGTGAAGCCGGGCATGATGGCATCGGCTTGGCTCTCCGCAAGGTCGATAAAGGCGTTTAGCAGCACCTTCAGGTCGAGAGCCAGGAGGTCAAGTTGCTCTCGGGCATAAAGCCGGATATCCGTCGCGACCTGATCATTGCGGGACCTTGCGGTATGCAGCTTCTTGCCTGCCGGGCCAACGAGTTCAGTCAGCCGGTTTTCGACGTTGGTATGGACGTCTTCGAGCTCCGTCTTCCAATCGAACGAGCCGGAGCGCATCTCGGCGGCGATCTGGTCGAGACCACCCTGGATCTGACGGTTTTCATCCGGGCTGATGATCCCTGCCCGAGCGAGCATTCCGGCGTGAACCCTGGAGCCGGCGACATCATGCAGGGCGATGCGCTTGTCCTGGTCTAGACACTCATGGAAATCCTGGAAATCCTTGGACGTCGCTTCCTTGAAGAGCGGTGACCAGGTTGCGTCCTTCTGATTTTTCATCGCGATGTTCCGTTGGTTTGTCAAATGGTGCTCAGCGCCGTTTATTGGAGAAGCCCCAGCAGGATGCGGGCATCGGTCTGGTTCTCGAGATCGAGAACGACGTCCCGCAAGGAGGCTACCTTTTCAGGAGACAGGACACCGTCGGTAAGCGAGACGTACTTTTCGATCAGGCGTTCGTCGCTGAGCGGATTGCGGGGACCCCCTAGCGGGAATTCGACGACCAGCCGATGGCGTTCGCCATTCCGCGTCAGAATGGTGATGGCCGGCTCGTCTTCGTCATTCATGGCCGGATCGATGCGAACGACGATGCGCTCCATGATCGATGCGATCTCCGGTGCAGCAAAGGCCTCTCTCTCGAGCTCGGCAAGAAAGACCTTGCCGTAGTGCAGTCGTGCGGCCAGAGCATAGGGGAGGCTCATCTGCGCCTGGGCGCGGGAACTGAGGGTCTTTCCGCCGCACATCCCATATTGGAAACGGCTGATATCGACATCGAGCCTTTCGATCTCGTCGGCTCCGATGCGATGGGTTTGCATCAGCAGATCGAGGGCGTCGATTCCTGCATGCGTGCCACGGCAGGTCGCGTGTGGCTTGATGGAACACCGGTCGAGGCGCCAGTGCGTTCCGAAATCGTCAACCAGAGCCTGGGGATCGCCCTTGTTGCCGCCGAAGGTGGCGAAGAAACTTCCCCAGCTCGCTGCGTCGAACACGCTATCAGGTCCCTGAAAACCGTGCTTGGCCAGATAGGCAGACATGAGTCCCCCTTCTGCGGCACGACCAGCGTGAAGCTTCTTGGTCGAACTGCCATTGTGAATGAAAGCCCAGGTTCCGCCAGCGAAGGAACAGGCAGCGCCAAGCGCTGAGGTCATCGCACCTAAGTCGAGGTCGAGGACCGTGCCGACGGCGGCCGCGGCACCAAAGGCACCGCACGTCCCGGTCGAATGCCAGCCGAGACCATTATGCTCCTCATATCCGCCAACGGCTTCGAGGACACGTCGTCCTACCTCGTAGCCCAAGAGGACGCTGCGCAGCAGCTCGCGTCCACTGAGGGCTTCCTTGCGATCGCCGAGCGCGGCAAGCACTGAAGGCAGCACGACAGCACCGGAATGGTCGCATCCACCGCTGTCATCGAGTTCAAAGGCGTGTGCCGAAACACCGTTGATGAGGGCAGCAGTCCTTGGATCTGCCGACATCGGCCGTCCCCAGATCGGCGAACGCCCTCCCTCTACGCCAAGCATGTCGACGACCGCTCGGGTCTCGCCCGACGCCGAGCCGGCAAGTGCTGCGCCAAGAGTATCGAGGATATGCAGCTTGGCTTTGTGGATCGTTTCCACCGGGAATGCGTCGTAGTTCGTGAATCGCACGTGCTCGGCAAGGCTGCGTGTAAGGTTATCGCTCACCAGCCTGCTCCTCGTTGACGTAGGCATCGTAGACGTTGATGGGGTGGTCGAGTGGTGTTTTCGCGCCCTTTTGCCGGTGCCAACCGGCGACGTCGGCAGCTGTCGCCAGCCACACGTCGTCGTGACCGCGGATGTGGTTCAGCAGCTCTTCGACCATGGCGATCCGGCCGGGCGTACCCGTCCATTCCGGCCGAAGCTGGATGACGTAGCAAAGCCCATACTGTCGATAGGCGTCGAATTCGGAAATCCAGTTGCCAAGGACAGCGTCATAGGACGGGATGCGGCCGAGGCCCTTCGGGAAGGCGGGCGTGAAGTTGAACTGGAAGTAAGGCCGGTCTTCCAGCTCTATGTGGACTGGAATCTCGACAAGTCCGGAGCGATGGCAATAGGGCAGGTCGTCGCCATTCAGCGATGCCGACCAGGAGTAACCGGCCTGCACGAGGAGATGGTCGAAACTGCGCGGCCAGTTGCCGGTCGGAAGCCTGAAGCCTGTCGCTGGACGCGACGCGATCGTGCCTAATATGTCAGAGCCGCGCCGCAGCAACTCCACAGAAGCAGTCGGGTCCAGCTCGTCGTATCGCTCGAAATTCCAGCCATGGCTCTCGAGCTCGTGACCGCCCGACACGACGTCGCGCAAAAGCCGCTCATGTTTTTGTGCAACGACACCGGGGACGAACCAGCTTGTCGGAACACCGAAAGCTGCAAAAGTGTTGCAAAGGCGTTCGACGCCTCTGGCTGCGCCATACTGCCAGACCGACAAACTCTTGCCGCGATGCGCGAGATCAGGTGCTTCGGTCATGGCATCGAGCCCGTCGTCAAAAATCACGGACACGACAGCCGCAGATCGTTTGCCTTCCGGCCAGTAATGTTCTGATGCAGTGCTGGTCACGTGGGTTCCTCGGGATTTTGCTCGATCCACCACTTTGCGATGTCAGAGCAGGTGGTTGCCCAAACATTGGTTCCATGCGCCGAGATCGCCTTGAACAGTCCTTCCAGAATTGCCAGGCGGCCGGGTTTGGCGCAAACCTTTGGGTGAAGGATTGTCGTCCAGCACAGGCCCTCGCGGTGATAGCCCTCGAATTCTGCGCACCAGTTGCGCCGGGTATCGGCGTAACTGGAAATGCGGTCGAGACCGATCGGAAAGTCGGGGGCTTCGCTGTAGGCAAGGGCGGTATAGTCGTCGATGTCCCAACGCCCCGGAATTTCGACGAGACCGCGTCCACGCGGTGACGTGTGGAAATACGGTCGGTCGTCACCACGCATGGAACTCGAATAGATCACGCCGAACTCGTGAAGGATTTCAGCGGTCTCCGCTCCCCAATCTCCAGACGGCGTGCGGAAACCGACCGGTGTGACGCCAAGACGCGCGCGAAAGATCGCACGTGAGCGTTCCATGATGTCGATCTGCTGCTGTCGGCTGCACTCGATGAAAACCTCATGGTAGTGGCCGTGATAGGCAACCTCGTGCCCTTCCTTCAGAATGCGCTCGCACTGCGACGGCCAGTGCTCGACCACCCAGGTCGGAACGAAGAAGGTGGCGCGTAGTCCATATGCGGAAAGAAGGTCTAGGAGACGCGGCAGCGCCCGAAAGGGGCCATAGGCGCCCTGGGTGAAATAGCGGGGATTGGACAGCAGCGAGCGATCAATCATTGCATCGCCTGTCGGGCCATCGACGTCGAATGCAAGCGCAACCGCCGACTGCCGACCTTCCGGCCATCGCGGCTGCTGCTCAGCAAGGGTGGTTGCAGGCTTGCCAGTCATGTGAGGTCGAATTTCTCTTGGTTGTAGGTCGCAGCAATCCACCCGAGGCCGCCGATGCGCGCCGTCTGGGATCAGTGCTTCATGGAAGTCGGTCGTGCCGCGGTGTTAAGCGCGGAACGACCAGATGCGTTACTTGACGCCGTTCACGACAGCTTTCGGCACGGCATTATGGACGAGACCCCATTTCTTGAGGAGTTCGTCATAGGTGCCGTCCTTGATGAGTGCGTCGAGCGCGCCGGCGACGGCATCGCGCAGACCGGTGTTATCCTTCTTGAAGGCCATTCCGAACACATCGTTGCTCAAGAGCGGGTCGCCGACGAGCGTGTAGGTGTTCGGTTCGATCTTCATCTGGTAGGCGATCGTCTCGATCCCCTGGACGACGGCATCGTAGCGGCCCTGCTTCATGCCGAGGCGGGCAGCGTTCGAATCTTCCGTGCCGTCAAACTTGATCGCCGGCTTTCCCTTGGCTTCGCAGTTTGCTGCGCTCCAGTCCTTGACGTTTTCGCCGAAGGTCGTGCTGCGGCTGCCGGCAACCGCCTTGCCACACAGATCAGCCGCCTGCTTGTACTTGTCGGCGCTGGCATTGACGGTGAACAGGATCGGGCCGCTGGTCAGATAGTCGACGAAGTCCATGCTCGCCTGGCGCTTCGTATTGTCGCTCATGCCGGAAATGATCATGTCGGCGCGACCGGTCTGAAGCCCGCTCTGCAACTGCTGGAACGCTGCCGGAACAAAAACGGTGGTGAGGTTCAGCTTCTTGGCGATTGCGTTGGCAAGGTCGACATCGAAACCATCGATCACGCCAGTTTCAGGATTGACGTATTCCATCGGCGGGTAGATCGGGTTGCTGAGGATGCGGATCTCCCCGTCCTTGAGCAGCTTTAGGTTCGATTCTGCGGACGCCGCCGTTGCGACGAGCGACAGAAGAGCAGCCGAGATGACGAGATGCATGTGTTTCATGAGTTTCTCCTCCAAGGGTTTCTTCACGTTTGACTATTGTTAGAGCACCGCAGAGATGAAGTTCTTCACTCTGGGATTTCTGGGATCTTCGAGAATTTCCGCCGGTGTACCCGTGTCGACGATCATTCCCGCGTCCATGAAGAGGACGCGGTCAGCCACTTCTCTGCAGAAGCCGATCTCGTGCGTGACGACGATCATTGTCGTCCCCGCTGCCGCGAGTTCTTTCATGACGCCGAGCACCTCGCCGACAAGCTCGGGATCGAGCGCCGATGTCGGTTCGTCGAAAAGCATCGCTTTCGGCTTCATGGCGAGCGCTCTTGCGATTGCAATGCGCTGCTGCTGGCCGCCAGACAATTCGCCCGGATAGGACTCCGCCTTGTCCGCCAGGCCAACCCGTTTGAGAAGCGCGCGCGCTTCTGCAATGCATTCCTGCCTTGGGCGCTTCTGGACACCGACGGGACCTTCGATGATGTTCTGGAGGACCGTTCTGTGAGGAAAGAGGTGGAATTTCTGGAACACCATCCCGACGGCCTGGCGCTGCCGGGCAATCTCATGGTCCGGCAGCGGAAAAAGGCGATTGCCCTCCCGGCGATAACCAGCGATCTCTCCGTCGATCGCGATATAGCCGGCATCGATCTGCTCGAGCTGGTTTATGCAGCGCAGGAAGGTGCTCTTTCCCGAGCCCGAAGGCCCGATGATGCAGACGACCTCACCCTTCTTGATCTCGAATTCGATGTTCTTCAAAACGTGGAACGTGCCGAAGTATTTCTGAACGCCACGGGCCTTGATGATCGCGTCCATCAGCTTGCCTCCCCGACTAGAGCCTGATTATCCGCCTGCTGGGCGGTCGGGGTGCGTCTGCCCCAGCCCTTCGAAAAGTAGCGCTCGATGTAGAACTGGATAATGCTGAGGACTGTTACGACGATCAGATACCATGCGGTCGCGACGATCAGCAGTTCGATGACGCGCGAATTCGCATAGTAGACGTCTTCGACACTCCTCAGCACCTCGGAATATTGGATGACGCTCGCCAGAGATGTCAGCTTCACCATGCCAATCGTTTCGTTGCCGATCGGCGGAACGATGACACGCATGGCCTGTGGAAGAACGATCTTCAGGGTCGCACGCAGCTTCGTCATGCCGATGGACTGGGCAGCCTCCATCTGGCCCTTGTCGATCGACAGGATGCCGGCGCGCACAACCTCTGCCGTATAAGCGCCCTGCTGGATGCCAAGGCCGAGGACCGCCGCAACGAATGGTGTCATCACATCGACGGTCTGGACCGAAAACACGCCGGGTATTCCGAGTGTCGGAAATATGAGCGCGAGATTAAACCACAGCAGAAGCTGCAGGAGAGCGGGGGTTCCGCGGAAGAGCCAGACATAGCCGATGGCAATGTTACGCAGGACGGTATTGTCCGACATCCGCATGATGGCGGCGAGGACCCCCAGTACAATGCCGACCAACATGGCGCAGACCGTCATGATGATCGTGTTGCCTACACCCGAAAGAATTGGGCCAGCAAACAGATAGTCCGAGACCACGCTCCAGGCGATATCACCCTGCCAGAAGGCTCTGGCCAACAGCAGCAGCAGGACAATGCAGACACCCGCCATGATCTTGGTGCCGATTTTCTTGGGCCTTACGATCTCGAGCGAATCCACGTCCAGAGACGGTGATTTATTCATATCCGATCCCCTGAGCTCTTTGTGAGCTTCGATTTCTGCCTCGCAGATAAGGTTGTTTTGGAAATAACAGCAAACGACAATCAAACATGCAATTCATGCAGAAAACGCATAAATTCCCTGTTTAGTGACGCAAATCGTGAGAACGCCGCATGGATTGACGGCGTGATCGAAGGCGTCCTGTCAGTAGGTGGGCGGATCGTTGGTATTACTGGCGTGCAGGACATGATGCCAGGTTCGAAGGGAGGCCTCATTCAGGTCCTCCTGGGCGAGGGACAAGGATATGCCACACTTGTAAACTCGGTCTCCCAAAAGGAGGGTCGACAACGTTAAGGTCAGTTTGCCAGGGCAAAAGCCGAATGGAGCGTTGCTCTATGCGGAACGGGCATAACTTGAGGATCGCAATTTCAATTGAAGCGCGCCGCGCAATCATCGCTAAGGCGTTTGATCGAACCAGGAAAATTGGGTTTCCCGTCGAGACTTCGGCAGAGTTTGAAGGCTGGCTTGAGGAATGGGCGAGGGGCAGATTGTCGCCATCGTGACCCCGTTTGGCCGACAGGTTCGCGAAATTCGGGAAGCCTGTGCCGGTCGAAGGATCGCTGTCGAAGGGCGCGAAGGCATGACCATCGGAACGGTGCACGCGCTGCAAGGCGCCGAACGACCTGTGGTGATCTTCTCGCCCGTCTACTCGAAACACGCAGACGGCGGTTTCATCGACGCGTCGCCCAGCATGCTGAACGTGATGGTCTCACGGGCAAAGGATAGTTGCCTTGTGTTTGGCGATATGGATGCTATGGCGGCCGCAAAAGCCGGGTCACCAAGGGCAATCCTCGCCGACTTCCTGTTCGCGTCAGAGAAGAATGCGCTTGAGTTTGCGGTCGAGCCTCGCGACGACCTGAGGCAGGGGGACAGTCAGATTCAGATGCTGCGGGATGCTGCGGGGCACGATGCTTTCCTTCTGGATGCGCTGTCCGGCGGTGGTCGCCGCTTCACTATCGTCAGCCCATGGGTGATCGCATCCACAATGGAACGCGTTGGGCTTCTGGCCGCCTTCGAAGCCGCTGTGCAGCGAGGCGCCGAGATCGACGTGTTCGCCGATCCATTGCTCAACTCGGGCAATGCTGCCGATGGACTGACTCAGATGGAAGCGGTCGAGAAGGCTTTCTCAAAAATCGGGGTTCGGCTGCACAAGCTTCCGAAGCTGCACAGCAAGATAGTGGCGATCGACTCGGACCTTCTTTGCATTGGCTCTTACAACTGGCTCAGCGCCGATCGACACGGCCAATACGCACGCCACGAAACGTCGTTCGTTTATCGAGGGCGACATCTGGAGGAAGAGATCAGCACTATCGTTGGCAGCCTGCGGCGCAGAGAGGCATAATGGTTAGAGGCTCGGCGGACCGCCGTAACTCCAGATAACGGCTAGTCAATTGCCTGAGTAGGCGACGGCAGTCGGCAAATGCAGCTCGAATGAGGAGGTAGGGCGGTATTTCCTTGGTTCGGAGCTGCACGATATGGGTATCGTGCAAATGCGAACGTGACCACCCGGTCGACGTGCCACCTTGGGGGAGAGAATCATGACGGCCTACGACGAACTTCGCAAAGCGCCTTTCAACCTCGATGAGCCTGCGATCCTTTGGGTTCGTGACGTTTATGCGTCGCTCGACGTCGACGATAAGATAGGACAACTCTTCATCTTGATCATGATCGGGACCGATGAGGAGGAGTTCAAACGCATTGGTACGCTAAAACCCGGCGGCGTAACCCGCTTCTTTACGCCCGATCTTGACTTCGAGCGGCGTGTCATTTCCGACCTCGTGTCAAGGAGCAAAGTTCCCCCTATCATCAGCGCCGACCTCGAAGGCAGCCGACATTCATTTGCATTCGGCACCCCGGTGCTCGGCCAACTTGGGCTTGCGGCTGTTGACGATGTCGAGGCAACAGAGAGAAGTTCGGAAATCCTGGCACGCGAAGGGCGCGCAATGGGTGTTCGTTGGTCGTTCACGCCAGTTATTGACATTAATGCCGCCTTCCGATCACCGATCGTCGGTACCCGTTCTTATGGCTCCGATGTCGACAAGATCGAGCGTCATGCGGTTGCCCATGTTCGTAGTCTCCAACGAAATGGTGTGGCTGCCACCGCGAAGCATTGGCCTGGCGAGGGATACGACGACCGCGATCAGCACCTTGTTACCACGACAAATCCGCTTTCGGTGGAGGCATGGAAGAAAACCTTCGGTCGCCTCTACAAAACCCTGATCAACGAAGGCGTGCTGGCTGTAATGAGCGGGCATATTTCGTTTCCGGCCTATGTCCGGTCGAAAGTGCCGGATGCCGATCTTGAAGCCTTCCGACCGGCCTCGGTTTCTCGGTTGTTGAACGTTGACCTCCTGCGGAACGAACTCGGCTTCAATGGCCTCATCGTCTCCGACGCGACACCCATGGGAGGTCTTTCAGCTTGGGGCCACCATACAGAGACAATGCCCGACATCATTGCCAATGGCTGTGATATGATCCTCTTCAGCGATGCGCCTGAGAAGGATATGGCTGCGGTCAAGGCCGCCGTTGAAGACGGCCGAATTACCTCTGAGCGGCTCGAGGCAGCCGTACTGCGCGTGCTGGCGCTCAAGGCGCACCTCAGGCTTTTTCAGTCGTCGGATGTTCTACCTGAGGCCGCCGAAGCGCGCCGCCTGCTTGCGCATCCGGACAACGTGGCCGCATCGAGGGAGTTCATCGGACGATCGCCGACGCTCGTGAAGGATGTTCAAGGCATCTTCCCACTCCATCCGACCAAGACGAAGCGTGTGCTGCTCGTAGACGGGGGTATCATCCATCCGCTCATCCCGCAGCCTCTGAAATTTGTGCTTCCCGAGCTTTTGGAGAAGGAGGGTTTCGAAGTCACGATTGACCGGCCCGACATTGTGCCATCACCTGATGATTTCGATCTCGTGGTCTATGCGCTGGGCGATGAGTCGCTGCTCGTGCGGGGCAGGATATTTGTCGACTGGCATCGCATGGGGGGCGGGGGTCTCTTCAAGGCGATGTATCGGCCTTGGACGAATATTCCGTCAATAATGATCTCCTTCGGGCATCCATATCATCTCTACGATGCGCCACGGGTACCGGCCTACATCAACGCATATTCCACAATGGACAGCGTCCAGGAAGCCGTCGTTGATTGCATGCTTGGTCGAAAGCCCTTCGTGGGCGTGAACCCTGTGGATCCATTCTGCGGCCTTGAGGACGCGCACTTTTGAGCCTGCGCCGGACGCTCAATAAACACATGCTATCGGCAGGATCGCGTTCCGATCAAAGTGCTCTTGTGGCGGCGACTTCCGGATCGGGCGTGGTATTGCCTGGAATAGAGAAGATCCGACCGCTGGCTGTGACGATATCGTCGACATCGCACGGTCACTGGCCAGGGCAGGGCGGTAAGGAGCGAAGTTTCCGCAAGAAACCGCTCGCGCAAATGAGACATGCCGGATAGCTTAAAGCGGCCCGCAAGTCGCGGTTCTGCATGACATCACAAATGAATAAAGTGTTGAAATCACCGATGATCATTGAGATCGGCGACCTGGTCCAGCGCTCGGATTTCTGAGCTCGCACGCCACCTTACTATACCGCCAAGGTATGAAAACAAACCAAATCGGTGTTGGACGCAGATTGGATGGCCGGACAAACTGTACTCATGAAAACGTCATCGACCCATCTCGCTCTGTCCGCCAGCCTTCACCCTCTTGTCGAGCGGGTTGAAACAATACTGGTCGATTTGCCGACCATACGACCGCACAAGCTATCAGTGACCACCCTGAACGGCCAGACGCTGATGCTGGTCAAAGTTCACTGCAGCGACGGCGTCGTCGGTATAGGTGAAGGAACGACGATCGGAGGTCTCGCCTACGGGGGCGAGAGCCCCGAAGGTATGAAGCTGGCGATCGATACCTATTTTGCTCCGGTGATGGTCGGACAGGACGCAACTCGCATCCGCGCTCTGATGACCCGCGTCGGCAAGATGGTGAAGGATAATCGCTTCGCCAAGAATGCCATCGAGACGGCGCTGCTCGATGCGCATGGAAAGCGTATCGGCCAGCCGGTGAGTGAACTCCTGGGCGGCCGGCTGCGGGACCGTCTGCCGGTCGCGTGGACGCTCGCATCCGGCGACACCGCGCGGGACATTGCCGAAGCCGAAAAGATGCTTGATCTCAAGCGCCACAAGATCTTCAAGCTCAAGATAGGCGCAAAGAGCCTCTCCGCCGATATTGCTCATGTATCTGCTATCAAGCGCGCCCTTGGTGACCGCGGGGCGGTCCGTGTCGACGTCAACATGGCGTGGAGTGAAACGGAAGCAGTCTACGGCATGGCCGCATTGGCCGCCGCAGGATGCGAACTGGTCGAACAGCCGGTGGCATCTTCGCAGGCGCTGTCGCGCTTAATGCATCGCTTCCAGGTGGCTTTGATGGCCGATGAATCCTTGAAAGGTCCCGAGTCCGCATTTGAGTTGGCGAAAATCCACGGCGCGGATGTATTCGCGGTGAAGATTGCGCAGAGCGGCGGGCTCTTCAACGCACAGAGAGTTGCGTCGATCGCCGATGCTGCCGGCATCGAACTCTATGGTGGAACGATGCTCGAGGGTGCCTTCGGCACCATCGCATCGGCACATGCCTTTTCTACGTTCGAGAAGCTGCAATGGGGAACCGAGCTCTTCGGTCCGTTGCTCCTGACGGAGGAGATCCTGATCCGCCCCCTTGATTACAGCGACTTTGAGCTGACGGTTCCGGATGGACCGGGATTGGGCATCGAGCTTGACGAGGAGCGTGTCGCATTCTTTGCCCGAGATGGGCTTCGCAAGACAATCAGCATCGTGGGCTGAGTGGAGGTATCCAATGCTTTTTCACGTCCGTATGCACGTAAACCTCCCCCATGATCTTCCCGCTACCGAGGCCGAAGCGATCATAGCCAGAGAGAAGGCTTACTCGCAGGAACTGCAACGCATTGGAAAATGGCGGCATATCTGGCGTATCGCCGGCGAGTACGCGAACTACAGCGTCTTCGACGTAAAAGACAACGCAGAGCTTCACGAGGTCCTGTCGGGGCTTCCGCTCTTCAAGTTCATGAAGATCGGAGTCTCGCCGCTCCTTCGACATCCATCATCCATACGCGAAGACGATAGCTGATCGCTTCGCTGGCGGCGTCTCAGGAGGAGACGGCGCTCAAAGTTCACATCACCCAAGTGGAGGAAAAGACATGAGTGTAAAGATCTTCGACAAGCCGGAAGTCCAGGACTTCCTGACCAAGGTTGCCGGTCTCGACAAGCCGGACGGCAATCCACGGGTCAAGCAGATCGTTCACCGATTGCTGTCCGACATCTACAAGGCGATCGACGAACTCGACATCACGCCGGACGAATACTGGACAGGGATTGCCTGGCTGAACGAGATCGGTGCGGCCGGACAGGCAGGCCTGATTTCGCCCGGCCTCGGCATCGATCATTTTTTGGATGAGCGGCTCGACGCGATCGACGAAGCATTGGGGATCAAGAACGAGACCCCTCGCACCATCGAGGGCCCCCTCTACGTCGCCGGCGCTCCTGTCGCACATGGCTTTGCCCGTCTTGACGATGGCACGGACACCAATGGCCATACGCTCATCATGCACGGCACTGTCTACGGCGACGACGGAAAGCCGCTGCCGGATGCCACCGTCGAAGTCTGGCACTGCGATACCCGCGGCTTCTACTCCCACTTCGACCCGACAGGCAAACAGGCGCCCTTCAACATGCGGCGCACGATCGTCACCGACGATAAGGGCTGTTACAAGTTCCAGAGCATCGTTCCGAAGGGATATGGCGTTCCTCCGGGCAGCCCGACCGAGCAGGCGCTCTCCGCTCTTGGTCGCCATGGCCAGCGCCCGGCTCATATCCACTTGTTCATCAGCGGCGACGGTCATCGCAAGCTGACCACCCAGATCAACATCGCCGGCGATCCGCTTGTCAACGACGACTTCGCCTACGCCACCCGAGACGGGCTCGTTCCCGAGATCGTCGAGCATACCGACGAGGTCAGCATCAAGGCAAATAGTCTTTCCGGCCCCTTCGCCGAGATCAAGTTCGATATTCATCTGACCGCGCTGGTGGATGGCGTCGACAACCAGATCAACGAACTGCGCAAGCGCGCCGCGGCCTAGGAGCCACGCGGCGGCCCCGGCCGCCGCTTCCCGCCCCAAAACCGAAATTGTCGCTACGGCGGACCTTGAAGGGCGTCGCAGCGGGAGGAGAAGCCATGTCCACGATTATCGAGAAGGCACGAGATCTTGACCAACTGCTGGCAACCGCAGTTGAAGACGACAAGGAAGCTGGCGTGTTCCGTTGCCGCCGCGACATCTTCACCAATGCCGACCTGTTCGAACTGGAGATGAAGTACATCTTCGAGAGCAACTGGGTCTATCTCGCACATGAGAGCCAGGTTCCTGATAACAACGACTACTACACGACCTATATCGGTCGCCAACCGGTCGTCATCACCCGCGACAAGACCGGCGAACTGCATGCCGTGATCAATGCCTGCGCGCACCGAGGCGCGATGCTGTGCCGGCGCAAGCATGGAAACAAGGGCAGCTTTACCTGTCCGTTCCATGGCTGGACGTTCTCGAACTCAGGCAAGCTCCTGAAGGTAAAGGACGAAAAATCCAGCCAGTATCCAGCTCAATTCGCCAAGGACGGCTCGCACGACCTGAAGCGCGTGGCCCGCTTCGAGAGCTACCGAGGCTTTCTGTTCGGCAGCCTTAACGCCGATGTCGCCGAGCTTGAGGACTATCTCGGCGAGACCAAAGTCATCATCGACCAGATCGTCGATCAGGCCCCCAACGGTCTTGAGGTCCTGCGTGGCAACTCGTCCTACATTTACGACGGAAACTGGAAGCTGCAGATGGAGAATGGCTGCGACGGATACCACGTCAGCTCCGTTCATTGGAACTACTCCGCCACCATGGGTCGCCGCACGGAAGAAGGTACCAAGGCGGTCGACGCCAACGGGTGGAGCAAGTCTGTAGCCGGCGTCTACGGCTTCGAAAACGGGCACATCCTTCTGTGGACAAACACGATGAACCCCGAGGTGCGGCCAGTCTTCAGCGGTCGCGACGAGATTGTCGCACGCGTTGGAAAAGAGAAGGCTGACTTCATCGTCAACCAGACACGCAATCTCTGCCTTTACCCCAACGTGTTCCTGATGGACCAGTTCAGCACGCAGATCCGCGTGACCCGTCCTATCAGCGTCGACAAGACCGAGATCAGCATCTTCTGCTTTGCGCCGAGAGGCGAAAGCGAAGCCGACCGGACGCTGCGGATCCGCCAGTACGAGGACTTTTTCAACGTGTCCGGAATGGGCACGGCTGACGATCTTGAGGAATTTCGCGCGTGCCAGGCCGGCTATGCCGGCATCTCTGCGCTCTGGAATGACCTGTCGAGAGGCGCACCGCTTTGGATCGATGGCCCGGATGAGAATGCGAAGCGGATGGGCATCGAGCCGTTGCTTTCTGGAGAACGCAGTGAAGATGAAGGCCTGTTCGTTCGCCAGCACGAATACTGGGCCAAGGTCATGCGTGACGCCCTCTCGATGGAAAAGAGCGGAGGTGCGGCATGACCATTTCGTTTCCTGAAATCACCACGTCTTCGTACCAGGACATCTGTGCCTTCCTCTATCGTGAGGCAAGGCTACTGGATGATCGGCAGTGGGATGAATGGCTGACCTGTTACACACCCGACGTGACCTACTGGATGCCGGCATGGGATGACGACGACCAGATCACCGACGATCCGCAGACCCAGATATCGCTGATCTACTATCCGAGCCGGGATGGTCTGGAAGATCGCGTCTTCCGGATCAAGACGGAGCGCTCCGGCGCTTCGACCCCGGAACCGCGCACCAGCCACAATGTCACGAACGTCGAGATCCTAAAGGACCGTGGTGAGGAGGTCGATGTCCGCTACAACTTCCACACGCTGAACCATCGCTACAAGGTCACCGACCAGTTTTTCGGAACCATGTTCGTCACCCTTCGAAGGGCCGGCGGCGGGCTGCTGATCTCGGACAAGAAGATCGTGCTGAAGAACGACTACATCCGCCAGGTCATCGACATCTATCACATCTGAGGACCGGCCCGTGCAACCGCGGCCCGGAGGAGGAGCCATGTGCTATAAGATCGCATTGAATTTTGAGGACGGCGTTACCCGTTTCATCGGATGCAACAGCGGCGAGAAGGTCCTCGACGCTGCCTATCGCGCCAAGATCAACCTGCCGATGGATTGTTCCGACGGCGTGTGCGGCACCTGCAAGTGCCGGGCTGAAAGCGGCAGCTACGACCTCGGTGACGATTATATCGAGGACGCCCTGACCGCGGACGAGGCGGAGAGCGGTTTGGTGCTCACCTGCCAGATGAGAGCGACATCGGATTGCATTCTTTCAGTGCCGACGACCTCGCTCGCCTGCAAGACCGGCCATCAGAAGTTTGCGGCGACCGTTACTGCCGTGACGCCACACCAAGATGCTGCGATTGTCCTTGAACTGGAAGTGGATAAGGCATCCTCGCCGGCCTTCCTGCCCGGCCAGTACGTCAATATCGACGTTCCCGGCTATGGTCAGAGCCGCTCCTACTCCTTCTCTTCGGCGCCGGGCGACCAGCGTCTCGCCTTTCTCATCAAGCGGATTCCCGATGGTGCGATGAGCGGCTGGCTCGCCGGGGCAAAGCCAGGCGACAAGCTTGACCTGACTGGTCCGCTGGGAAGTTTCTATCTGCGTGAAGTGAAGCGCCCGCTGCTGTTTCTGGCCGGCGGCACCGGGCTTGCTCCCTTCCTCTCGATGCTTGAAACGCTCGCCCGCGCTGAATCTGACCAGACGATCCACATGATCTACGGCGTGACGCGCGATCTCGATCTCGTTCTCGTCGATGAGATCGAGGCTTATGCCGCCCGTCTGGCGAATTTCAGCTTCACGACCGTCGTGGCCGAGAATGCCTCCAGCCACCCGCGCAAGGGCTGGGTGACGCAGCATATGCCGGAAGAGGTTCTTCATGGTGGTGATGTCGACGTCTATCTTTGCGGCCCTCCGCCCATGGTCGATGCGGTGCGCAGGCACTTCGACGACAATGGTGTGAGCCCCAACAGCTTCTACTATGAGAAGTTTACGCCGAATGCGGTCGCGAAAGAGGCGGCATGACGATGACCAGCTATCGGGAACGCTTTGCTGGCAAGGTGATCGTTGTGACGGGGGCCGCGCAAGGAATTGGCCGCGCCGTGGCGCTGCGCGCCGCCGACGAAGGCGCTCGCGTAGTTCTGGTGGATCGTGCTGAGCTTGTGAGGGACGTGGCCCGCGAGGCGGGCGCCAATGCGGCCTCGTTTCTCGCTGATCTCGAGACCTACGACGGCGCGTTGGAAGCCATGCGCTTCGCCGCGGAAACCTTCGGCGGAATCGACATATTGATCAACAATGTCGGCGGTGCGATCCGAATGCGTCCCTTCGAGGCATTCGAGCCGGTGCAGATCGACGCGGAAATACGTCGATCCCTGATGCCGACACTCTACGGATGCCACGCCGTCATTCCACATCTGCTGGCGCGTGGCGGCGGCACCATCGTCAACGTGTCGTCGAACGCAACGCGAGGCATTCACCGCGTGCCCTACTCGGCGGCGAAAGGTGGGGTCAATGCTGTCACCCAGTCGCTCGCAATGGAGTTGGCCGAACGGAACATCCGCGTCGTGGCGACAGCGCCGGGCGGCACGGAGGCCCCTGCAAGGTCTATCCCTCGGAACGCCGAAGGCGACACCAACGAGGAAAGGACCTGGATGGGCGAGGTCGTCGCGCAGGTAAAGCAATCGAGCTTCATGAAACGCTACGGCAGCATCGCCGAGCAGGCTGCGCCAATCCTGTTTCTGGCGTCCGACGAGGCCTCATACATCACTGGAAGCATACTGCCGGTCGCCGGAGGTGATCTCGGCTGACCACTTGTTCTTGAAAAATGCGTAGCAACTCGGGGAGGAGAAAATGCGCAACATCGATGTGAATGACGCAATAGACAATGCGCCCTTTGGAGCGTTTCAGTGGGCGGTCGTGGCGCTCTGCGCCCTTTTGCTTGTTGTCGACGGTTACGACGTCTTCGTGGCAGGCACCGTCCTGCCGACCTTGATCGCGGAGTGGGGCCTCTCAAAACCGCAGGCAGGTGCACTGCAGGCGTGGGCACTGTTTGGAATGATGTTCGGCGCGCTGGTCTTCGGGCCACTCGCCGACCGGATCGGTCGCAAGAAGGGCATTGCCATCAGTTTCATCCTGTTCACCTCGTCAACGCTTTTGACGGGATTTGCGAGTTCACCGTTCGAGTTTCAGATCTTCCGCTTCATCGCGGGATTTGGGTGCGGTGGACTGATGCCAAACGCGGTTGCCCTCATGAACGAATATGCGCCTAAGCGGCTTCGGGGGACGATGGTCGCCCTGATGTTCTCCGGCTATTCCGTCGGCGGAATGGTCGCGGCGGGGCTCGGTATCGAGATGATCCCGCATTATGGCTGGAAGCCGATGTTCTTTGTCGCTGCGGTTCCACTCGTCGTATTGCCGATCATTCTATGGAAGCTTCCTGAATCGCTTGGTTTCCTCATTCGCCAAGGGCGCCAGGAACAGGCCAGGACGATTTACGCGAAGGTGGTGCCGACGGCGTCGCTTTCACCTGCAGATCGGCTGGTCTTTTCGGAACACAAAGGCGCGTCCGCATCGGTTTCCGAACTGTTCAGGCATCAGCGTACGCTTCGCACTCTGATGCTGTGGGTGTCGTTCTTCTGCTGCCTGCTGCTTGTATACCTGCTTTCGTCGTGGCTCCCGAAGGTGCTCCAGGAGGCCGGCTATGCAGAGAAGGCGAGCCTGCTTAGCCTGTTTTCGCTGAACTTCGGCGGCATGGTCGGCGCAATAGCGGGCGGCTGGCTAGGCGACCGGTTCGGCCTCGCCAAGGTTGTCATCGGTTTCTTTGCGGCCGCGTCAGCGTCCATCGCCCTGATCGGGTTCAACCTGCCGCCGGCGCTTCTTTTCCTGATGGTGTTCGTCGCGGGCGCCACGACGATCGGCACCCAGATCCTGCTTTATGCAAGCGTCGCCCAGCTTTACAATCTTTCCGTCCGCTCGACCGGCCTCGGATGGGCGTCAGCGGTCGGCCGCATCGGAGCCATCGTTGGCCCGACCTTGGGCGGCGTCCTGCTCGGACAGAACCTGCCGCTACAGCAGAATTTCCTGATTTTCGCCCTTCCCGCTGCTGTCTCGGCCGTGGCGATGGTGGTGTTCGCCCTCAGCAACAGCCGAAGAACCGCTTCAGTTCCGGCTGTCGCAGCTTAAGTAGACGTCGCGCGGCGTTCTTCCGCGCGACCCCTTGGCCCGGATCTCGGGCCGTCGTCACCGCCTTGATCGGAATCTTGATCGAATGCCATTTCTCGACCTACCCACCCACCGCCTCCATTTTCGGCTCGATGGCACTGATGACACTGCCTCCAGCAAGGAATGGCTGGTGTTTTGCAACTCGCTCGGCACGGACTTGCACATGTGGGACGAACAGGTCAGCGAACTCGCCGACGATTTCAGGATCCTGCGTTATGACCGTCGAGGTCACGGATTGTCATCGCCACCACCTGCGCCCTACGCACTCGATGATCTCGGCAGCGATGTGATCTCCCTTCTGGACGCCCTCAACATCTCCCGCGCTCACTTTTGCGGTCTCTCCATCGGCGGCCTCACCGGACAATGGCTTGGGGTCCATCACGGACCTCGATTTGGAAAGATGGTGCTGTGTGCCACCGCCTCCAGAATCGGAACGGCCGAGGGGTGGACCGCAAGGATCGGTGACGTCAGGACAAACGGTCTCGCCGCCTTGGTGCCCGCTACGGCCGAGCGGTGGTTTACACCGGATTTTGCCGCCGCCAACCCAGGCGTGGTGACAGGCGTGCTCGACAGCTTCTCGAGGACTTCAGAAGAAGGCTACCTCGGCTGTTGTGAAGCACTGAGGGATGCAGATTTGAGAGAGGAGATTGCCTCGATTTCCAACCCGATCCTTGCCCTGTCTGGTGCCGACGACGCCGTATGCCCGCCCACCGATCTCGAGAGCATCGCGCACGGGGTGCGCGACGGCAGGCATGTTTCTTTACCCGGCCGCCATATCGTCAACGTGGAAACTCCACACCCTTTCAATTCGGCAGTTCATGACTTTCTGCGCCGGTAGAAGCCGGGTTGCGCCATCTCACTGGACGGCTCGGCGACGGGCGGCGATAGTCCCAAACAATGTGTTGGGAGGCTGGCAGATGGATCTTCGACAACTGAGATATTTCGTGACGGTCGCCCGCGAACGGAATTTTTCACGGGCTGCCGAACTGCTCCACATCGCCCAGCCGCCGCTTAGCCGGCAGATCCAACAGCTTGAGGACGAACTCGGCGTAGTGCTTGTCGATCGTAGCCAGCGGCCGATCGCCTTGACGGAGGCGGGCCGCTTTCTCTACGAACAGGCGACTCACATTCTTTTGCGAACTGAACATATCATCGAGCAGACGCGCAAGATCGGCAGTTCGAAGCGGGAGCGATTTGTTATCGGTTGCGTCGGCTCCACGCTATACGGCGGCATCCCGGACCTGGTTCGCCGCATGCGGCATCTCTGGCCCGACCTTGACATAGAAATCCGGGAGATGATGTCGACGGAGCAGGTCAGCGCCTTGAAAGAGCGGCGTATCGATCTCGGTTTTGGTCGCGTCAGATTCAACGATCGCGAGGTGGAGCGTCTGACGCTTCGTGAGGAGCGCCTTGTCGTAGCGCTTCCAAAGCATCACCCGTTGTCTGCGTCTGAAGAGCCTATAGACCTCGCATCACTGGCTCACGAAACGGTCATCCTTTACCCGTCCGTGCCGAGGCCGAGTTTCGCGGACGAAGTTATGTCACTTTTCGCCGAGCTCGGAATTGCGCATTCGCAGATCGAGGAAGTTCGCGAAATCCAAACCGCCCTGGGAATGGTCGCAGCCGGCGCAGGGGTTTGCATCATCCCGTCAGCGTCCCAACGACAGCGGCCGGACGACGTGTCATATCGCACAATTCGGGACGAGAAGGCAACCTCACCAGTAATCATGAGCTATCGGTACGATGAGCCAAATTCCAAGGTGGAACAGATTAAGAATTTGATCCGCGAGATGTACGCCGACAATCCTCCGTGGCTTCGGCTCTCGAATGTAAAACTCCCGAATAAACCCTGAGGCGTTCAGTCCCCGTGGCGCACGCTGTATTGAACGATGTGCCCATTTTTTGAGCCGCTCTTGGAACGCGGAACATAGAGTTCGATACGCATACCAATTGTCCGCACCAATAATGGGCGGCAGGTTGCTCGGAAAGAAATGTCCACGATTGCAAAATGTTCCTGCAGGTTGCCTTGAGCCGGTTGGAGTTGGTTTACAAGCGTGACGGCAGATTGCTTCCGTTCTGGGGACGCCACAAACTCGACGCGATCGAACGCCAGACTGTTCGAGCCACACTTGCGCAAATGAAACCGGGACGATCGCGGTGATGCAGCGCGATTGCGGAAGTCTCGATTTCGAAACGAGGTCGAACGCAGTTCGAGCCTGGTACCGATACTACGAGGTTCGCCCTGACGAGCGTGCGTCCACGGTCCTTTGCAATGCGGCCGTTCAGTTGTTCAACGAGGGCCATTCTACCGCGGACGACATCGCCGCGATGTTGATCGGCGCCTATGTTGGACTGTACTCCACCAGAGTGAACGCTCTGAGTTCGCATGCTATGGTCGGCTCACTGGAGCAAGATCGGGTTCTAGTCGAGCAGGTCGGGCGGCACCTTTCCGCCATTCGCGGACAACCGTTTCATCAGCGTCTTGTGCAGAAACGTGTTCATAGCCGCGCTATCGCTCTTGTCGCCCGAGTAGCCCAGCTCGGATGCCAGTTCCTTGCGCTCCTGCATGCTTGCGTCCATCCCCACGGCCTTCATCAGGTCGACGATCGAATGTCTCCAATCGAGTTTCTGTCCTGAACTCCTTGCGGCTTGATCGAGCACGTCCGCGATATCGATCGCGGGGGCCTGAGGCGGCGGAGGCGCACCAGTGGCCGGGTCGGTGACGATCGGCGGACGCTCGGCGATCTGATCCGACTGGGGTGCTCCTGGCCCCAGAGGCGGCACTGGATCAGCATCGGGCGCCGCTGGCGGTGTCAACGGGGAAGCGGAAGCCGCTTGAGCGGGCGTTGCTGCGTTGGCGTCGCCCAAAATCGCGTTGCGTATGCGTTCGAAAATGCTCATCGACTGACTCCTTATTCGCGGTGAAACAAAAACACGATCGGAGGCATTCTGTTCCGTTGGAGGAGTGCGAGACGCCGAGACGACAGAGCGTCGGCAGCCCTGCGAAAGGGCCGCCATTTCGAAAGAAGGTCCGGCTAGAGGTTCCGCAACAGCAAGCCGAGACCCCGCTTACCTTCATGAGGAAAGGTTGCTGACGAGCGTCCACGACTGTAATCCGCCTTCCGTCGACATCGCTGTGGAGGACGTGCCTAGAGTCCGATTTCCTGCGTTATCGCGTGGATCGACGCAACGCGCGTCTTCGCGGCCATCAGGATGTCCAGTTCAATCGATGACGGCCCGAAGCGATAGAACAGGTCCTCGGCCACGTCCGGATGAAGGCCGTATCGGCTCCGAAACTCCTCAAGGGTATAGGCGTTGCCACGCAACACCCGCCGGCGTTCAAAATGACGATCTGAATGCATTTCCCAGCTCCTCCTTTTCCTCGCGTCGAAATGATTGCGACGGCGGTTTGTTCCGCCAGATCTGGAGGTTGCGGGATTGAACTCACCGGATAGCCAAGGTTTCGCGCGCGTGCTACGACCTTGGGTCTGAGTGGGGGGCCACATGAAGCTGAAGCTTGTAGCGGTCGCAGCGGCGGCCCTCGCGCCCGTTGTCGCTATGCTCGTGTATAACGAGGTCGCGCTGCGTGCCCAGCGGAACGAAGAGGTGAGAGCCAACGCTGCGCAAGCCGCTCGTCAGGCTTCGTCAGAGGTCGACCGGATCATCGAAGGCGTCCGCGCCATGCTTGTCTCGGTGTCCGCCATGCCCGCCGTTCGTCATCTCGACGCCGCGAGTTGCAACGAGAGCTTGAAGTCTGTAGCGGAAAACGTTCCAAACGTCAGAACGATCTTCGTCCTCGATACAACCGGGAGCCCTGTCTGCAGCAGTCAGCAGATACCGGCCGGCACGACGTTCGCCGACCGTGATTATTTGAAGGGAGTCATCGTTTCTCGGCAGACGGTCGTTGGCACCTACACGATGAGCAGGATCTCGGATACGGCCGTGTTGCCGATCGCAATGCCGTTGATGGAAGGCGACAATCTAAAGGGAGTCGTGGTCACCGGCGTCCGGCTGGACTGGCTTCAGAACAGGATCACCGAGCGCGGCGTCTCCCCCGGCAATGCCGTGACGATAGCTGATGGAAAGGGGACGATCCTTGCGCGGGTGCCGTTTCCCGAACGGTTCGTCGGCACCGTCATTCCGGACAAATTCCAGTCGCTCATTCATGCCGACGAGCCTGGCGTCATCGATGTCACGAGCCAGGATGGTACCGAGCGGATCCTCGGATTCCGCCCGATCGCTCTGCCGGGCAGCCCGCTTTACGTCAGTGCAGGCTTCTCAAAGGAGGAGGCCTTCGCTCAGATTAACAGGTCGACACTCGCGAACATGCTTGGCATTGCGGGGGGAGTGCTGCTTGCTTTCGTCGCCGCGTTCTTCATCGGCAACAAGTTCCTGCTCGCGCCAATCGAACGCATCGCGGCGACGATGGACAGCTGGCGCAACGGCGAGACGAAGGCAAGGACAGGCATGAAGGGGTCCGATGAATTGTCCGCGGTCGGAGCGACGCTCGATGGCCTGCTGGAAGAACTCGACCGTCGCCGCCTCGAGAGCGAGCAGGTGGTTGAGGAGCGTGCTCTGCTGATGAGGGAGCTGGCGCACCGCGTCAAGAACGGCTTCACGCTCGTACAGGCGATATCCCGTCAGACCTTCTCGAAGGTGGAACCCGAACGCTACCGCTCCTTCTCCGAGCGCCTGACCGCGCTCGCCCGGACCTATGATTTGCTACTTTCGAAGGAGACCACGTCGTCGTCGGTGCGTGAAGTCATTGTGGCCGCAATGGAGGCTCATCTTGATGGCGGTTGCGAGCGCATTCGGCTCGAAGGACCCGACGTTGTCCTTGCCGCCGATCTCGCACTGCCGCTTTCACTCGTGGTGCACGAACTGGCAACCAACGCCACGAAGTACGGAAGCCTCTCGAACGAGACAGGAAAGGTTTCGATCGCCTGGCGCAAGGAGCGCGAACGGCTCGACCTCACCTGGACCGAAAGCGGTGGTCCTCCTGTCGGCGCGCCTGCCCGGAAGGGCTTCGGCTCCGTCCTGATCGAGCGAGCTTTCCCGTCGAGGGCGCGCTCGGTGTGCCGGACTGACTATCGCCCCGACGGACTCGTCTTCGAACTTTCGTTTACAACAACGGAACCAGAGCCGCGTTTGCAAGTTTCGACAAATGGAGCTGCGGAGCAGAGGACGTGAGAAAGAAGCCGAAGGTACCGATCGTCGAGGATCATTCGCCAACGAGGTGAGGAGCCGGTCTGATGACTGCGTTGCAATGTCGGTCGGAAGAGAAACTCGGGAGCGTTGCCTCCGGAGAGTCCCCAGTTTCTCTTCCTCTGGCGTTCGAGCAAGGCCAAATGGCTGCTCGGTCCCCGCGGCCCGCCATTTCGGGTCAGGTCGCGAGCCAGCCATGAATTGAATATTAGGCAAGAGCGAATTGATGGAAACGTATTCTTCGGCAATGGGTTAACGCCGGAGCGCAATCACGGGCTCAATGTCTTGCTTCCAGTTGGACTTGGGCTTGCGAATCCAGGGCGGATAACTAGTTACCTCGAGAAACACGCAATCGGAATTCCGCATGACCATCGACCTTTTAGAGCGTAGGCAGACCGAAGATCCGAACCGAAGCGAGGAGCAGTTTCGCGTGCTGGTCGAAGGCGTGATCGACTATGCCATCTACATGCTCGATCCGAACGGTCACGTATCGAGTTGGAATGCGGGCGCCCGCCGCATCAAGGGATACGAACCCGAAGAGATCATTGGTAGGCATTTCTCGCAGTTCTATACCGACGAGGACAAGGCCGACGATCTGCCAAGAAGAGCGCTAGAAATCGCCGCATCCGAGGGCCGGTTCGAAAGAGAAGGCTGGCGGGTCAGAAAGGATGGGACGCGCTTTTGGGCAGATGTCATCATCGACCCTATTCGGGCAGAAGACGGCACGCTCATCGGCTTTGCCAAGATTACGCGCGACATTACGGAGAGGTGACAGACGCAGGAAGCACGAGCGAGCACAGCTCGAACTCTTCCAGGCCCAAAAGATGGAAGCCGTAGGCCAGCTCATGGGCGGCGTCGCGCACGACTTCAACAATCTACTGATGGCCATTCTAGGCAGTCTCGAGATCGCGAAGAAACGGGCTCTCGCCGGTCAGGATCTGATCGAGAACGCCATCCAAGGGGCAAAACGGGGCGCGGCCGTGACACAGCGGCTGCTTGCCTTCTCCCGCAAGCAGGAACTCAAGCTTGAGCCGGTCGACGTGTCCGACCTCGTGAAGGGAATGGCGGGCCTGCTTCAGCGGTCGATCGGCCCGTCGATCGAAATTGTCACGAGTTTCCCGCTGGCTCTGCCGAAAGTTCAGGCCGACGCCAACCAGTCGGAGACCGCACTCCTGAACCTGGTCGTAAACGCACGCGACGCCATGCCTCTCGGGGGCGTCATCACGCTCTCGACGGCCGCGTAGGGATGACAATCGGAACAGTCCACGCGCTTCAAGGCGCTGAGCGATCCGTCGTGATCTTCTCGCCCGTCTACTAGATACATGCTGACGGTGGTTTCGTCGACGCTTCGCCAAGTATGCTGAACGTGATGGTCTCGCGGGCAAAGGACAGTTGTCTGGTATTTGCCGATATGGACGTTATGGCGGCCGCGAAAGCCGGGTCGCCAAGGGCTCTCTTCGCGGACTTCCTGTTCGCGTCAGAGCGGAACGCGCTTGAGTTTGCGGTCGAGCCGCGCGAGGACCTGAAGCAGGGGAGCGGTCAGATTCAAATGCTTCGAGATGCAGCTGGGCATCATGCCTTCCTGCTGAATGCGCTGTCTGAGGGTCGACGCCGCTACACCATCGTCAGCCCGTGGGTGATCGCTTCAACGATGGAACGAGTTGGAATCCTTGCGGCCTTCAACGCCGCCGTCCAGCGGGGCGCCGAAGTCGACGTGTTCGCTGATCCGCTGCTCAACCTCGGCCTAATCTATGAGCATGCCTTTTCGACCGCTTCCATCTGGGTCAATCCATCGGCAGCAGGGGGTTCGGCTGCACAAGCTCCCGAAGCTGCATAGCAAGATCGTAGCGATCGACACTGACCTTCTTTGCGTCGGGTCATACAACTGGCTCAGCGCCGATCGAGATGGTCAATACGCGCGCCACGAAACGTCGTTCGTTTATCGCGGACGGCATTTGGAGGAAGAGATCAGCACCATTGTTGGCAGCCTTCGCCGAAGAGAGGGGTAAAGGCCAGAACCTTGTTTATGGTGCAGCCATCCAGTTGAAACCGCGATGAGCGCTGCTCAAGATCCAGATCTGCGTAATGTAGGGGTCGCGGGTTCGTATCCGCTCAAGAACACCAAGCAAACTCGTACATGTATCCCTGTCCACGTCTAATGCCGATCCTGCGATCGAAGGCGGACGCCTATTCCTCCATCGGTAATCTCACCTTCACTCTGAAAGGTTATGCCTGCGGCCTCGAAGGTGAGCGTCAGACAGCGCGACGCCTAAAATCCAGGGCCGGGGATAAGGTGTAGCAAGGAGCCAAATTCCAAGACTTGGCTCCGAGTTGTTGTCGCTCGTTAAGGTGTGCTGTCAGAAGGTCAGCGAGTAGATGAAGGTCAACGCCTGCTGATGTCGGGCGCCGGTGAACCCGTCCTCTCGGGAATAAGCCACATTGAAGTATCCCGAGTTGCCAAAGCGGCGGCCGAAGCCAACTTTGGTGGCGAGGTAGTTTTCTTCGCCAGTATAGCTACCATAGGTGTTTTCGAATTCATGCTCGATGCCCACCTCGAACTGCGGCGACCAGGCACCCGGGTGGAAGACCGGTTTCTCGATCCGCAGCGAAGCGCCGGCCATGGCGTAGTTTATCGTATCGGCTTCCACCGCCGCGCCTAAGCTGTTCGTGGTGTCCTGTCTGTTCGTGAGGGGTCTTATCAGAGCTCTTCCTGTAGATCTTGAACATACAGCAAGACCCATTGGCCTTACCTTGCGGAAGGATTGGATTCCGACAGTCGCACAGGCTTATTTTCTGGAGCTTGTCGAGGTGCTCCGAGGTCAATCGGATGGTGATCTCGCTTCTGCTGCGCTCGCGCCTTGACCTGAACCAACTGCAAGCGACTACCGGGGCTTGATACAAAGCTTAATGGGTGGCGCTCATCGCACGAAGGGCGCCGCGGTTTCAATTCTCCTCGCTCAGAACAACCAGGCGCGCTCCTTTTTCGTCAACGTCACTTGTGATCGCGATGCGTTTCCCATCCGGGGACAGGAAGGCGGCGTTGAAACCTGATTTGACCTTTTCGTTGGGGAGCTCGATGACGCCGTCGTTTGAAACGGATGTATCGAGGCCGCCGTCTGACTTGAGAACGACTGCCGCTGGAGCGCCGCCATAATGCCCCACATTGACGGAGCGGCCATCCGGAAGCATTACGGCGTCGGCAATTGGGTCCTTCGCTCCTGTGCCCTCGCTCTGGATCGCCTGGCCTTATGCGTGCCATGGACTAAAAATGCCTTTACCAACTTGACGAACTTATCCATCTTTGCCATATAAGTACTTCTGTATGGAGGCAAGTTATGGCATCTCCCAAGGCAAAACCCAGCATCAAGGGCGGCTCGACCCGCAGGGATGGACCAGATAGGTCCATGGCTTTTTTCCTGGCGACAGGCGCCGGTGCGCTGCCGGAAGGCATGAGCGGCTTCAAAATCAAAGTTCCGGATAGTGCGACCAAAGTCCTGTCCGACAAGCCGAAGCGCGTGCAGACACTGCTGCAGCAATATGGTCAGGCCATTTCAAGGAGTCGAACCGCCGGCAGACGTGTAAGCTTCCGCGTTGACGTCGATCCAGAAGGCGAGATGGTCGTAACCCCGGTCGAAGACGACGCATTGGCCGCCCCTGCGCCATCTGAGGAGGACAACACCGCAGATGCTGGCCTTGAGCAAGCTCTTGCCGCAGCCCGGGCACGCGGACGCTCGAAAGCAGCAGAAATCCTCGAGCGCGCCGAAATGCTCAGCGCTGACGACTTTGCTCGCCTGCTCGGCACGACGCGGGTGACAATCAATACCAAGCGGCAAAACGGTCTTGTGCTCGGCCTCGACGGGGCCAAGCGTGGGTATCGCTTCCCCGATTGGCAGCTCGATTCCGATGGCAAGCCATTTGCTGCACTCCCTATCCTTCACGAAATGCTCGGTGGAGCCTGGGCAGTCTATCGCTTCCTGGTCCAGCCGCATGGTGAACTGGATGGTCTGACGGGTCGTGAAGCACTGGAGCGTGGACGGACTAAGCAGGTGATCGCGGTAGCGGAAAGCGTTGGGCGAGATTTCCGGTAAATGGGAAGTGCACTGCCGCCCGTCGGCTTCGAAACAGCACGCCTGCATCTACACGTCGTCGCGCCCGGCTCACGGTTCGGCCGCATCTACCTCGATAGATACCCTGATCCGCTCGGCTTCGGAAAGACACCGAGCCGCTTCAGCGATCCGCGGCGCCGCAAGCCCGCCAATCGCTTTGGGGTCCTCTACATGGGCGGCACCATCAAAGTATGCTTTCTCGAAGCCGTACTGCGAGACCAACGCGATGGCTCGATCGGCGATCTCCCCATTTCCGAGTCAGCGCTTCACAACCGACAGTACGCGCAGATCGAGGTGATCGACCCACTGACGATGATTGATCTGCGCGACGACGGAGCGATCAAGATGGGTGTGCCGACGGATGTGGCAAAATCCTCCAAGCAATCCCTTGCTCGCAAATGGGCTGTTGCATTCCATGAACATCGAGATCAGGTCGACGGCATCATTTATCCGTCAAGGCTAAACGGGCACACGAATCTTGCGGTGTTTGATCGAGCCATCGGGAAGCTGAAGGCAGTCGGCGCAACAAAGCTGATACGGGCGCCGGGTCTCGCGAATGTACTCGATGACCTGAACGTTGCGATTGTCGATCCCTGATTCATCGCCGCGTTTAGCGTTGCTCGATAAGTCATTTCTGACAGCCCATCCTCGACAGATCAATCCTGATACCCGCCGCTTCGATATCGTTTGCATTTTGAAGGCTCGGCCTCGCTTTCAGCCGGCGCGGCATCGGCAGGCTCTGGCTCCACTACCTTCGCCGTGTCGCTCGTGTCGGCGATAGCACCACCCGGGTCTTGAGCTTGAAACACGCCTTGGCCCTCGAACTGGCCTGTGTTCAAGGCGTAGGCCGCAAGTTTTTTTCCGGGATTAACTCGATCCGCGCGCTACGATGACGTGGCGGGCCAGCGTTCGAACCCGTCTAGCGCATGAGCGATCGGGATCCGCCCTCTGACGCTCCTGATCAGCAGGGAAAATTTGATGGATGCGGCTAGAGAACGTCCCCCCGAACGAGTCCCTGATTTCTGGATGCATGCTTCGAACGCATTTGGGGTTTCCTGACGCATCCAGAAAACCGGGATGATGCGAGCGCCGCAACCTTTAGGCCGTTCCGTCGTTCGGTGGGGAGGAGGATCTCCCCATGCTGGATATGGCCTACTCACGCGATCTCATGGTTGAACGGCATTTGCGTGGTCGTGGCCTTCGCGATGAGCGGTTGCTGGCGGCAATGGGAGGGATGGCACCGACCCGATCTTCCTCCGATCCGTAGTCGCCCGGCGTTGCCGGCGTTGATCAAAGAGGCAGCGGAACCGTTTAGCCAATTTCACGATCCGCACTTCGGCGATCTGTTCGACCGTTTCGCTGACAAGCACGTTGTCCTCTTGGGCGAGGCAAGCCACGGAGTGCCGCCCTGATGTGAGGCTTCTTGCATCGGATCCCGTAGTAAGAGGTACGTCTATCGACTCTTTACGTTTGACATCCATGTTTCAAACGGATTGCTTTTCTGACTACCTATGTTCGCGCGACCATTTAGCTCCACTCCATCCTGGAGGCCGTGCAGGATGGCGATCAGCCGTGGCGCCATCTCGCGAATCTCGCTCAGATGAATAGCCGTCAGCCGTTTGAGGACCGCTTCGGCCTTCTGGGTCAGCGCAAGCGTGTGGCGTCGCTTGTCGTTGGGATCGACTGTGCGCGACACATATCCCGCCGCCACCAGCCGGCCGACGAGTTCGGTTGTCGAATGCGGCGCGATCAGCAGCCGCTCGGCAAGCAGGCCGACCGACATCGCTTCCTCGCCGTTGTGGCCCTTGATGGCGAGCAGGGCCTGATGCTGCTGCGCCGGCAATCCTTCTTCGTGGGCGGCCGAGGCGCTGAAATCCATGAACTGGCGCAGTGCATGGCGCAGGTTGGACAGCGCCTCGTAATCGGCATCCGACAGATCGTCCATCTGCTTCCTGGCCATCAATCTCCTGCCGTTATTGGCTTGCCACCTGCAAGATCACTGCATCCATGCCGCCATCTCCATCCGCCGGTGATCCTGCAGCGCGCGCAGCGCCTGCATCAACTCCGGCGCCATTTCCCGGATCTCATAAAGATGGGCAGGCGTCAGTCGACGCAATAGCTCTTCCGCCTGATCTGTCAATCGAACAACGATGCGGCGCTTCGGCTTGATGACGACGGTCAGAAAGCCGCGGGCTTTCAATCCTTCCGTCAGTTCCGTGGCCGCGGCAGGCGCCAGAAACAGCTTCTCCGCGAGGCTGGAAACGCTCATTTCGCCACGGATCCCCAACCCCTTGATGGCGAGAAGCGCCTGATGCTCCGGTGGTGAAAGGCCGAGACGGCTGGCCGCCCCGGCGCTGAACTGGCGGAATTTGCGGATCCGGTATCTCAGATTGGCAAGTGCCTCATATTCGGTCTCTGACAGGGCTTCCTTGGGCATCGGCCTGCTCCTCAAAGCATGACTTGCATTAGATCGTAATACGATATATCTGGGCCTTCATTGCCAGCCTGTCAACAGGAACCCCCATGTCCCCACAAAATACCCACCGGCCGCATGATTTCATGGGCGGCCTTTCGCGGCGTGAAGCCGGAGACTTCACCACCGACAAGCGCGTCATCGCTCTGATCGGCATGGCGCTGATCGTCGGCACCGGCGGCGCTTTTGCCGCCTGGGTCCTGGTCAGCCTCATTTCGCTAGTGACCAACCTTGTCTGGTTCGGCCGCCTTAGTACCCATGCCGTCTCGTTGGCAGCGGCCCCGCGCTCGGTCTGGATGGTGGTAATCCCGGTTCTAGGCGGTCTTGTCATTGGCTTGATGGCTCGTTTCGGCTCGGAGAAGATCCGCGGCCACGGCATTCCTGAAGCAATCGAGGCGATCCTGATCGGCGGCAGCCGGATGTCGCCAAAGGTGGCGATCTTGAAGCCGATTTCCTCGGCAATCTCGATCGGAACGGGCGGCCCTTTCGGCGCTGAAGGCCCGATCATCATGACTGGCGGCGCGATTGGTTCGCTCTTTGCCCAATGCTTTCACCTGAGTTCGGCAGAGCGCAAGACGCTGCTGGTCGCCGGTGCCGCGGCAGGCATGACTGCGATCTTTGGTTCGCCGATCGCCGCGATCATGCTGGCCGTTGAACTGCTGCTGTTCGAATGGAAGCCGCGCAGCTTCATTCCTGTCGCCGTCGCCGCCTGCGTGTCGATCTGCTGGCGCCCTTTCCTGTTCGAAGCCGGTCCTCTCTTTCCAAGACAATTCCACATGGATCTGCCCTGGTGGGGTATCCTGCTCTGCGCCGGAATGGGCATCCTCTCCGGCCTACAGTCGGGCATCCTGACAACGCTTCTTTACAAGATTGAAGACCTGTTCGAAGCGCTGCCCATCCATTGGATGTGGTGCCCGGCGCTGGGCGGGCTGATCATCGGGTTTGGCGGGCTCATAGAACCGCGAGTTCTCGGCGTCGGCTACGATATCATCGATGGTCTCCTGAACAGCAGCCTGCTGCCGCAAGCGGTGCTGACAATCCTGCTGGTCAAGGCGGCGATCTGGCTCGTGGCGCTGTCATCGGGCACCTCGGGCGGCGTGCTGGCGCCGCTCCTGATTTTCGGCGGTGCGCTCGGCTGGCTTGTCGGACTTGTTCTGCCGGGCGATCCGGGCTTCTGGGCGCTGCTCGGCATGGCGGCGATGATGGGCGGCACGATGCGGGCGCCGCTGACTGGCACTTTCTTCGCCGTCGAACTGACCGGCGATGTCCAGGCGCTGCTGCCGCTGCTGGCGGCAACGGTGGCGGCCTACGCGGTCACCGTTCTCCTGCTGCGCCGCTCGATCCTGACGGAAAAGATCGCCCGCCGTGGCCAGCACATCACCCGCGAATATGGCATCGATCCCTTCGAGTTTGCCCGCGCCCGTGACATCATGATCTCCAAGGTCGATAGCCTCAGGGCCGATATGACCGCCGGGGAGGCGATCGATTTCTTTACCACGCGATCGAAGACACACCGGGTCTATCCGGTAGTCGATGACCTAGGCATCCTCAAGGGTCTGATGTCGCGCGGTGACGCTCTGCGCTGGCAGCAGGAACGTGTGGAGCGCAGTCAGCCGCTCGCCGATCTGGTGTCCGATAATTCCGTGCCGCTTGCTCACCCCGATGACACGGTCGGTTACGTTGCCGATCTGATGCTGGTAACCGATGCCGGCCGCATTCCAATCGTCGATCCCGATAACGGCCAGCTCGTCGGCCTCGTAGCCCGCAAGGACCTGTTGAGGCTCCGTCATTCCCTAAGAACAAGCGAAACGGAGCGGCGGCCGTATTTCGGACGCGCCGTCGGTTCGGGACGCGAGGTGCCTACGAGATGATCAGCTCTGACGTTAAAAGGGGCGATTTCCATCCACCATTTAACAAGGTTCTTCGGTTGTCGCGGCCATCGCCTGGTTCTTCAGAACGTGGCTGTGACAATTATATAGGTCGTCTAGGAATCTCCCGGCCTGGTGACACTCTACCGCATTCACGGTGTGCGTTGATGTTGTCGCCGAACGCGCTTCGTCTGAGAATTTCGGACCTGTGGCAAACTTCCGCGTCAGTCAGCCGCCGCGTCAATTGTCTTTCCGTTGGTAAACGCGCTCGTGCCGGGTGGCGGAATGTCATCCTTGAGAAAGGCGATGCCGGACCGAAGCCCGCGTTGCCGTTGGCGCGAGACGCGACCGGAGGACGATCAGATCGATTACTTGGAGTAGTAGTCTGTGATCAGCACCAGGTACCGTGCGAAATAATGGTTTCACTCTCCCCTGACGTGTGGCATTCTGCAGCTTATATCAATTACTCAACGAGTGGTTGATAATCCCGCTTCGGCAACATATTTCGATCTCGGAGAGCCCATGACTTCAGTTCCCCTTTCGCCTGACGCAACAGATACGAGGCGACGCGTTTTTGCAATCATGGCGAGTGCTTCGGGCAACCTTGTTGAATGGTATGATTTCTATGTCTACTCGTTCCTAGCACTCTATTTCGCGTCGGAGTTTTTCCCGGAAGGCGACGCGACCAGTCAATTACTGAATGCTGCTGCTATCTTTGCTGCGGGCTTTCTCATGCGGCCGATCGGGGGGTGGTTGTTTGGACGCATTGCGGACCGGGTGGGCCGCAAGCGTGCGATGCTGATTTCGGTTACGATGATGTGCGGCGGATCCTTTGTTATCGCCATTTTGCCAACCTACAGCTCGATCGGCGTCTTCGCGCCGCTTCTGCTCCTTCTCATGCGCCTCATCCAGGGGCTTTCTGTGGGCGGCGAGTATGGCACGACCGCGACCTATATGAGTGAGGTAGCGCTTGCCGGTCGCCGCGGCTTCTTCGGCTCATTTCAATATGTCACCCTGATCGGCGGCCAGCTGCTCGCCGTGCTCGTCCTTGTCATCCTGCAGCAGTTCCTTGACGAAGCGCAGCTGCGTGCGTGGGGTTGGCGCATTCCCTTTGCCATCGGCGGTGTGGCAGCCGTGATCGCGCTCTATCTGCGAAGCTCGCTTCAGGAGACGTCGACTGAAGAGACCCGCACCATGCAGGAGGCGGGAACGCTGAGTGGCCTCCTGCGCAACCATTTGCGCGCGTTTCTCATCGTCGTCGGCTACACTGCCGGGGGATCGCTGATTTTCTACACGTTCACCACCTACATGCAAAAATACCTCGTCAATACCGCCGGCTTCGACAAGGAGGTCGCAAGCCTGACGATGACGACGGTCCTTTTCGTCTACATGCTGATGCAGCCGCTCTTCGGCGCCATGTCTGACAGGATCGGCAGGCGCAATTCCATGCTTCTATGGGCCGGCCTTTCCATTCTGACGACCGTTCCATTTCTAACCGTCATCGGGCGCACCACAAACGCATTCAGCGCCTTTTTCCTCGTGACGGGCGCCCTTGCAGTCGTCAGTCTCTACACGTCCATCAGCGGTATCGTGAAATCGGAAATGTTCCCGGCACAGGTAAGAGCACTCGGTGTCGGCTTCGCCTATGCGATCGGCAATGCGCTCTTCGGCGGAACGGCGGAGTATTTCGCGCTTTGGTTCAAGTCAATCGGTCACGAGAGTTGGTTCTTCTGGTACGTGACCGCAATGATGGTCATTGCGCTCGTCGCCGCTATTCTCATGCCCGATCCCCGGAAGAAAGGCTACCTTCAGGGTGAAGGGATGATAGATTGATCTTGACCGCGCGACATCGCCTATACCTTCTCGTCGTCGAGAAAAGTGAAGTCGATCGTAGGCGCCGTTTGCCTCGCTCGCGCGCGTCTTGCCATTTCGAGTAATACCGCCGTGACACAGATGCCAACAATGCGCCTTTGCAGTCATTGAAGAAAACAATCTATCCTGTATCGTCGCTGGTACAGGAAAAAGTGTCACTTTCAGCGATGCCTTCGATACCTTTGCCATTTGTCATATCCCTTCTTCTTTGCCTCATCCTCTTTCGGACGATGCGGCAGGCGGAATATAAACTCGGTCTGTTTTCTCTGCTCATTGCAACGTTTGCCGCTCAGGCGATCCTGTCGGGGTTGAATTGGAACCTCGGTTGGTATCCTGCGCGTCTCATTCAGCCGGTCGTGGCGGCGATCCTCCCAGCTCTATGCTTTGCCGCGTTCAATCAGCTGCGACGCGATAGGCTCGCAACGTCCAACGATATCCTGCCACACCTGCTGCCTGCGATCCTCGTTGCCATTCTGGTCACCCTATGGCGTGCTCCAATCGATATCGTTCTTTTTGCCACTTACCTCGGCTACGGCCTTGCACTTCTCAAGATTGCCAAAGAGGGGCCGGACGCGCTTTCTTCTGTACGCGTCGCTGATGAGTGGACTGCTCACAAGGCGCTTGTCGCAGTGGCGGTTATGCTGGTCGTGACGTCCTTCATCGACGCCGTTGTGGCGGTTGATTTTTTCCTTGGAAAGGGCGAGCAGGGCCGAATGGTTCTTACGGTTGCGAGCGTTTTATGGCTGGCCATTGCCGGTTACGCCGCCACTGTTGCGGACAATGCCCGTCCCGGTGATGAGGGGAATGCGCTTTCGGAGGATTTCGACCATTCCTCATCCGCACAGCAGGTTCCTTCGGACGCTATGGAGGATAAAGCGATAGCAAATCACATCGATGCATTGATGCGGGAACAACATCTTTATCGTGACCCAGACCTGACCTTACAGCGTCTCGCAAGGCGCTCAGGTATTCCAGCACGCCAGATTTCCGGCGCTTTGAACAGAACCTACGGTCGGAACGTTTCGCAGGTGGTGAATGAATATCGAGTGAGTGATGCCAAACAGCGGCTGGTGACCACACGCGATCAGATAACGGCAATCATGCTGGAGGCGGGGTTTGGTACAAAATCAAATTTCAATAGAGAATTCCTACGGGTCACGGGCATGACCCCGAGCCGCTATCGGAACACTGGTGGCGAGACGTCTGCCGCGCCCGAACTGCCCAAAGAAGCTTCCATTCGATAGCCCCGCGTGAGTTCAAACGCCGATGCGCGATACGTCCTAAATCGTGATCTTGGACGTGCGAAATCGTGATCTTGGGCGCGTCGCTCTTCAATCCGCGACAAGTTCCGACATAACCCACGGCTATGAGGAGCTTCGAGGAAAATGCTGATCAAAATCGTTGCAATGTTCTGCGCCAGCGTCCTTTCAATGGCGATAGCGCAGCACTCAGCCGCAGACAGTGCACTCGTCGGCGTCCGGCAGATCACAGCGCCCTCCAAGGAGCGAGGCACTGAATTTCCCGTGACCGTTTGGTATCCGGCCGACGCTGGTGGCAAGCCTGTCACGCTCGGCGAAAGTCAGTTCTTTTACGGAACGGAAGCCATGCTCGATGCCCCTATTGCGCACGGAAGACACCCTTTGATTTTGCTATCTCATGGCGCAGGTTTGGGGGGAACTCCCCAAGCGATGAGTTGGATTGCAGCGCCCTTGGCCAAGCAAGGGTTCATCGTGGCAGCTCCTCTTCATTTCGGGAACGGAGGAGCCAACAGGTCAGCAGCCGAAACGGTGAAGCTTTGGCTTAGGCCTGCGGATATCAGCGCAACGCTCGACGCTTTGGAAAAGCAACCGGTTTTCGAAGATCACCTTGAGCCCAAAAAGACGGGTGTGCTTGGGCTTTCGATGGGCGGGAATACAGCCTTGGCTTTGGCTGGTGGTCGTATCGATCCAATCCGTCTGGGGAGTTACTGTGACACCGATGCTCTCAATCCTTCACTTTGCGGATGGGTAAAACAAAGTGGCGTTGACCTTCATGCGATGGACATGAAACTTGCTGATCGCGACAATCGCGACAGGCGGATTGAGTTTGCTATGGCAATCGACCCTGCTCCGGTAGATGTCTTTCAGATCGAGTCTTTTTTGAAGGTTTCGATCCCCGTCGAGATAATAAACCTTGGCCAACCTGGAACGATCCCCCGGACGTTGCTCGCCTCGGGAATCGCAAGGGTCATTCCCGAAGGCGGGTATTTCATGTTAAAGGATGCAAGCCACTATAGCATGTTCGGAGTGTGTATGCCGGATGCGGCCGAGATGGCCAAGTCCGCAGACATCGAGGAGCCCATTTGCACGGACGGCGATGGGCACTCACGCCGCGAAATCCATCAGGAACTGGTAAATTTGGTCATTGAGGCTTTCGATCAAAGGCTCAAAACGGAGCGCTAAAACGCGTCGTCCGTTGTTTGATCCAGGTTCTCGAATCGGCTGATTTGTGATTCATGGCTGGAAGGAGACCGATCATGGGCAATTCCCACCCGATCAAGTTGCGTTCCCGTGTTATTGCATTCGTTGAAGAGGGCAACACTCATCGCGGACGTCCCCTCATTTGCGGGTGTCGGCTCGATTTGTGAATAGCCTTGCTGTTCTGAAGCGAGAGACGAGCTCTCTGTCGCCGAGACGACAGGTCATATTGGCGGCGGCACGTTGGGCGACCACGGTTCGTAGTTTCGGGAACGTGTGGCTGAGAAGGGTGATTTGACGATTGACGAATTGTGCATGGAGCTAGCCGAGCGCGGCATCATGCTTCTCGGGACGTCGGTTCGGACGGGCACCCGAACTTTGAAAGGTCGCGCTGTTGGATTATCCCGGAGGTCGATTGTGGAGAATACAACGCACCCGAATTCCCTGCATATAGTCGCCTCCTTTGTGAGGCCGACTCCCATCAAGGTGACAAATATCGTTACCGCGAGCCGAATGTGCCGTTTGCTTTCGCCAGCGCTTCGATCATGACAACTAATCTGGCAAGGTCCTCTTGATGCAGTGCTTTTAATGCTGCCGATATCCGTTCTTGAAAAACCTCGTCGGCGCTTCGAACGCGTTCCTCGTTACCAAGCCCGAGCAGTTCGTCCACGGAACTCCCCAAAATAGTCGCGATCCGGACAAGCGTTGCAAGATCGGGCTCGCGTGCCCCACTGACGTAGTTCCCGTACCGTCGGTCGCTCAGGCCAGTTCGCCTTGCTACTTCAGCATTTGAGATTCCGAGCTGTTCGGCACGTCGTTTAAGATTCGCGGAAAATGGTTCCATACCACATTTTGTTCATGACAAGCCCAACGGGTCCATGTACGATACGTTGATATACAATAGAACAATGTGTGGATTTAGTTCCATGGAACTACGCCAACTCTCTTACTTCAAAGCGGTGGCCGAGGAACTGCATTTCGGCCGGGCGGCAGCCAGGATGTGCATTGCCCAGCCGGCACTCAGCAATCATGTGATGTCGCTGGAAAGGGAGCTTGGCTGTCCGCTGTTCATCCGCTCGACCAGACGGGTGGAACTGACCAGGGCAGGGGAAACCTTTTATGATCGCTGTGTGCGGATCCTGAGCGACATCGATCTGACCACCGAACTGACCCGGGCAGCCGGCGGCAGTCGCATCCGCCAGATCAGGATCGGCAGCATCTATCCGGCCACCATGGGCATGCTGCCAACCTTCCTTGCCAAGATCGCCCGCAAGTATCCCGATGTCCGCATCCATATCGCGTCGGGCAATAC